>JACZJV010000016.1 GCA_014860355.1 Burkholderiales bacterium | reverse complement strand
GCCGCGGTAGTGGCCGGGGTGCTGATCCTCGCCGCGGCGTTCTACGACCAGCATTTTCCGCTGCTCATGCTGACTACGGTGCTGCTCTACATCGTGGTCTGCCTGGGCCTGAACCTGCAGTTCGGCTATGCCGGGGTGGTCAATTTTGCGGGGGCGGCCTTTTTCGGCATCGGTTGCTACACCGCGGCGGTGCTCACCGGGCACACCGCGCTGCCGCACCTGCTGGTGGTGCTCGCGGGCGGCGTCATGGCGGCGGCCATAGGCTCGCTCCTGCTCCTGCCGGTACTGCGTACCTCCGGGCATTACGCGGCGCTGGTCACCATCGCCTTCAGCATCCTGTTCCGCGTGTTCATCGAGGTGAACGACGCACTGGGCGGGCCGCAGGGGATGAAAGTGCAGGGGATGGAAATCTTCGGCTGGACGCTCAACGACGGCCTGCAGATCGGCGATATCGAGATTTCGTTCTACGCCAATTACGTGCTGCTCGCGCTCGCCATGGCGGCTGTCGCCTTCATGCTGGTGCGGCGGCTGGAGCGCTCCTGGATCGGCCTCAGCCTGGACGCGGTGCGGCTGGACGAGACCGCCAGCGCCGCGTTCGGCATCGACGTGGCGCGCTGGAAGATAACCGCGTTCACCCTGGGCAACTTTCTCATCGGCCTGGCCGGCGCGGTGTACGCGATGATGACCGGATTCGTCGCGCCGAACGCCTTCACCTTCGGCGATTCGCTGATCCTGGTGTCCATCGTGATCCTCGGGGGCATCGGCAATCCCTGGGGCCTCACCGTGGCGGCCGCCATCGTGCTGGTGCTGCCGGAGAAACTGCAGTTCATCCAGGAATACCGCCTGCTGCTCTACGCGGGGCTGGTGATACTGATCCTGCTGTTCCGCCCCGGGGGGCTGATGCCGCGCCAGGTGCGCAACTATCTTCCAGGCTGGAAGCCATGAACAACACGCTGCTGGCGTGCGAGAGCCTGTCGATGCGCTTCGGCGGCCTGGTGGCGCTGAACCAGCTCAGCCTGAACGTGATCAAGGGTGAGATACTCGGCCTGATCGGGCCCAACGGCTCGGGCAAGACCACGTTCTTCAACGTGATCACCGGCATCTACCAGGCGAGCGAGGGCAGGGTGGACTACCAGGGCCTGGACCTCGCGCGCATGAGCGCGCAGGAAATTTACCGCGCCGGCGTGACGCGCACCTTCCAGCGCTCGCGCCTGTGCCTGCCCTTGTCTATTTTCGACAACCTCATGATCGGCAACCACCGCCGCCTCGATCACGGCCTGTGGTTCAACCTCATCCGGCGTGAGGCCTTCCGCCGCCAGTTCGAGGAGCAATACGCCCAGGCGCAGGCGCTGGTGCGCACTTTCAGCCGGCCGCTCGCCGCGCGCCTGTTCGAGTCCGCGGGGAGCGTCAACATGATAGACCGGCGCCGCATCGAGATCTGCCGCGCCCTGATCAGCCAGCCGACATTGCTGCTCCTGGACGAACCCTCGGCAGGCATGACGCAGGAAGAAACGCGCGAACTGATGGACGACATCCTGGTAGTGCGCGAAAACATGCCCGGCCTCTCGGTCATCATCATCGAGCACGAGATGAACGTGATCGAACGCATCACCGAGCGCTGCATCGTGCTCAACTTCGGCCAGAAGATCTGCGAAGGCCCCTACGCCGAGGTCGCTGCCGACCGCGAGGTGCAGCAAGCCTATCTGGGGACCGAGTGAGCATGGCGGCCCTGCTTTGCGTCGAGAACGTTTTTGCCGGCTACGACAAGGCGGACGTGCTCGAGGACGTGTCGCTCGCGGTGCAGGCGGGCAGCATTACCTGCATCCTCGGCTCCAACGGCTCGGGCAAGAGCACGCTGATACGCGCCATCCTGCGGCTCACGCCGCCGCGCCGCGGCCGCGTGCTGTTCGACGGCGCCGATCTCGCCGGCATGCCTACGCACCGCGTGATCGCCGCCGGCATCGCCTGCATCCCCGAAGGGCGCAAGGTGTTTCCCAAGCTCTCGGTGATCGAGAACCTGCGCCTGGGTGCCTACCAGCAAAGCGACGCCGCCAAGATCGCCGGCCGCCTGGAGCAGGTGTTCGAGATCTTTCCGCGCCTGGCGGAGCGCTCGGCCCAGCTCGCCGGCACCATGTCGGGGGGCGAGCAGGCGATGCTCTCGATCGGCCGCGGCATGATGGGCGAGCCCCGGCTGCTCCTGATCGACGAACCCTCGCTCGGCTTGTCGCCGCTGCTGGTCAAAGAGAATTTCACGGTCATCCGGCGCATCAACCAGCTCGGCATCACCGTGCTGCTGGTGGAGCAGAACGTGCACCAGACACTGGCGATAGCGCACCACGGCTACGTGCTGTCACAGGGCAAGGTGGTGGCTTCGGGCACGGCGAAGGAACTCGCCGAGAACGCCGAAGTGCGCGCAGCTTATTTCGGCTGAAACACGGGCGGCGGATGGCGGCGCACCGGACGGCATCGCGCCCCACGGTCATCTTCGACCTCGGCGGCGTACTCGTGAGCGTCGATTTCATGCGCGCCTGCGCACGCCTGGAGACCGCCGGCGGCGCGCCGGCCGCCGTCGCACTTGAGTACATCCACAGCGGCGCGGACAAACGCGGTTTCGATTCCGGGCGCCTCGGCCCGGAGGAATTCGCCGCGCGTTTTTGCGCTTGCGTGGGCGTGCGCCTGCCGTACGCCGAGTTCGTGCAGATCTGGTGCGATATTTTTGCCGAGCAGCGCGAGGTGACGAGCCTGCTGGAGGACATTGCAGGCAAAGCCGATCTCATGCTGCTGTCGAATACGGACCCCCTGCATTTCGAACATGTGCGCAGCCGTTACGGTTTTCTCGCGAGGTTCGGGCAGCTGGTGCTTTCCTATGAAACGGGGCATGCCAAGCCGCAGCGGCAGATCTTCGAGCGCGCGATCAGCCTGTGCGCCCCGGGCAGCAGGCGCATCTACTTCGACGACGTGCCCGACTATGTTGCCGCCGCGCGTGCCTGCGGTTTGCCGGCAGAGCAATTCGTCGATGCCGCCACATTGAGGCGCGATCTGCAGCGCTTCGGCGTATTGTGAATCGCGTGGCCGCGCGCTTGCGAGCCGACCGGGTGAGAGCCCGTTTCATTGCGCCACCCGCGTCCAGCCTGCGATGGGCGCGCCTGTTGGTGGCGTTCATCGCGTCGGGTTTCAGCGCCGCTGCCGGCGCTGAGGGCTATTTGGGCAGGCTGCTGGACGATTTCAACGAGGTAAAGGCGCTGAGCCAGCGCAAGCATCGCTTTGAGTACGAGAACGACGTTTTTTTCAAGACCGACCGCAACTATACGGACGGCGTGCGCTACAGCTACAAATACGTGGGGCTGAGGCAATACCGCAAGCCGCCGGATGCGGGCGAAGGTTTTCTGCCCGGCTTCAATCTCGATCCGGTGAGCACGGAGGCGTGCACGGACGGCAAGCTGTGCTATCACAAGAGCTACACGTTCTATCTGGGCCACAGCATGTATACGCCCAGCAATATCAAGCTGACGCCGGAGGAGCTTTCGCCGGACGAGCGGCCGTATGCCGCGTGGGTGTATATCGGCTTTTACCGCGAACTGTTCGCGAGCGACGGCCGCTATTGGCGCTACGGACTGGACCTGGGCTGCATCGGGCCCTGTGCCCAGGGCGAACAGCTGCAGACCTTCATCCACCGCAACATCACCAATTCCCCCATCCCGCAAGGCTGGAGCGCCCAGATACACAGCGAGCCCGGCGTCGTGTTCCGTTACGAATACGTTCCCGGCACATGGCTGCCATTGTCCTACCTCGATCTGACGCCGCATTTTCAGTTCGGCGCCGGCAATATCCAGGTCTATGCCGGAGCCGGGGTCACTCTGCGATTCGGAAAATTCCGCAGCAACTATCTCACTCAATGGCACAGCAATCACCCGCTGGAGGCGCTGGCCGCCGCCGACGGCGTGAAATCCGACGCCGGCTGGCAGTTGTGGGAGCGCAAGGACGATTTCGACCTTTACTGGTTCGCTCGCCTGCACGGCGATGCGGTGGCATACAACGCCCTGCAGCAGGGCGGCATGTTCAACCGTTCAAGCCCGGACAAGGGGCCCGCGCGGCCGCTCATCGTCGAGGGCGAGAGCGGGGTGGCTTTCCACTACGGCGATTTCTCCCTGAGCTTCAGCCTGGTGCGGCGCAATTACACCGACGTGACCAGGCTGTGGAATCCGCGCAGCGACAAATTCGGCCGATTGGTGTTCGAGTGGGCGTACTGAGGTGCAAGCGCAGCTTGCCAGGCGCGCGAGTTCGCGCCTAGGGGTTTGCCGCGGGCGGGTTTTCTCCCAGAATCGACTCCGCGCAAGGCGGCGTCAGGCGCTTGCTCACGCGCCGGATTTCCACGCCTTCGGGCGAAGCTTCGACCGCGAAGCCGAGCACACGCATGAAATGCAGCATGGGCGCATTGCTGGCGAGTACGTCGCCGACCATGGCCTCGATTCCCGCCGCGGCGGCGTAGTCGATCAGGTTCAGCATCAGCGCGCGGCCGATGCCGCGGTGCTGCCAGGCATCGGCCACCGCAAGCGCGAATTCGCAAGTCCTGTCGTCCTCGCGCCGCACGTAGCGGGCGACGCCGATCTGCTCCTCCTTGCCCTCCAGCATAAACGTGGCGATCAGCGCCATGTCGCGCGCATAGTCGATGCGCGTGATCGCCTTGAGGCGCTCGGGAGAGGTGTAGGAGCCTGCGCTGAACAGGCGGTTGTAGCGGGTCTCGGCGGACCAGCCCCGTACGAAATCGGTTTCGATATCGATATCCCCGGGCCGCATCGGCCGGATGCTGATCGCCTGGCCGTATATGGGCGAATACGAAGAGGTCAGTTTCGCCAGATAATCCGACTGCGCTTTTGCGTCCATGCCGTTCACTATCCGATGGGGCGCGCCGCAGGCGCAGTTGCAGCAGCTGCATATGCAGGGGGAAGTCCGGCGTCCGAATGCGCGGCAGCGTTGCCGCTGCCGGCCCGGCCGATCAGGTTTTCAAAAGCAAGCATTGCGCGCCGGCGCGCATCGGGACTGCCGAACAGGCGTGCATCGAGCTGCGCTCCGCAGTAGATGGCGCAGATTTCGAAAGCCAGCTGTTCCGGATCGGTATCGGGGTGCAGCTGGGCTGCGTCTACGGCCATGCGTATCGCGCGGGCCAGTGTCTTGCGCAATTCGCGCAGGCTCTGCGAGATCAGTTCCCTGACCGGGCCGGGGCAGTCGTCGAATTCGAAGGCAGCTGCAATCATGATGCAGCCTCCCGGCAGTTTCGCGCTGCCGGTCCATGCCAGCCAGTTCTCCACGATGGCGCGCAGCCGCGGCAAGCCCGGCGCCTGGCGCATGGCGGGCTGGAATACCAGATCCGAGTAGGACTCGCGCACGCCCTGTATGACTGCGAGCTGCAACCCTTCCTTGGAGCGGAAGTGGGCGAACAGGCCGCTCTTGGACAAGCCGCTGCGTTCAGCCAGGGTGCCTATGGTCAGGCCGGACAAGCCCAGCTGACTCGCTATGGCCAGCGCCTGCTCCAGGATGGCACTGCGGGTTTTCTGTCCTTTGCGCACATTCAGATAATAGCACGAACGTTCGCATATGCAAGAGTATTCTGGCTGGCCGCGGCGGTACGGCCCGGACCAGCGCCTGGCGCCGCCGCCGGGCCAGGGCCCAGGCTTCACATATTGGGATAGTTCGGCCCGCCGCCGCCCTCGGGGACCACCCAGTTGATGTTCTGCGTCGGATCCTTGATGTCGCAGGTCTTGCAATGCACGCAATTCGCCGCATTGATCTGCAGCCTGTCGCTGCCATCGTCGCCTTTGATGAATTCGTACACACCGGCAGGGCAATAGCGCTGCTCTGGCCCGGCGTACAGCGCGAGGTTGACGTTCACCGGGACGGTTTCGTCCTTGAGCGTCAGGTGGCAGCGCTGGTTTTCTTCGTGATTGACATTGGAAATGAACAGGGATCCCAGTTTGTCGAAGCTGATCTTGCCGTCGGGCTTGGGATAGTCGATCTTCGGACAATCCGCTGCTTTTTTCAGCGCGCTGTGGTCGTCGTGATTGTGCAGTGTCCACGGCGCTTTGCCCTGGAATATGAAAGTGTCCAGCGCCGAATAAACCATGCCGCCCCAGAAGCCCCAGCGGAACGAAGGGCGGATGTTGCGCACGCGGTAGAGTTCGTCCCAGATCCAGGTATCGCGCAGCTTTTGCGAATAGCCGAAGACTTCCGTGGCGCCATCCTGGGCCAGCGCGTCATACACGGCCTCGGCCGCGGTCATGCCCGATTTCATCGAGGTGTGTATGCCCTTGATCTTGGCGTTGTTGAGAAACCCGGCGGTATCCCCGACCAGCGCACCACCGGGGAAGGTGAGCTTGGGCAGGGACTGGAAACCACCCTCGCTGATCGCCCGCGCGCCGTAGGCGATGCGCCTGCCGTCCTCGAAGAAAGCGCGGATCGCGGGGTGCGTCTTGAAACGCTGGAATTCGTCGAAGGGGCTCATCCAGGGATTCTGGTAATCCAGGCCGACGACGAATCCCACCGCGACCTGGTTGTTCTCCAGATGATAGAGAAACGATCCGCCGTAGGTCTGCCGGTCCACCGGCCAGCCTGTGGTGTGGACTACCAGGCCCGCCTGGTGGCGCTCGGGCTTGACTTCCCAAAGTTCCTTGATGCCGATGCCGTAGGCCTGCGGATCGACGTTCTCGCGCAAATTGAATTTCTGCATCAGGACTTTGCTGAGCGAACCGCGGCAGCCTTCGGCGAATATCGTCTGTTTCGCGTGCAGTTCCATGCCGGGCTGATAATTCTCGGTATGCTGGCCATTCTTGCCGATGCCGAGGTCTCCCGTCGCCACGCCCTTGACCGCGCCGTCTTCACCATAGAGCACTTCGGCTGCGGCGAAGCCGGGGTAGATCTCCACGCCCAGGCCTTCCGCCTGCTGCCCCAGCCAGCGGCACAGATTGCCCAGGCTGATGATGTAGTTGCCGTGGTTGTTCATCTGCGGCGGCGTGGGCAGCTTGAACGCCTTCTTTTCGGTCAGGAACAGAAAGCGATCCTCCCCCGCCGGCGTATTCAGCGGCGCCCCCAGCGCCTTCCAGTCGGGGAAGAGTTCGTCGAGCGCGCGCGGTTCGAGCACCGCGCCCGACAGGATGTGCGCGCCGATCTCCGAGCCTTTTTCGATCAGGCAGACATTGGTCTCGCGGCCTTTTTCGGCCGCGAGCTGCTTCAGCCGTATGGCGCAGGCCAGCCCCGAGGGCCCGCCGCCTACGATCACCACATCGTATTCCATCGCTTCGCGTTGCATGTCTCCCCCCGGATTGTGGCCGCGTCAGCTGCACTGAAAGCATGCGGCAGTGCATATTCGCGCCGAGGGGAATTATAATGCGACTCCCTGTCCCGCGACACCAATAACCATGGCAGCGACGAAGCGCAAGCTGGTGCATACAGAAATCATGCCGATACGCTGGGGCGACATGGACGCCATGGGGCACGTCAACAACACGGTATATTTCCGCTATATGGAGCAGGCGCGCATTTCCTGGTTCGAGGCGATAGGCGCGCGTGCGGCGCTCAATGGTCAGGGGCCGGTCATCGTCAATGCGAGTTGCACCTTCATCAAGCAGCTGGTCTATCCGGGCGAGGTCGAGATCAGGACCTACGTCGGCGAGGTGGGGCGCAGCAGCCTGCAGACCTACCTGGAATTGCGTCCGAGTTACGACCGGGGAAAAATCTACGCCGAGGGCGGCGCCAAAGTGGTCTGGGTGGACTACGCCAGGGAAAAATCGGTGCCGCTGCCCGATACGATCCGCGCTATTGTCGGACACTGAATCATGCCAGCAGGCGAGCGCAGGTCTCCATCCGGCTTGAACCCACAGTCGCGGCTGGAACCGGCCTTGTGGCAACCCAGCCAGGCGCGCATCGCCGGCGCCAACGTGACTGCCTTCGCGCGCGCGGCTATCCGCGAATGGGGGCTGAAGCTCAATACCTATCCGGATTTCTACCGCTGGACAGTGGATCAGCCCGAGCAGTTCTGGCAGTCGCTGTGGCAGTACGCGGCGGTCAAAGCCGCGACCCGCGGCGAGCGCGTGCTGGTGCACGGGGACAGAATGCCAGGCGCGCAATGGTTTCCGGATGCGCGCCTCAATTTCGCCGAGAATCTGCTGCGGCGGCGCGACCGCGCGGACGCGATGGTCTTCTGGGGGGAGGACAAGGTCGAACAGCGCCTGTCGCACGCCCAGCTCTACGCCGGTGTCTCGCGCCTGGCGCAGGCGCTGCGCCACGCCGGCGTACAGCCCGGTGACCGTGTAGCCGGCTATCTGCCGAATCTGCCGGAGACGATGATGGCGATGCTCGCCAGCGCCAGTATCGGCGCCATCTGGTCGTCCTGTTCGCCCGATTTCGGCGTGCAGGGGGTGCTCGATCGTTTCGGACAGATCGAACCCAGGGTGCTGTTCGTGGCCGATGGCTACTGGTACAACGGCAAGGCCATCGACGCGCTCGCCAAGGTGGCGGAAATCGCGTATCGACTGCCTACGTTGGAGCGCGTGGTGGTGGTGCCTTATCTGGGCGCAAGCCCCGATGTTTCCGCGGTGCCGAACGCGCGGCGCCTGGCCGAATTCGTCGCGCCTTACACCGCGCGCGACATCGAGTTCGCGCAATTGCCCTTCGACCATCCGCTTTACATCATGTATTCCTCGGGCACCACCGGCGTGCCCAAATGCATCGTGCACGGCGCCGGCGGCACGCTGTTGCAGCACCTGAAGGAGCATCAACTGCACACCGACGTCAAGCCGGGGGACCGGCTGTTCTACTTCACCACCTGCGGCTGGATGATGTGGAACTGGCTCGCTTCGGGCCTCGCCTCGGGTGCGACCCTGCTGCTGTACGACGGCTCGCCCTTCATCCGGCGCGGGGCGATCCTGTTCGATTTCGCCGAAGCCGAAGGCATGACCCAGTTCGGGACTTCGGCCAAGTTCATCGACGCCATCTGCAAGATCAACCTGAGACCGCGGGCGACCCACAATCTGATCAAGCTGCGTACGATCCTGTCCACCGGCTCGCCGCTTGCGCCCGAGAGTTTCGATTACGTCTATCGCGAGATCAAGGCCGATGTGTGCCTGTCGTCCATTTCCGGCGGCACCGACATCGTCTCCTGCTTCGTGCTCGGCAATCCGGTGCTGCCGGTATATCGCGGCGAAATCCAGTGCCGCGGCCTGGGCTTGAAGGTGCAGGTGTACGACGAACAGGGCAAGCCGGTCTGCGCCAAGAAAGGCGAGCTCGTCTGCACGCGGCCGTTTCCGTCGATGCCGATCGGGTTCTGGAACGACCCTCAAGGGGAGCGCTATCACGATGCGTATTTCGCCAAGTATCCGGATGTCTGGTGCCACGGGGATTACGTCGAACTGACTGAACGCGGCGGCATGATCATCTACGGACGCTCCGACGCGGTGCTCAATCCCGGCGGCGTGCGCATCGGTACTGCGGAAATCTACCGCCAGGTGGAGCAGCTGGGCGAGGTGCTGGAGTCGCTGGTGATCGGCCAGGACTGGAACAAGGACGTGAGGGTGGTGCTGTTCGTAAAGCTGCGCGAGGGCCTGAAGCTGGACGATGCGCTGATCGACAAGATCAAAAGCCGGATCCGCGCCAATACCACGCCGCGCCATGTGCCGGCCAAAGTGCTGCAGGTGGAAGACATCCCGCGCACCAAGAGCGGCAAGATCGTCGAACTCGCGGTGCGCAACGTGGTGCACGGCGAGACGGTGAAAAACGCCGAGGCGCTGGCAAATCCGGAAGCGCTGCAGCACTTCGCGAACCGGGCCGAGCTGCAGAGCTGATTCGACCTAGAGGCAGGCGGCGCGTGCGCCGCGAATATCGCCGAACTCCGACTTAAGGGGTATATTCGGCCTGTCCAGTGCACGGAGATGGTCATGAGCAATGAACAAAAACAGGCGCTCGGGGAGCAGGCCTATGCGAAGGCGATGAACTACGAACTCGCCTACGGCTGCTGCCCGCAGTGCGTTCTTGCCACGGTTCAGGAAACTGTCGGCATCGTCGACGACCAGACGGTCAAGGCGAGCCACGGGCTATCCGGGGGCGGCGGTCTGCTCGGCGAAGGCGTGTGCGGCGCCCTGAGCGGCGGCCTCCTGGCCTTGAGCGCAAAGTATGGTCGCGATCGCGACAAGCTCGACAAGGGCCGTTACATGAACAATTTCAAGAAAGCCAGAGAGCTGACCGAACGCTTCCGCAGCGAATTCGGCGGCCTCAGCTGCAAGGAGCTGCAACGGCAATTCACCGGACGGACCTACAATATGTGGGATGCCGGAGAATACAAGGCCTTCGACGATGCGCGCGGCAAGCAATGCGCCCATGCCACGGGGACCGTGACCCGGTGGGTCGTCGAAATGCTCTGACTGCGCTTAGTCGCAGGCCAGCCTGTTGCCAGGCGCTTCAGGCGTAGTAGCGCGCTTTCATCCGCTGACAATAGGCGTCAAGCTTGGGCAGGCCCTGCGCGTGGTGGCGGATGGGTGAATCCACCGGTGCCCACAGCAGGTTGGCCAGAAAGGCGTAGGCGGCCGCGTCCAGCGAACTGGGCTGCTCGCCCAGCATGTATTGCTTGTCGGCGAGAAAGTCCGCAATCGCCGTGACGTCGCGGCAGCCGATCGCGTGGATCTCCTGTACGCTGTGGCGGCCGATGCCCTGGCCGCGCATTTCCGAGAGCATGCCCCGGCGCGCCAGCGGCGGTATGATCCAGCGCAGCGGAACGGGCAAGCCGCCGAAGAAGGCCTGCCTGGTCAGCGCCCATCCGTCTTCCTGCACCCAGCGCGTGTGTACCACCGCCCAATAGAGGTTTTCTTCCAGCAGACGCTGGAAGGCGGTGGCCAGGGCGCGGTCCCGCGGCGAAAGTGCTGCGTCCAGCGGGTCGCCATACCTGCCCTTGAGGTACTCGATGATGAAACTGGTATCGGAGACGATGGTGCCGCCGTCGTCGATGTAGGGCAGCTTGCGCTTGGGCGCTTTCATCACGTCGCCGCTGTTGACGAGTTCGTACGGCAGACCGGCCATGCGCAGGTAGGTCTCCAGTTTCATGCAGAAGGGGCTGGCATTCGGCAATCCGAAGGCGGGGGCAAACTGGTACAGCTTGATCACGGGGACACCATGGTGGTTTCGTCGGAAGGCGGCAAGCAGTTTAAACCCATTGCTATGCGAACGTCGCGTGCGGCAGGATGGTGGACCTGCCGTCGCCTGAAGAAAGAGCTCGACCCCGGCTGTGCCCGGGGTCGTCGTAGTCCGGTCAGTAGCGGCGGGCGACGCCCAGCGATACAGACCAGGGGGCGGTCAGCTGTCCCGAGCCCGGGACATCCGAGTCCGGATTCGCGTACTGTTTCAGCGCGAGCTGCACAAATCCATAGACCTGCCACTGCGGCGTCAACTCGTAACTCAGTCCGGGACTCAGGTTCCAGGAATATCCGCCCGAGGCCGGATTCGCATTGCTTCCGCTGTCGCGGGCTCGTTGCTGTGCGTTCAACTGCAGCAAGCCGCTCAATGACGGGGTAAGGGAGCGGTGGACCCCCAGATCGAGCCCCAACATCCTCCCCGGTCGGTAGTCGTCGCGAATGGATACCGCAGACTGCGCCTGGGCGCTGGCAAACCAGCCCCACTCCTTCTCTGGATAGCTGCGGAAATAATAGGCGCCGAGGATCGCGTCGGTGCTACCGCTGCCCGGCTGGCTGGAGCGCTCCAGCGCATACGGGACCGTCGGGTCGGCCGGATCCGGCGGGCTCATGGTCTTGTCAATCGCGCCGGTAGGCAGTTTGACTCCGAAGCGGATCCCGCTTCCGGAAGTGATGCTGCCCAGATCGAACTTGTATTTTGCGACGACGCGAACATCGCCCAGGCTGTCGAATTTCGCTTCCTGCGTGAACGGGGCGCTGACCGACGAGTCGAAAGTATGGGTGTGGTCGCGCATCACCACCGGCACTCCCAGCTCGATATTCCAGCGCGGATTGATCGTGTACTCGGCGTCGATGTCGAGTATCTGATTGACAGTGCGCTTGTCCTCGATTTCTTCGTCGCTGCCGCTGGGCTGTTCCGGCGTAATTCTTGACGATCCGGCGCGGAACTGGTCAGCTTTCGCATAGGAATAGCGCAGGTCGATGCGCAAGCCCTGGTTGCTTGAAAGACCTTGCGTATCCCACTGTGTATTGACGGAACAAAAAGCGGTGCCGCAGGACGCGTTGGCGGTACTCGCAAACGCCGCGAATGCAATCGGTAGCAGGTACAGCTTCATGGACGCTCCTCGATGAAAATTTACGACGTTGCCCAACGAGACGGACCTTAGCACCTCCACCGTGGACCGAATATCGGTGATGCCCACCCTTCACGACTGCGGCATAGGTAGTACCTGCTACTGCATTCACTGTAGTGACGGCGCAGGGTAGTGCAACCCCGGATTGCGGGGATTACCTGATAGCGATATGCGCTGCTTTGGGTACCGACAGCGTCGCGCTGCCAATCTAGAATCGGCCCACGCCTCAACTTTTTCGGATGACCCAAAACCGGCCATGTTCCGGTGCAGCCCAGGCCTATGGAAACGGTTCGATTGAAAATGCGACTGGCAACTCGACTGCGACAACTGTTGCCGTGCGTATTGCTATTGCTGCTTGCCCCGTTTGCGCAAGCGCACGAATCGCACAATGCCGGGCATGCAGGCATGCGCGCCGCACGGGCGGCGTCAGCCGAGTTCGCATTCGTTCAAGTCGCCTCCGAACTTGTCGCCTCCGCGAAAGTCGCATCCGACCAGGTCGTGTCTGCACCGACGCCGTGCAGTGATCACGAAGGCGGGCGCTGTTCCTGCACCAACGCCTGCTGCAACTCGCCGAATCCGGTAGAGCTGCCGGCGATCCAGGAATCACGCCTGTTTCAGCTGCGCTCCAACCCGTGTTCGGCGCAAGCATTCGATTCGGTACTAGCTTCCAGGGCAGTCAGCCCGATCCTGGCGTTCGCTGCGCCGCGCGCGCCACCCCTTCCGCAGTAGTCCTCCCGTCGCATCACGATTGCCGGGCGCACACCTTATGCGTGCCTGGTCTGGGTATATTTTTTAACTGCAAATTGAAGGGGTCTATCATGAAAATTTTTTCGAGCAAAGTCCTGCGCTGCGGGGCACGAACCGGCGGATCCAGCGCCATTGCATCTGCCCTGACGAACGGCAGGCGGGTATTGGTGGGCACTGCCGCAATTCTGGCGGCGACCTTGACGGGCCCGGCCTGGGCCGGGAGCCTGGATTGTGCCAAGCATCTGCAGGCGGCGGAGCAGGCCATCGACAAGGTGGTCGAAGACATGAAGGGCATGGAGATGATGCCCAAGAGCCAGCTGGCCGATGTGGACGCACTGCTGAATGTAGCAAGGAAGTTCGTGGCCGATTCGCATGGCGATTGCGACCAGGCGCGCGCTGACCTGGACCGGGCCCGCGCCCTGGCCCAGGCGGACGCGGCCAAAGGCTATGCGCTCGCCGCAGACATGCTGCATTGGCAGTACATGAAGCCCATGTCCGGCTCGTCTTCCATGGGCGGCATGCAGCACAGCGCATCCTCCGGGGCCATGCCTGCGGCGCACGATCACTCGGCGCACGCGCACACCATGTCTGCGTCGCGCGATACCAGCATGCCCATGGTGCACGACCATGCGGCGCACGCGCACAGCATGTCTATGGGAAAATAGATCTGCGCCGGACCGGCTACGCGTCGGCCGCGCTTCACGAGGCCTGCGGGGGTTCGGGTGCGATAGCGCACGTACCCGCCGGCATTGCGTAATTCGATAATTCAGACTGGAGCGGTATTGCGCACTTCCCATCTGCTGTTCCCCGTTTTTCTCGCCTTATTCGCGACACTTTCGACCCTTCCGGCAGCGGCCGGCGCGGTGCCATCGACGCCAGCGCAGTGGCAGGAACCCTCCATTGCCTGCACCGCGCCGGGGGCGGTGGTCCTGGGCCGGGATCTGGACGGGGACGGCGACCCCGACGAAGTCGAAATCCACCTGGAGATAGACGAAATCCAGGAGGAGGTTTATCCGGGGCAGTACGAAACATTCTGGGTCTTCGCACCGCCGGGCGAGGAGATGTGCTCGCCCGCGCGGGCGCCCAGCCCGACCATACGCGTCGAGGAAGGGGACCATGTGCGCATCGTCATGCACAACACGCACTACTTTCCCCACACCATCCATGTACACGGCACCATACATCCCAACGCCGCCGACGGCGTGCCTATGGTCACTCAGGCGCCGACCAGGCCCGGCGGGGAATTTGCGTACGAATTTGTCGCCAAACACCCCGGCACCTTCTGGTACCACTGCCATGTGCATCCCAGCGTGCACGTACTGATGGGCCTGGCCGGAATGCTCGTCATCGAGCCGAACCGGCGTGAGAACAACTTCCGCCATCTCATAGTCGGTGCGGGCCGGATTCCGGACCCGGCCCGGGCGGTGCGGGAAGCCGGGTACACCAAGGAATACTCGCTGGTGTACTCGGACCTAGACGACCGCCTCAACCGCATCGTCTCATCGACCCGGGACCCGCGCGAAATAGAGCGGCGCATGCATAGGGACTATGATTCTACCCAGCGGCAGCCGAACATCTTTCTGCTGAACGGGCGGTCCTTCCCGTTCACGCTGCGCGACACGCCGATCGAGGTGAAGCCGGGAGACCGGGTGCTGCTGCGCATCCTCAACGCCGGTGCGCGCACGCTTGCGCTGCATACGCACGGACACCACCCCATACTGCTGTCGCAGGACGGCTACGATGTGCCGGCCGCCATGCGCTACGCCCGGGACGTCTACACCGTCAGCCCCGCCCAGCGCATCGATCTGGAACTGCGCGCGGGCAGCGACGACACCCATGCCTCGGGGGAAGGCGTGTGGCTGTTCCACGACCACACCGAGCAGGCGGTAACCAATAACGGTATCGGGCCCGGCGGCGATCTGACCATGATTATCTACGACTCGTTCATGGGCGAGGGCAAGCTGCCCAAGGTGGCCACCAGCCTGAAGCCGTTCTTCAATCCGGACTATTACCGCGGCAAAGTGCCGGTGTTCGACCCCTCCATTTTCCATACCGATCCGGGGAAGTATCCGCAGGGCGGGAGCAGCGGTGATAGTGCGGGGAAGGCAGCCTATCCCGTGCGGCGCGACATCACCGTTGCATCCGACGAGGCGCATGAACTGGAAGAGCACCGGATCATCGCCAAATCCTGCCCGCAGCCGCGCGGCTCGCGCCGGATCCACGTCAAAGAGGGAGCGCAATACGCCCGTCCGGGCGAGGTGTACGGCTTCGAGCCCAGTGAAATTCACGCCGAACGCTGCGAGGAAGTGGAACTCGTCCTGGAGAATACCGATTCTGTGCGTCACGACATGATGATTCCGGGCCTGGACCCGATGTTCGCCCTCGATTTCACCGGCCCGGGGATCCGAACCATCCGTTTCGTCACCCCCGACGAGGACATCACGCTGCCGTTTCACTGCCACGTGCCCGCGCACGAAAAGATGGGCATGCTGGGTGCGCTGGTCGTCGGCAAAGGCGCCGCGCCCAAGGCCGGGCAGGCAAACCAGCAGGGTCCTTTGCATGAGGGGATCGGCACAGTGATCTCGACCGACCTGCGCAAAGGGCGTATCGTCATCGATCACAGGGAAATCCCGGGCTTCATGGCGGCGATGACCATGAGCTACGCGGTCAACCCGGCCACCCTGCTGCAGGGATTGCAGGCGCGCGTGGAGGTTCGCTTTACCATAGACGAAGACCAAAGGGCCATCGTGAAAATCGCGCCGCTAAAATAGTTCGGCTGCAACGCAGCCCGGGCGCTTTCGGGAAACCGGGCTTGAGGTCGATGGATACAGGGAAGACATAGGCGCAGCGCTGGCAAGCAGCGTTCTGTATCCGCCCGTTTCAGAGGATGACAGCCATGACATTGCGCGTTGCATTGGTGGATGATCACCGACCGTTTCGCGAAAGGCTGCGCGCACTGCTCGAGGAAAACCCGACCGTCAAGATCGTGGCAGAAGCCTGCAGCGGGCAGGAGATCCTCGATATTGCGCTGACGACCGAGATCGACGTCGCCTGCATGGATATCAGCATGCCGGGCATGAACGGAATCGAGACCACCCGGCGGCTGCTTGCGATCAGACCCGGGGTCAGGGTGATCGGACTGTCCGCCTATGCCGGCGCGCACTATGTCCGGCAGATGCTGGACGCGGGCGCCGTAGGCTACTTCGCCAAGGGCGACGCCACCGATTCGCTGCTGTACGCAATGATAACGGCAACGCTCGAACGGCACTTTTTCGGCGAATCGATCGCCCTGCCTGGATTGGAGAACGCGGCTGCGGCACCCCGCGAGGACAGGGCCGCCATCGATGCCCGGACCGTGTCACTTGGCGTCAAGGAAATGGAGGTGCTGCGGCTGATCGCCATGGGATTGGCGTCGCCGCAGATCGCGGGCGCCCTGGGCATGGACGACAAGCTGTTCGAGGTCTACCGGCGGAACATCATGCGCAAACTGCGCCTGAACGACAGCGCGGCGCTGGTCGAATACGCGCGCCGTTTCGATCGCGGGGCTGGCTGAGTATCGGCCGGGTGGGATGCAGGGCTGCGCCAGGGCGTAGTTGTTGGAACAACGGCTTGAGCGCAGCCTGCCATTGCCGCAATACTGCGCGACGCTCGGCGCCGACTGGCTCATCGGGGGAAGAACCATGAAATTCGAAGGATTCCTGCATCTGAACATACGCTGCTCGGAGAGTGAGCTGCCGGCGATCGAACGCTTCTACGGCGACGTGCTCGGACTGAAGAAGGGCTATCGCCCCGACTTCATGTTCGGCGGCGCCTGGCTGTACGACGGCGACGATCCTATCGTTCACGTCAGCGCGCGCTTTGCACCGGGCGCCAGAGTCAAGGAAAAGCACAACGGCAGCGTCGATCACATCGCGTTCAAGGCCTCGGGTGCCATCGACTTTCGCAAACACCTCGGGCAGCTCGGCATCGAGTTCGAGGAACAGAATATCAAAGGCGCCGGCTACCAGGTGTTTGTCTACGATCCGGTCGGCACCAAGCTCGAGTTCAATTTCCTCAACGAACAGGTGGCCGACGCGCGGCCCACGGGAAACACGGCGAGGACGAACGCGATCGAGCGCAGCGCGCGCTAGATCCGGCTCTGCGCTGCTGCATGCGCAGTGCCGGCCCTCCGTGTGCGGATTCTATGCGGCGCGCGACTATGTCCTTACCGATATCGCGGTCGAGTGCCAGTCTCCGGCGCGCTGGTCGGCCGGAATGTGGCTGGGCCCGTACCGGGGCTATAATTATTGCCACGCAGGTCGCACAGCCCACGAGAGGAGACATAGTGATGAAACGTCGAAGCTTACGCATTACAACGCTGGTCGCCCTCGCGGTATGCGTGCTCTGCGCTTGCGCCAGCAGCCCGCCGAGCGACGGCGCGAGCAGCGCCGCCGAAGTCAAGATCTATGAATCTGCTCAACTCGCGCAAAATCAATATCAACTCCTGCGCTATCTGCCGGTGGATTCCTGGCGTACCGCCTTTTGGCTGCCGACTTACGCAAGCCAGGCAGAGGGACTCGCCTCATTGCAGGCCGAGGCGGCCCGCCTGGGAGCCGACGGACTGATTGACGTCAGCTGCCGGGATCAGGGCAGTTTCACCGGATTCACGAGCGGCAAACCTGCGTTCCTGTGCTACGGCAATGCGATCCGCGTGGGGCGGAATGCGCAATAGAAAGCCGGAATTCCCGGCTGGATATCGTCTGGACGATCGATACCCAGATGCGATGGTATCCGTGGTTGGCGCAGTGTGGCACTACATTGGCCTGTACTCGGTCCGCTGCTGTCTATAGCGCTATCAAGTGTCCGAGTCCTATCGCAAGTTCACGATTCTGATAGTAGATGACTCGGAGGACATTCTCGTCCTGCTCGAGGCGATACTGGGCGGGGAGTACGACGTCAAGCGCGCCGTGGACGGCCGCACGGCCCTGCGCGCCGCGTTCGAGAAACCCCAGCCGGACCTGATCCTGCTTGACGTCGAGATGCCCGGCAGCAGCGGCTACGATGTGTGCCGGGCCATCAAGGCGAGCCCCGCGTTGGCCGATGTCCCTGTGATCTTCCTCACCGCGCACGTCGAAGCACAGGACGTGGTGCAGGGATTCCAGCTTGGCGCCATCGATTATTACTCCAAGCCGATCGATGCGCTGGTGCTCAAGTCGCGCATCCGCGCCCACGTCGAGTTGATCGCGCGCCGCAGCCAGCAGGAAGAACTCATCCGCCTGCGCACCGCGCAGCTCGAGCAAACGCGCCTGCAGATCATCCGCAGGCTGGCGCGGGCGATGGAATATCACGAGACCTCGGCTGTCGGAAACCGCGTCGTGCGTCTCGGACACTACGCCAGGCATCTCGCGCAGGCGGCGGGTGCCAAGCCGGAGTTCTGCGAGCTCATCATGAAGGCGGCGCCCCTGCACGATATCGGCAAGCTCGGTGTGCCGGTGCAGATCCTGCGCAAGTCCGAAGTCCTTACGGTGCCCGAGCGCGAGCAGATGCAGCGCCATGCGCTGATCGGGGCCGAGATCATCGGTGAGCACGACGACCCGCTGCTCAAGCTGGCGCGGATACTCGCGCTGACCCACCACGAGCGCTGGGATGGCAGCGGCTATCCGTCTGGAACCAGAGGCAACCAGATTCCCTGGCCCGGGCGCATCATGGCCGTGGTCGACGCGTTCGAAGCCATGACGGCGACCCAGTTTCATCACGGACCCATGCCCTTCGATCTTGCGGTGGCGGAGATAGAGCGGGGTTCGGGCAAGCAGTTCGATCCCCTGATGGTCGCGACCTTCCGAAAAGCGCTGCCGGCGCTGCGCAAAGTGTCGGAAACCTATGCCGACGCGCTCGGCGACATGCTGGATCTCGATTTTGCCTCCATGCCCCTGCCGCCGCAGCCAAGCGCGGCTGTCGCTACCGCGGCAACACCAGGCGCGGCCGCGACGAGGCCTGCACCAGGCACGCGTGCAGGCGTCGACTCAGGCGTTCGTGCGCTTGCCAGCGTGCAGGCCCAGCTCAAGGTGGAACGCGACCTTACTGCGGCTGCGGAGCGGGACGTCGCGACGCAGGTGGCGGCGCACGAGCAGGCGAAAGCAGCGGCCGCACGCGAAGCCGAGGCCCTGGAGCTCAGCAAGCGGCGCATCGAGGAGGAGGCGGCGGCCGAGCGCGCCGCTCAAGAGCGAATGCAAGCGGAGGCGGAAGCAGCGAACGCCGCGCGACTAGCGGAGATCGCGAAAGTGCAGGCGCTAGCGCAAGCGGACGCGCGCTTTGCGGCCGAACAGGCTTTGGCGGCCGCAGCTGCGGACAGGAAGCAGGCGGAAGCATCGCTCGCCGGTACCGCGGCGGAACTCAGCGCTGCCGAGACACGAGCCGCGGAAGCAGAGCATGCGCGTGCGGCCGAGGAGGCAGCGGCGCGGGGCGCCTTGGAGGCGCGCGTGCAGGCAGAACAGACGGCGGCGCAACTGGCGCAGCAGACGGTGCAGGCCAGGGCGCAGGCGCTGCTCGAGGTTCAAGCGCGCGCAAGAGCGGAGCAGGCGCTCGCGGCCGCGACACAGGAGAAGCTGCGGGCGGAGGAATCCGCGCGTTTCAAGGCCGAGGAGGCCGCCGCAGCCGAGGCCGAGGCGATAGTAGCGGCGAAACACCGGGCGGAGTTGGAGGCGCAGCTTGACGAAGCTGCGCGCAGACGCCAGGTCGCTGAAGCCGGCGCGGCGAAGATAACCGGAGAACGCGCCGAACTCGAAAACGCGCGGCGAGCGCAGACGCGTTCAGACCCCGAGCCAAAAGCCGCAACGCCAGGCCGCCGTACCACGCGCCGTACGTCCGTGTATGCGGCGACCCTCGTCTTGCTTTCGGTTGCTGCACTGGCGTACTACAGCGAGTTGCTGCCCCTCCCGCGGCCTGCAGGGCAGGCCGCGCCGCTGCCGATCAAAGTGCCTGCCCCGGCGCCCATCCCGTGGCTTTCAGCGGGTGCGCCGATCGAACTGCGCCTCGACGTCGGCTACGACAAGCTGGCGCCGCGCGAACGCCCGAACTAGTCCCGACTCGGCCGTGAGGCGTTTCGCGCGCAGCTGATATAACGAGGCAGATCCTGCGGATTCGCTCCGGCATCGCGCAGACATGGTTTGGCTAGTTGCTCTGCAATTTTCGCAGGCGACCTAGGCAGGTCGAAAATTTTCGGGCCGTTTCTCCGGTCGGTGCCGATTTGCACATCATCTGAGCCAATGCCTGGCTCTCAGGAATGACTGGACATTTCCGGTCGGATGGCTTGGTCGACGGCCAGCGCACGCAGATACTGGTCCCCTGGCCCGGCGCAGACTGCATGGTATAACTCGCCCCCGATAGTTCGGCTCGCTCCTGCATGCCCCGCAGTCCGAGTCCATGCTCGAAATCGCGCTCGGCCGCCACCGCGGCCGGATCGAATCCGCGGCCGGTATCCTCGATCAGCAATTCGAGCACGTCGCCCTCGTTGTTCAGTGACACCTTGATCCGGTCTGCACCGGCGTGTTTCATTGCATTGTTGGCGCTTTCCTGCACTATGCGGAAGATCGTAATCTTCAGCACCTCGGGCACTTCGGATTCGCTGACGCCTATATCGCGATCGAGCTTTATGTGGGGGCAGGTCGCCTCGAATTCGCGGAAATACCAGGCAAGGGTGGCGACAATGCCGAGTTCGTCCAGTGCGGAAGGTCGCAGATTCATGGCTATCCTGCGCAAATCCTCCATCGCCAATTTGATCTGAGCGGCCGCGCGTTCAAGATTGGCTCTCGCATGATCTAATACGCCGATATTGACCGACTCGAGTGCTTCCTGCATGGTCAGTTTGGCCAAGCTCAGGGTCTGGCCCAGTCCGTCGTGCAATTCCATTGCAATTCGCCGCCGCTCATTTTCCTGGATCATCAATTGCTGCGCGGAGCGCTGTTGCAACTGTGCCCGGGTGACCCTTAGCGCCTCTTCTATGCTCAGCCACTCGGCAAGGTCATGATTCTGGGCGCTGTCCAGGGGCGGACTAGTCTCGCTGGCCTTGTCCGGCTTCGCCTCGGTCGCAGTCGGCAGTTCTATCGCAGCCATATTGGTTCTCCGTCGATTGCCTGGGAACAGGATCTGGAAAAGAAACCAGCTATGCAATTAGAACAGTCGCTTGAATGTGCATTATGTTTCATATCAAGGCGGCGGCAAATCGTAGGCAGGAGCTGCTGCGCCGAAATATCCAAAGCGTGCCTGCGTCGGCCGAGGCGAGAAACCCGGTCCGCGCCGTGGCGCAGCAACAATCCCGGGTCGCGCTGCGGGACAGAAAAATTTATCCTTTGGCATGCGACGGATGCAGCTGCCGGGTATCACGCGGCTCCAAATCGGGTTCACCGCAGTGGCGCAGGATTTCCGCGCGCGCCGCGGCGCGCAACGCCACGGCGGCGTTCCAGTCGTCCCCCGGCGCAGTGAGCGGCGCCGCGATGGTGACGGCGATGGCACCGCGGCGAGCGAACCAGCTGCCGTCGCGCAGCACCGAGCGCGCGCCGCGGATGGTGACTGGAACCAGCGGCACCCCGGTCTGGGCCGCGACCACGAAGGCGCCCATGCGAAACGGCAGCAGGCCGGCTGCGCGGGTGAAGGTTCCCTCGGCGAAAAAAATGGGCGAGCGCCCGGCGCGCACGGACTCGGCCAGGCGCGAGGCGTCCTGCGCGCCTTGCCTGATGTCGGTGCGTTCGACGAAATCGGTGCCGATGGAGCGCAGGAACAGCCGCGGCAGCAAGGCCTGGCTCAACTCGCGTTTTGCGGCAAAGCTGTAGCCGCGTTCGCGCAAGGCGGCGAGCAGGATCAGCCCGTCGAGGTAACTGGCGTGGTTGGCCGCCATCACGAAGGGGCCGGCAGCCGGAATATGCTCGAGCCCGTGCACCGCCAGCGGCAGGCGGCACAGGCGCAAAAAGCACCGGGCCATGACGCGGCAAAAGCGCCAGCCCAAGGCGGGATCGCGCAGCAGCGCTGCCGCGGCCAGTGTCGGCACGGCGAGCATGGCGAAGCAAAACCAGACCCAGGCGGCATAGGCCAGGCCCGACAGCGTGCGCAAGCGCCGGCGCAACTCCGGCAGCAGGCTCGCGCGCGCAAGGCGCGCGAACTGCAGCCACACCGGCGCCGGCCGCGCGCTGCGGCCGCCGCTCTCGTAGTATTCACGGCTGGCGGCGCGGCGGATTTTGCCGCTGGAGGTCTTCAGCACCGTGTGCGGCGGGGCGAGCACGATGTCGTCCGCCGGCAATCCGATCAGATCGAGCGCGCGCTCGTTGATGCTGCGCCTCAGTGCGTCCAGCGCGTCGGCCCCGGTTTCGCGCGATTCCGCCAGCACGATGACCCGCTCGGTGCCGCTGCCGGGGTCGATACTGCCGAATACCGCGACGCAGCCTTTGCGTATTCCGGGCAGCGCGCCCACGGCCTGCTCCAGTTCGTAGGGATAAAGGTTGCGCCCGCCGCGAATGATGACATCCTTGGCGCGGCCGCTGAGATAGAGTTCGCCGTCGGCGAGGTAAGCCAGATCGCCGCTGTCCAGCCATGCCCCGGCGAACAGTTTCCTCGTTTGTTCGGGATTGCGGTAATAGCCGCTGGTCGCCGACGGACCCTTGAACTGCAGGCGGCCTTCCTCGCGGTCGGCGAGTTCCACGCCTGCGTTGTCGACCACGCGCAGGTAGTGCGCCGGTATTGCGCGACCGCAGCAGGGCACTTCCAGCGCACTGACGTCATTCGCGGCGGCGGGCCGCGCGACGCCCTGATTCTGGAACGCCGCGCGCTCGACGCGGTCGATGCGATAGCGCGTACCGGGTGCGGGGAAGGCGAGCCCGACCGTAGCCTCGGCCAGCCCGTAGACCGGGTGCAGCGCGTTCGCGGGCAGTCCATGGCGGGCAAAGCGCTGCTCGAACGCGGCGAGCGTGTCCGGGCTCACCGGCTCGGCGCCGTTGAACGCATAGCGCCAGCAGGACAGATCCAGGCCTAGGAGTTCGCGTTCCTCGATGCGCTTCAGGCACAGTTCGTAGGCAAAATTGGGGCCGCCAGAAAGCGTGCCGCGGTGGCGGTGGATCGCCCACAGCCAGCGGCTGGGCTGCGACAGGAATGCGAGTGGCGACATGAGCACCGTGGGAAAGCCGAGGTAGAGCGCGGCGAACCAGGCGCCGATCAAGCCCATGTCGTGATACAGCGGCAGCCAGCTCACGAACACATCATTCGTGCTCGCCTGCACTGCGAGGCCCATGCCGCGAATATTGCTGACCAGGTTGGCGTGCGTGAGCGCGACCCCCTTGGGACTGCCGGTGCTGCCGGAGGTGTATTGGAGGAAAGCGATGTCGCCGGGGTTTGCCGGCATGGTCGGGAATCCGGCGTCACCGCCGGCCAGATCGCCCGGCATCAGCACCCGCTGCAGCGATTCCACCTGCGAGCGCAGCAGCAGCGACACCGTTTTGGCTTCCGGGATGGTGATCAGCATGGCGGCACGGCAGTTGCTGAGGATGCCGGCGTGACGCCGCAGGTGGTCTTCGATTTGCGCCGGGCGCGCCGGCGGATACAGCGGCACCGGAATGCCGCCCGCCATGAGTATGCCGAAGAAACTGTACAGATAATCGCGCCCGGTAGGCAGCATGATGGCCACGGTCTGGCCCGGCTGCAGGCCATGCGCGGCAAGGCGGCTGGCGCAGGCAGCGGCGCCGTCGCGGATCGCGGCGTAGGAGAGTTCTTCTTCGCCGGTTTCGCCATAGAGGTGAACCTGCAGGCGCTGCGGATGCAGGGCTGCATGCCAGTCCAGCGCCGAGAGCAGCGTGTGCGCCGCGCAGGCGGGGGCGCCTGCCCCCGCCTGCACCAGGCTACGTACGCCTTTTTCCGGCTCGGTCCGCTGCACGCCCTGGCTGCCGCGCACCAGGCGCAGCAGGTCGCGCGGCGTTTCGGCTGCATACAGCGCGTGCTCGGGCAGGCTCACGCCGAACGCGCGCTCGACCCTGAGCACGAGTTCGACCCGGGCGAGGCTGTCCAGACCGAGATCGCGTTCGAACGAGCTGTCGAGGGCGGTGTGTATCGCCTGGCCATGGCGCGTGTCGCGCACCATCTGATCGACCACGGTGATCAACCTGTCTGCGTGCGCTGTCGCTTCGGTTTCAGTCTGGTTCATGCGCCGGGATCCCATGGGCCGGGTGCTATCATAGCCTCTATCAATCAAGGCTCGCCATGTGGGACTCGATCTGGATCAACGCGCATCTGGCCACGCTGCGCGCAGGAAAGTACGGCGCCGTTCGACGGGGTGCGCTCGCGCTAGCGCAGGGCAGGATCGCCTGGATCGGCGCGCGCGCCGAGCTCCCGGGAGAACCGGCACAACTTGCGCGCGAGGTGCACGATTGCGAAGGCCGCTGGATCACGCCGGGCCTGATCGACTGCCATACGCATCTCGTCCATGCCGGCAACCGCGTGCGCGAATTCGAATTGCGCCTGCAGGGCGCGAGCGGCGAGGAATGCGATCACGCCGGCCTCGGTCCGGCCTACACGGTGGCGCAGACACGCGAGGCCTCGGAAATGGAACTGGTCCGGGACGCATCTGCGCGCCTGAAACGCCTGATGGACGAAGGCCTGACCACGATCGAAATCAAATCCGGCTACGGGCTGGACACGGCGACAGAGACGAAACTGCTGCGCGTGGCGCGCCTCCTCGGCGAATCCGGCGCAGTCACGGTAAGGACCAGCTTTCTCGGCGCGCATGTGCTGCCGCCGGAGTATCAGGGCAGGGCCGACGCTTTTGTCGATCTGTTATGCACTCAGATATTGCCGGCGGTGGCGCAGGCAAAGCTCGCCGATGCAGTGGACGCAGTCTGCGATAGCGCTGGTTTTTCCGTGCAGCAGGCACAGCGCGTGCTGGAGGCGGCGCGCGCGTTGCGCCTGCCGGTAAAGCTGCACGCCGATCAGTTCTCGGATTCGAACGGCGCGGCGCTCGCGGCGCGTTACCGCGCGCTTTCGGCCGATCACCTGGAGCATAGCAACGAAGCCGGCGTGCGCGCGATGGCCGAAGCG
Source organism: Burkholderiales bacterium (assembly GCA_014860355.1). GTDB lineage: Bacteria > Pseudomonadota > Gammaproteobacteria > Burkholderiales > SG8-39 > 2-12-FULL-64-23. The sequence continues at coordinate 12,605 of JACZJV010000016.1, read as the reverse complement.
GGCACGATCGCAGTGCTCCTGCCCGGGACCCACTATTTTCTGCACCAACAGCAATTGCCCCCGGTTGGACTGCTGCGCAAGCAAGGCGTTCCGATCGCGATCGCCAGCGACTGCAATCCGGGTTCGTCGCCGTCGGGCTCGATCCTGCTGATGCTCAACATGGCCTGCACCCTGTTTGGCCTTACGCCGGAGGAGGCGCTGGCCGGAGTCACGCGCAACGCGGCGCTGGCGCTGGGACTGGGTGCGACCCAGGGCACGCTGGAACAGGGCAAGGACGCGGATTTCGCGCTGTGGAATATCGACGAACCGGCCGAACTCGCGTATTCAATGGGCGCAAATCCGTGCGCAGGCGTGGTCAAGGCCGGGCGGGCGCGCGCTTGACTGCGACGAGGGGCCGGGAAGGGCGAGCGAGCGGGGCACCGTCCATGGCCTCGGCGCGCACCGAGCGCCTGCTCAATGCGCCGATCGTGCCCACGCTGTTGCGCCTGGCCGCACCCGGCGTGCTGCTGATGATTTTTCAGTCGGCCATCAGCATCACCGACGCCTACTTCGTCGGCCGGCTCGGCACCGCGCCGCTGGCCGGGCTTGCGCTGGTATTCCCGCTGATCATGCTGCTGCAGATGACTTCCGCCGGCGCCATGGGCGGCGGCGTCGCCTCCGCGATCGCACGTGCGCTCGGAGCCGGTCGCACCGACGAAGCGCGCGCGCTGGGCGTGCATGCGCTGCTCATCGGCGTGGCCATGGGCCTCGCGTTCACGCTGTTCGCGCTATTGCTGGGGCCTTCGATATACCGCGCGCTCGGCGGCAAGGGCGCGGCGCTCGCGGCGGCGCTGACCTATTCCAACGTGCTCTTCGCCGGCGCGGTGTCGACCTGGCTCGCCAACACGCTGGCGAGCATCCTGCGCGGCAGCGGCAACATGCTGGTGCCGGCGCTGGCCTTGATCAGCGCGAGCCTGGTGCATGTCCCGCTCTCCGGCGCGCTGGTGCTCGGCGCCGGGGGGCTGCCGCAGCTGGGCATCGCCGGCGCCGGCGTTGCCTATGTGTGCGCGTTCAGCTTCGCCTCCCTCGCCATGCTCGTCTACCTGTTGCGCCCGGGCAGCCCGTTGCGCCCCCGGCGCGCGGACCTCAACATCGATGTGCGCATGTTCCGCGAGATCCTGCGGGTGGGCGCGATCTCTTCGGTCAACGCGGTGCAGACCGTGTTCACCGCGGTGATCCTCACCGGCATCGTCGGCCGCTTCGGTACCGCCGCGCTCGCCGGCTACGGCGTCGGCGTGCGCCTGGAACTGTTGCAGATTCCGCTGGTTTTCGCCATCGGGCAGGCGCTGGTCGCGCACATAGGGATCAATATCGGCGCCGCACAGGGCGCGCGTGCCAAACGCATTGCCTGGGCGGGCACCGCGATCGCGGCCGGCGTGAGCCTGGGGATCGGCCTGTTCGTGGCGGTTTTCCCCGCCGCCTGGGTGGGTCTGTTCAGCAGCGACCCAAGCGTGCTGCAGGCGGGCTCGGCGTATCTGCGCATCGTCGGCCCGTTCTATCCGTTTCTTGCCACGGGCGTCGCGCTTTATTTTGCCTCGCAGGGCGCGGGCCGGATGGCGATGCCGGTGATTGCCGGCACGCTGCGCCTGGTGATCGCGCTCGCGGGGGGGCTAACCGCGGTCGCGCTGGGCGCGCCGCTGGCGGTGATATTCGCGGTGATCGCCTTTGCGATGCTGGTCTACGGCCTGTTCACCGGACTGGCGGTGCTACGCTCAAAGTGGCCGACCGAAGGCTAGTCGGGAAACGGCGCCCGTTCCGGCTGCGCAGGGCGCCTCGTGGGGGCGCTCTGCGCCGTGACGATTCGAACATCGGCTCTAGCAGCTTCGATCCGTTTTCAGGTCGAGGCGCTCGCAAAGGCGGGCGCAAGTCCTGCTATCGTCTTCAGCCGGTGCTTCACGTATCATGCGCTGAGATCGGCGGGGCATGCCGGCTGTCGCACCGGCACGAACGCACCTAGTCCGAACCTGTAAACGGGGGTAACACGCGCATGCATGCATCTGTCACCAAGCCCTGGCTGGCGACCTACGCCGCCAACAACATTCCCGCCGAGATCGATCCGGACGCCTATGCGTCGGTGAACGACATGCTCGAATCGGCGATGAAAAAGTTCGCCGGCAAGCCGGCCTTCCGCTGCTTCGGCCAGACCCTGAGCTATGCCGACGTCGATAGGCTGTCGCGCAATTTCGCCGCCTGGCTGCAGGCAAAGGGCGTGAAAAAAGGCGACCGCATCGCGGTCATGACGCCCAACCTCCTCGCATTTCCGATCGCCTTTCTCGGCATCATCCGTGCGGGCGCCGCCCAGGCCAACGTCAACCCCTTGTACACGGCGCGCGAGCTGGAGCACCAGCTGAAGGATAGCGGCTGCGAAACCATCGTCATTTTCAGCGGCGTGACTGCAACGCTGGCGGAGATCATCGGCAATACGAAGGTGAAGAACGTCGTCACCATCGATCTCGGCGACGGCGGCGCGGCGCCGATTCCCACACCTGCGGCAGACGCCCGGCTCACCGGCACGGTGAGATTCGCCGATGCACTCGAGGCCGGCGGCAAGCTGCCTTACACGCGCGTACACATGAGCGGCCAGGACCTGCTGTTCCTGCAATATACCGGCGGGACCACGGGCGTGTCCAAGGGCGCAGCGCTCAATCACCGCAATCTGGTGGCGAACGTCGAGCAATTCAGGGCCTTCGTGCCGGACTTCCTGCGCGAAGGGCAGGAAGTCATCGTCACCGCCTTGCCGCTTTACCACATCTTCGCCCTGATGGTGAATTTCCTCACCTATTTCGCAGTCGGCGCGGAGAACTGGCTGGTCACCAACCCTCGCGATTTCGACAAATTCATCGACGTGATGAAGGCGGCCCGGCCGACGGTCTTCACCGGCGTGAACACCCTGTTCGCGGGCCTCACCATGCACCCGCGCACCAGGGAAATCGACTTTTCGCGCCTGCACCTGGGCGCCGGCGGCGGCACTGCCGTGGTGGCCGCCGTTTCGGAAAAATGGAAAGCGATTACCGGCGCGCACATCAAGGAAGGTTACGGTCTTTCCGAAACGTCGCCAGTGGTGTCGTTCAACCCGGCTTCGGTGCAGGATTTTTCCGGCACCACCGGCCTGCCGCTGCCATCGACGGACATCATACTGCTCGACGCCGAGGACAGGATCGTAGGCATCGGCGAAACCGGCGAAGTCTGCGTCAAGGGCCCGCAGGTGATGAGCGGCTACTGGCAGCAGCCGGATGCCAACAAGACCGCCTTTACCAAGGACGGCTATTTCCGCACCGGCGACATCGGCGTGTTCGACGACAAGGGGTTCCTGAAAATTGTCGACCGCAAGAAGGACATGATCATCGTCTCCGGGTTCAACGTCTATCCGAACGAAGTCGAGGCGGTGGCCACGGCCTTGAACGGCGTCGCCGAGTGCGCCTGCGTCGGCGCGCCCGACGAGAAGACCGGCGAGGCCGTGCGCCTGTTTGTGGTCAGGGCGCCCGGCGCCAGCATTACCGAAGAGGACGTAAGGGCGCATTGCCGCAAGCAAATGACCGCCTACAAGGTGCCGAAATTCGTGCGCTTCGTCGACAGCCTGCCGAAATCCGGCGTGGGCAAGATCCTGCGCAGGGACCTGCGCACAGTGAGCTGAGCGGCACCGGCCGCACGCACGAGCCGCGGCAACATTTCGTTGAGCGGCCCCTCGATTTGCTGTAACATCGGTCATCCCAGCCCTCGATTCTGAGATGACCAAATATGTCTTCGTTACCGGCGGTGTAGTTTCCTCTTTAGGGAAGGGGATCGCCGCCGCCTCACTCGCCGCAATTCTCGAATCCCGCGGCATCAAAGTCACCAATATCAAGCTGGATCCGTATATCAACGTCGATCCGGGGACGATGAGCCCGTTCCAGCATGGCGAGGTGTACGTCACCGAGGACGGCGCCGAAACCGATCTCGATCTGGGTCACTACGAGCGTTTCTCCTCGACCCGGATGAAGAAGAGCAACAACTTCACCACCGGCCAGATATATGAATCGGTGATCAAGAAGGAACGCCGCGGCGAATATCTGGGCCGCACGGTGCAGGTGATTCCGCATATCACCGACGAGATCAAGGCGTTTATTGCGCGGGGCGCGCAGGGCGCCGAAGTCGCCATCGTGGAAATCGGCGGCACCGTGGGCGACATCGAATCCCTGCCGTTTCTCGAGGCCATCCGGCAGATGGGGCTGGAACTGGGACGCGACAATATCTGCTACGTCCACCTGACCCTGGTGCCCTATATCGCCTCGGCCGGCGAGATCAAGACCAAGCCGACCCAGCACTCGGTGAAGGAACTGCGCGAAATCGGCATCCAGGCGGACGCCTTGTTGTGCCGCTCCGACCGGCCGATCCCGGACGAAGAGCGCAAGAAGATCGCGCTGTTTACCAATGTGCCCGCGAATGCGGTGATTTCGGTGTGGGATGCCGATTCGATCTACAAGATCCCCTACATGCTGCACCAGCAGATGCTGGACGAGATCGTCTGCCACAAGCTGCACCTGCTGGCGCGGCCGGCCGACCTGAAGTCCTGGAAGCGGCTGATCGAGGCGCTCGAACACCCGCTGCATCAGATCACCATCGCCATGGTGGGCAAGTATGTCGATCTCACCGATTCCTACAAATCGCTCAACGAAGCCCTGTTGCACGCGGGCATACACACGCGCTCCAAAGTCAGGATCCAGTACGTCGATTCGGAGACGATAGAGAGCGAAGGCACCGGCTGTCTCGCCGGCGTGGACGCGATTCTGGTGCCCGGCGGCTTCGGCGCGCGCGGCGTCGAGGGGAAGATCAGCGCGATCGAGTACGCGCGCGAGAACAAGGTGCCCTACCTCGGCATCTGCCTGGGCATGCAACTGGCGGTGATCGAGTACGCGCGCCACAAGGCAGGCTTGACCGAGGCCAACAGCACGGAATTCGACCCGGATACGCCGCAGCCGGTGGTGGCGCTGATCACCGAATGGCTGGACCGGGAAGGCAAAGTGGAGCGCCGCGATGCCAGTTCCGACTTGGGCGGTACCATGCGCCTGGGCGCGCAGCCTGCCGATGTCATCGCCGGCACCCAGGTGCAGCGGATCTACCAGAGCGACGTGGTCAACGAGCGCCACCGCCACCGCTACGAGGTCAACAATTACTATCTGCCCCGGCTCGAAGCCGCCGGGCTGAAGGTGGCTGCGCGCACCAAGGTCGAAGCGCTGTGCGAACTGATCGAACTGCCTACCGAGGGACCGCATGCGCATCCCTGGTTCATCGGCTGCCAGTTTCATCCGGAGTTCAGTTCCGCGCCGCGCACCGGGCATCCGCTGTTCAAGGCTTTCGTAGAGGCCGCGCTTGCGCAGCAGGCGAGAAAAACCGGCACTGCCCAGGGCGCTCCAGCCGCCGCGGCAACGGCGACATGAAACTGTGCGGCTTCGAGGTCGGCCTCGATCAGCCGATATTCCTGATAGCCGGCCCCTGTGTCATCGAATCGAAACAGCTAGCGCTGGATACCGCCGGCGCGCTGAAGGAGATCTGCGCCGAACTGGACGTGCCGTTCATCTACAAATCGTCTTATGACAAGGCCAACCGCAGCTCGGGCAGGTCCTTTCGCGGACCCGGCGCCGATGACGGCCTGCGAATTCTAGACGAGGTAAGGAAGCAGATCGGCGTGCCCGTGCTCACCGACGTGCATGGGATCGATCAGATCGCAGCGGCTGCGGCGGTGGTGGACGTGCTGCAGACCCCCGCCTTTCTTTGCCGCCAGACCGATTTCATCAGCGCCGCAGCCAGCGCCGGCAAGCCCGTCAATATCAAGAAGGGCCAGTTCCTCGCCCCGGGGGACATGAAGCATGTGGTTGCCAAGGCGAGGGAAGCCAGCGGAAAGGACAACATCCTGGTTTGCGAGCGCGGCGCGAGCTTTGGCTACAACAACCTGGTATCGGACATGCGCTCGCTCGCCATCATGCGCGAGACCGGCTGCCCGGTGGTGTTCGACGCCACGCATTCGGTGCAGTTGCCCGGGGGGCAGGGAGCTGTGAGCGGCGGTCAGCGCGAATTCGTGCCGGTATTGGCGCGCGCAGCGGTAGCGTGCGGTGTTTCGGGGCTGTTCATGGAAACGCATCCCGATCCGGACAATGCATTGTCGGACGGCCCGAACGCATGGCCGCTCGCGCGGATGAAGGAATTGCTGGAGACGCTCAAGGCGCTGGACGAGGTCGTCAAGCGACGCGGTTTCGCAGAGCAGACGCTGTGACGGAATTCGAAGCTACCGGCGTAGAATTCGAAGTCTGAACCTGGCACAAGGACGGAAACATGAGCTCGATAGTCGACGTGGTGGCGAGGGAGATACTGGATTCGCGCGGCAATCCGACCGTGGAAGCCGATGTGTTGCTCGAGTCCGGGGTGATGGGGCGGGCTGCGGTGCCCTCGGGCGCATCGACCGGTACGCGCGAGGCCATCGAGTTGCGCGACGGGGACAAACTGCGCTACCTCGGCAAGGGCGTGCTGCGCGCGGTTGAGCACGTGAATACCGAAATTTCCGAGGCCATCATGGGGCTCGATGCGACCGAACAGAGTTTCATCGACAGGATACTGATCGACCTGGACGGCTCGGACAACAAGTCGCGCCTGGGCGCCAATGCGGTGCTGGCGGTTTCCATGGCCGTGGCCAAGGCGGCGGCAGACGAGTGCGGCTTGCCGCTGTACCGCTATTTCGGCGGTTCGGGCGCCATGCAGATGCCGGTGCCCATGATGAACATCATCAACGGCGGCGCACACGCCAACAACAGCCTGGACATGCAGGAGTTCATGATCATCCCGGTGGGTGCGCAGAGCTTTCGCGACGCGCTGCGCTGCGGAGCCGAGGTATTCCATGCGCTGAAAAGCCTGTTGCAGAAGCGCGGCATGCCGACCACGGTGGGAGACGAGGGCGGTTTCGCGCCCAACCTGCCCAGCCACGAAGCCGCCCTGCAGCTTTGCATGGACGCGATCGACAAGGCTGGCTACCAGGCAGGCCAGGACGTGCTGCTCGGTCTGGATTGCGCCAGCTCCGAATTTTACAAGGACGGGCGCTACGTGCTCGAATCCGAGAACCTGCAGCTTTCCTCCGGACAGTTCACCGACTACCTTGCCGCCCTGGCGGACAAATTTCCCATCATCAGCATCGAAGACGGGATGGCCGAGAACGACTGGGACGGCTGGAAAATACTCACCGAGCGTCTCGGCGGAAAAATCCAGATCGTGGGCGACGACCTGTTCGTCACCAATACCAAGATCCTGCGCGAGGGCATCGCCGAGGGCGTGGCGAACTCGATTCTGATCAAGGTCAACCAGATTGGCACGCTCACCGAGACTTTTGCCGCCATCGAGATGGCCAAGCGCGCCGGCTACACGGCGGTGATCTCGCACCGTTCGGGCGAGACCGAGGACACCATCATTGCCGACATTGCCGTAGGCGCGAATACGCTGCAGATCAAGACCGGGTCGCTCTCGCGCTCGGACCGCGTCGCCAAGTACAATCAGTTGCTGCGCATCGAAGAGGATCTGGGCGATACGGTCGGCTATCCCGGCAGGGACGCGTTCTATCAATTGCGCTGATGCGCCTCCTGTCCATCGTCTTCGTTGCGCTGATCGTATTGCTGCAGTACCCGCTGTGGCTGGGGAAGGGCGGCTGGCTGCGCGTATGGGAAATCGATCGCCAGGTGACTGCGCAAAAGGACGGGAATGCCAGGCTGCGCGTGCGCAACGACGCGCTCGACGCCGAAGTGCTCGATCTGAAGCAGGGCTACGATGCGATCGAAGAACGCGCCCGCTACGAGCTGGGCATGATCCGCAAGGACGAGATTTTCTTTCACATCCTGGAAAAGACGCCGGTGATCAAGGCGCCTGAGCCGGCGGCCGCGAAACGGCAGTAACGTAGAGCTTGCGCGGCCGGCGGCCCGTCCGCGCGGATCGCCGGTTGCGCGCGGACGAAGAACCTGTCCGCACGCAATCGGCGATCCTGGATAAAAACCAAGGCCAAACTGTCTATGCTTTTGTCCATAACCGGGATTTCCAGACGGATACGTTTTTCATCCGTCTGGGAAACCCGGTTGGCGCGTAGAGCGCGCAATGCTTGCCATCCGCAGGCGATCGCATTTGAGACGGCGTATATAATTGCAGATTTTCAGGATTGACACACACAATGAATCTCTTCAGCAAGTTGCAGCAGCGCGAGGCCGAGGGCAAACCCTTGCGCGTAGGTCTGATCGGCGCGGGTAAATTCGCCGCCATGTACCTGGCCCAGGTAGGCAGGACCCCGGGCGTGCATCTGGCCGGAATCGCCGATCTCGCGCCCGCCGGAGCCAAAGCCAACCTCGAGCGGGTGGGCTGGAAGGCCGAGCAGTTCGGCGCCGCATCGCTGGACGCGGCGCTGGCCAAGGGCAACACGCACCTAGGCGAGGACTGGGAAGCCCTGGTCGCGCATCCGCTGATCGACATCATCGTCGAATGCACCGGCAATCCTCCCGCCGCGGTCGAGCATTGCCTGGCCGCATTCGCCCATGGCAAACATGTGGTCAACGTCACGGTGGAGGCCGACGCCTTCTGCGGTCCGCTGCTCGCGCGCAAGGCGCAGTCGGCCGGGGTGGTGTACAGCCTGGGCTACGGCGATCAGCCGGCGCTGATTTGCGAACTGGTCGACTGGGCGCGCGCCGCCGGCTTTCCCGTCGTTGCCGCCGGGCGCGGGCACAAGTGGCTGCCGCATTTTTCCGAATCCACGCCCGACACGGTCTGGAATAACTGGGGGCTCACGCCGGAGCAGGCGAAAACCGGCGGCCTCAATCCGAAGATGTTCAATTCGTTTCTCGACGGCTCCAAGCCTTCGATCGAGAGCACGGCCGTGTGCAATGCGACCGGGCTGCTTGCGCCGCCCGACGGCCTCACCTATCCGCCTGCCTCGGTGGACGACATTCCCTTCGTCTGCCGGCCCATCGCCGAAGGCGGCGTGTTGCATCAGAAAGGCCAGGTCGAGGTGATTTCCGCGCTGGAGAAGGACGGGCGCGTCATTCCCTACGATATCCGCATGGGCGTGTTCGTGGTATTCGAGGGTGATACCGAGTACATCCGCAATTGTTTCAAAGAGTACATGGTGCGCACCGACCCCAGCGGCCGCTATGCCTGCCTGTACAAGCGCTGGCATCTGATCGGGCTGGAACTGGGCATTTCGGTCGCCGCGGTCGGGCTGCGCGGCGAAGCGACCGGCGCCGCCACCTGTTTCAATGCCGACGTGATCGCGACCGCCAAGCGCGACCTCAAGCCGGGTGAAATGCTCGATGGGGAGGGCGGCTACACCGTGTGGGGCAAGCTGTTTCAAGCGCAGAAATCGCTGGCCTACGGCGGCCTGCCGCTGGGACTCGCGCACCAGGTCAAGCTGGTGCGCGCGGTGAAAAAAGGGCAGTCGCTTACCTGGGCCGATGTGGCGATCGACGAGCGCCTTCCGGCCTACAAGTCAAGGCGCGAAATGGAAGCCCTGTTTGCGCAACCCGCGGCGCGCGTCGCTGCCGCCTGAACGTGCATCGCCGGCGCGTTCATAGACCGGCGCATCGGTTCATTCTCCGGGCCCGGGCACCGGCGCGGGTTTGCCAAACAGCAGCAGGCGCGGGTTCTGCTCCACTTGCTGGCTGATGCGGCGCAGCGACGCGGTCACTTCGCGCAACTCTGCAAGGAGCAGCTGCATTTCCGGCAAAATCCCGGCGCCGGCCTCGCGCAGGTCTGCGCGCGCGCCGGCGAGCGTATTGCCGGCGCCGGTCAGCATCGCGCTCGCGCCCGCCAGCGTCGCGCTCGCGCTCTGGCCGGCGCGGGCGAGTTCGCTGTTCATGCGATCGAATCCGTCCGCGCTTTTTTGCATGCGTTCCACCAGGCGCGGCAGGTCGTCCGCAAAGCGCGCGGTATGCTCCAGGGTGCGCGCTGCGTTGCCCAGGCCGGTATCGATCGTGGCAGAGCGCGCCGCCAGGGTTCGCGACAGGATGCGCAGGTCGGCCAGGGTTTGCTTCAGATCGCGCCGGCTGCCTTCGTCGAGCAGCGCGACCAGGCTCTCGCTGCCCCGGTTCAGATTGGTCAGCAGCGTGGAAATCGCGCTGTCCAGGCGCACCATGAGCGAGGGTCCGCTGCGGATCACCGGATACGCCTCTCCCGGGCGTGCCTGCAGTTCGGGAGCAGCGCTGCTGCCTCCGCTGAGTTCGACGTAGGCGATACCGGTCAGGCCCTGTACGCGCAGCACGGCCACGGTATCCTGTTTCACCGGTGTGCCGCGCTCGATGTCCAGGGTCAGCAGCACTTGCTCGATGTGCGCGGAGGACAATGCCATGCGACGCACCCGGCCGACTTCGACGCCGCGATACCTGACCGGCGCATCGCGGCTCAAACCGGATACGGATTCGTCCATGTAGGTCTGATACGTATCGTACGCCCTGCGATAGGCGCCGCCGCTCGAGAGCCAGAGCACGCTGGCGATCAGCGCGGCACCGAGCGCGAGCACGAACGCGCCGACCAGGGCGAAATTTACTTTCTCTTCCATGCCTGCTCGCGCGCGGCGCGGCCGCGCGGCCCGTAAAAATACTCCCGGATCAGCGGATTCTCCGAGCCGGAAAGTTCGGTCATGGCGCCGATGCCGAGGATATGTCCGCCGCCCAGCACCGCCACGCGGTCCGCTGCGCGCCACAGCAGGTCGAGATCGTGCGTGACCATCATGATGGTAATGCCCAGCGCATCGCGCAGCTGGCGCACTAGCTCGTCTATGCCGCTGGCGCTGAGCGGATCCAGCCCCGCGGTCGGCTCGTCGAGCAGCAGCAGTTCGGGATCCAGCGCCAGGGCGCGCGCCAGCGCCGCGCGCTTGCGCATGCCGCCGGAGAGTTCGCTAGGATATTTGCCTGCCGAGTCCGGCGGCAGGCCGGTAAGGGCGATCTTGAGCGCCGCGATCTCGTCTATCAGGGCGCGGCCCAGCGCCGTGTGTTCGCGCAGCACCATGGCCACGTTTTCTTTCACCGTGAGCGCGCTGAACAGCGCCCCGCGCTCGAACATGACGCCCCAGCGGCGGCGCAAGGGCAGCGCATCCTCGTCGCTGAGTCCCACCACCTCGCGTCCGAACACCCGTATCGAGCCCGATACCGGCCGCTGCAATACTATGGTTTCGCGCAGCAGCGTCGACTTGCCGCAACCGCTGGTTCCGACCAAGGCGAAGATTTCGCCGGGTCGCACCGCCAGGCTTACATCGTCATGCACCACGGCGTTGCCGAAGCGGGTATTCAGGCCGCGGATATCGATCACCGAGCCGGTGGCCTGTGCCTGCGCCGGTGCGCTCCTCATATGTCGAGCCAGCTGAAGGCGATTGAAAACATCGCGTCCGTGACGATTACGAGGAACACGGATTGCACCACGCTGAGCGTAGTCTGACGGCCGACGCTGTCGGCGCTGCCGCCGACCTGAAACCCCTGGTAACAGCCCACCAGCGCGATGATCACGGCGAACACCGGCGCCTTGCCGATGCCGATGAGTAAGGAGCTCAGGCTGATCGCCTCGTCCAGGCGGTCGAAAAAGGCGCCGAAGCTGACATCCAACTGGGCGCGCGCCATGATCATGCCGCCCAAGACCCCCATGACATCTGTATAAAGAGTCAGCAAGGGCAGCGCCACCACCAGGGCCAGCACTTTGGGCAGCACCAGCAGTTCCAGCGGCCCCACGCCTATGGTGCGCAGCGCGTCGATCTCTTCGGTCACTTTCATGGTGCCGATCTGCGCCGCATAGGCGGAGCCGGAGCGTCCCGCGACGATGATGGCGGTGAGCATGGGCGAGAGCTCGCGTACCATGGACAGACCCACCAGGTCGGCGACATAGATATTCGCGCCGAACTGGCGCAACTGCTCCGCCCCCTGATACGCGATTACGATCCCCATGAGGAACGACAGCAGCCCGGTGATGGGCAGCGCCTCGAATCCGGAAACCTGCAGGTTGTAGCCTATGGCGCGCCAGCGGATGCGCTCGGGCCGCGCGAGCGAGTGCATCAGCGCGACGGCGTTCTCGCCGAGAAACGCAAGCATGCCGTACGCGTTCATCAGGCTGCGCCAGGCCTGGCGCCCGATTCTACGGAGCAGGCCCGTCCTGGCCTCGAATTGCACTGCGACTTCGCGCGAGGCGATCAGCTGCAGCAGCGCCTCGAATTCCGGCCGCAATCCGTGCAATTGCACGCTGCGCCCGCTTTGCTCCAAAGCGCGCACGGTTCGATGCAGCAACCAGGCACCGGAGGTGTCCATCGCGCTCACCGCGGACGCGTCTATCGTCATGTCGCCGCGAACGGGCCAGGTGAGACTCGCCAGCCTTAATTCCAGTTGCGAGATTCCGCGCAATATCCAGGCTCCCGCGCAATGCAGTTCCTGCGCCGTGTTTCCGGATCTGATATCTGCCCCGGTTTCGGGGTCGGGTTCGAGTCTGTCTTTCATCATCCTGGCCGCAGCGGGAGCACCCGGCTGCGCGCTTTACCCGGGGCAGTTGCGCTGGTCCCTAAATGGCTCTCTGACTGGGAAGCTACCGTATGC
>JACZJV010000103.1 GCA_014860355.1 Burkholderiales bacterium | reverse complement strand
GCGCGAGGAAACCGGACGTTCGTATTAGGCGCCCATGCAGACAATGGTGTCAACACCCGGACAAGGGGGCGAATCGTCGGCCTGCGTCAAAATCACGACACGTCCGGATGAAGGGTAGTTGAAGGCGGCGAGTTTTGCTCTTGTTTTGTGTCGCACGCTGACCTTGTCGAGTTCGATGAGGACTGGCGGCGGGCGATTGCTGACGTGTGGGTTGGGCTTGTGTTCGGGACCACGGGAATCCGGGAATGGCGGCGGCCAGGCGATGAGATCGAGGATGCCTCTGTAGTGGTCGTTGGTGCCGCGGGAAGGCACCTTGAAGCGGGTGGAGGTATGCCAACCCTCGGTTTCGAGCTGGCGCTTGATTATAGCCTTGCAGGCGGTCGGGGACCGGGCTTGGGATTGCTGCAGGCCGGTGGCGATCTCAACTACGCGCTGGTGCCAGGGGTTCATTGGTGTAGTGGGTAGGAAAGCTCTGCGGGCCTAGTGGCTGATTTGTCATTTGTAGGTGGCGGGCTTTATGACCGCTTTTTTCGTTTCTGACGCAATCCGGATCCCGGACGGGTCCGAGGGTTTCGGCCGCGCGGCTAAATCAACGTCAAGCTCACCCGTTAGATCAACATCAACCCCTCCCCCAATTCGCAGCATAGGGCTGGCACCAATGCAAAGGTGTTCAGAAACTGAAACAGTGACAGCATGGTCGATCAAAGGGGGGCGATTCGGTCGAAGTCCGCGCCAGTTCTTGCTTTCCTGGCAAATTACACAGCTTTTCATTGGTTCACTTTCTGAAACTGTGACCGTGTGCCTTGTTCAGTTTCTGAAGCTATAAACGGCCTCATAGCTTTAGGTTCTGAAGCTGTTAGCTTTAGTTTCTGAACCTTCCGATTTTTTCCCTGGTGAGACTGCCGCGCTTCACGCACTGCCGCCCGTGCCCAGGCGAGTTTGTCGAAGCGCCGGTAGTCATGCGTCGCCTTCATCTTCGGTATGCCAAGTTTCGGATGGTCAAACACTTCCTCATCCGTAAAACGGTACAGACTGCAGATTTTGCTCATGCTCGCAATGCCGCCTTGCCGGGTCTGCGCGATCAGTCCGACGGCCACCAGATCTATAAGTGCCTTGTTGAGCGTCGCGCTCGACCGCCAACCGCGATGCTTGAGCGTGGATAGCGCCGCATTGATGTTCCCGTTGTTGGTGCTTAACAATCTGCGCCTCAAATCGACGTATAGCGCTTTCGCGGAGTAACTGAGCGCGAGGTACGCCGGAGAGTCGAGAAGCGTCCAATAGAGGCGCGCATGGCCGCCTCGTGGGTCTTTGGGTGCATGTTTCATTTTCGCCCCTCACGTGTTCGTCACTGCTTCAGCGTCGCCCTCCAGCGCGTCATCGGGCGCGCAGTGGTGCTCGCGTATGTCCTCGCGGTGATCGCTTCTCCTGGGGGCTATATTCAGGGCTGCGCTCGTGCGCGCCCCGTGCACTTGACGCCGGTCTTTGGCCGACGTCCTGCTGCGCGTAAAAAACGCCGCGACTCGCAACATGATCGTTCTAGGCATCTTTACAGATGCCAGATGCGCGAGGTTGCGTGGCTGGGATATTGCGCCACCGATCTGCTTATACGGCGCATCTGCGTACACCGGTCAAAAAGGCACCGAGTCGTCATCTGGATCACCATCAGGAAGTCTTGGGGGAAGCCCATTCTCTGCGCGGCGCATCTGCGAAAATTTTTCTTTGGCCTCGTCGGGCAGATCGCCAAACCAGACCCAGATGTCACTTCCAGGAGAACGCGCGAAATATGTTCTACCTAGACAGCAGTATCCCCCCGCGGGATCCGGGTACAGACCGTATGGGTCGTAGGCTTCCGCAAAGTCCCACATTACCTCAGCAGTCGCCGGATCAATCTTGAGCCCTTCTTCCTTGCGAATTTGGAGCCATTGTTCGACCGCCAACTGATCTCGGGTTGCATCTGTGTTTGCATCTGACATATCCGTCGTCCTTTCTTCGTTTTGAGTGTTACTCGTCGGTTGTTGTTGCCGGCTGTTACCGGCGGCCTTCATCGTTTCGCCCCCCGCGCCGCCGCCGGGGTCTTGCTGGACCTCTTGGCCTCAGCCGCTGCCCTTCCCAGCGCCTGCGCATTGCGTTTCGGCGTCGTTCTCCTGGCATTGACGTGGATTGATCGTGGCGCACCGTATTCGACCGGCGCGTCGAGCGGACCGGCTGTTCCTTGCGTTTCGACCCACTCGAAAAATCGTCCTTCATGAATCAGGACTTTTCGCCCAATTCGCCGAATCGCACCGGATTCGAGAAGTCCATTGCCTGGAATTGTGCCGCGTGTGGATTCGCGGGGATGGGCTTTGAATATGTAATTCCGAAGCGCAGACGTGGTGAATGCCGGGTTCCGCTCGGAGAATTGCGCCACCGTGGAGTAGCGAGGCGAGCGATCAGGAAATGCCGCGCGGACGGCGGAAGCTACTTCGCTAGGCTGCTTCTGAGCTTGAGTTTGCATCGTCTTTCCTTTTCGGTTTTGACGATACCCACTCCATATCGGAAACTACTGGGAGTACAGGGAGATATTCAAGAGGAGAAAAGCCCGAAAAACATTGAATCGTTATAGGGTTAACAAGCGTCGCTCTTTCGGCAATCGGCTTGCCGAACAACTTGCCGAATCGCGTTGCCCAATTTGCCGAACTTGCCTATGCCGTTGGAGGCTTCCAAGCCCGCAGAGCGTGCCGATAGATGTATTCAGCTGTTGGATTGATATTCGATTTTGTTTTCACTCCTGCTTGTTGACACCATGAGGCGAGGTCATCCCTGATACTGAACTTTGTTGGATTGGCTCCGGCTTTTCTAAGTTCAGCCCATCGACGTGCAGCTTCTGTCTGAACACGCAATTTCCAATTGGCTGTCTCCTTTTGAACTTGCTGCTGGGGTTCATCCTCTCGTATCGGTTCTTCCTTAAATGATGGTGTCACATCATTCCGTGGTGGTGGTGCCTTACTCGCCAAGGCCGCAAGTTCTGGTGGAATGTTTTTGAAGCCCATCCACACTAGCCATGCGGCAAACTCCGGCAACTTCACCTTATTACTACCGCTAACAGCAGTCCCGGACACTTCCGGACTAAAGAACCCTGTGTTCGACATATATTCCTTCAAGAGTCGTTCACGTTTATCAACGGCGCCGTCAGAATCCCAATTAAACCTGTCACGATAAAAGTGCGTGTCTGGGTCAACATTGAAGGAGAGATCCACAGCCTGCCATGGCTCCACCCCACTAGGCAATGCCGGCCAAAAGTCCCAATCAGGTTCTTCATCGATGATCATCTTCCCACTCCTAGCCGCGCGGCCAGCTTCTCACCCGTCGCCACGATATGACC
>JACZJV010000102.1 GCA_014860355.1 Burkholderiales bacterium | reverse complement strand
TTGCGTGTTTGATCTCCATTGCTGTCAGCGCCATTGCCTGAAACCCTCCGCCAAACTGGTCTACCCGCCACTCTACCCGCCACTATATGCACGGATTATAGCAAACCGTTTTGGACAGCGCTGGACGACATTTTGGTGGAAAACACTTGAACACGCTGATTTATATGCTATTTATATTTTTATTTCGGAATAATCTGGAACCTGCTGGACTATTCGTTGGCGGAGAGGGAGGGATTCGAACCCTCGATACGGGTTAAGCCATATACGCCCTTAGCAGGGGCGCGCCTTCGACCACTCGGCCACCTCTCCGGATCTGGTTGAAACTATATCATGGGCGCTGGTCGAGGTCGAAAGCCTTGTGCAGCGCGCGCACCGCGAGCTCCATGTATTTTTCGTCGATCACCACCGCGATCTTGATTTCCGAAGTGGAGATCATCTGGATGTTGATGCCCTCCTCGGCCAGCGTGCGGAACATCTTGCCCGCGACGCCGGCGTGGGTGCGCATGCCCACGCCCACCAGGGACACCTTGCACACCTTGGCGTCGCCGCGGATGTCCGTCGCCTTGATGTGGCTCTTCACCTGATTGTTCAGCACGTCCATCGCCTTGTTGTATTCGCTGCGATTCACGGTGAAGGAGAAATCGGTCATTTCGTCGACGCTGGCATTCTGGATGATCATGTCGACGTCGATGTTGGCGTCGCCGATCGGCCCGAGTATCTGGTAGGCGATGCCCGGGCGGTCTGGCACACCCATGACGGTGATCTTGGCTTCGTCGTGATTGAACGCGATGCCGGATATGACGGCTTTTTCCATTTTTTCGTCTTCCTCGTACGTAATCAGCGTGCCCGGGCCTTCCTTGTCCTCGAAGGACGAGAGCACGCGCAGTTTCACTTTGTACTTGCCGGCAAATTCGACCGAACGGATCTGCAGGACTTTCGAGCCCAGGCTCGCCATCTCGAGCATTTCCTCGAAGGTGATGGTATCCAGGCGCCGCGCCTCGGGCACGATGCGCGGATCGGTGGTGTAGACGCCGTCGACGTCGGTATAGATCTGGCACTCGTCGGCCTTAAGCGCCGCCGCCAGCGCAACCGCCGAGGTGTCGGAGCCGCCGCGGCCCAGCGTAGTGATGTTGCCGGCAGCGTCCACGCCCTGAAAGCCGGCGACGACGACCACGTAGCCGGCTTCGAGGTCCGCGCGCATGCGGTTCTCGTCGATGCGCTCGATGCGCGCCTTGGTGAATGCGCTGTCGGTTTGCACTTTCACCTGGGCGCCGGTGTAGCTTTTCGCCTTCACGCCCTGGGCCATCAGCGCCATGGACAGCAGGCCGATGGTGACCTGCTCGCCGGTAGACGCTACCACGTCGAGTTCACGCGGGTCGGGGTCGGGCATTATTTCTTTTGCCAGCGCGATCAAGCGGTTGGTCTCGCCCGACATGGCCGAGGGAACCACGACCACCTGGTGGCCCTCGCCCTTCCAGCGGGCGACACGCCTGGCGACGTTCTTGATGCGCTCGGTCGAGCCGACGGAAGTGCCGCCGAATTTCTGGACTATCAGTGCCATGGTGCGCAGTAGCCGTTCAGCCTGAAAGGGCGTAATTTTACCGCATAGGAGCAGCGAATTTTGTCCTATTTGCCGTCCAGTTGCAGTTTCGGCGCGACGGCCAGGCCGGTGGGCTTGATCTTCTCCGGCAGCACCCGGCCCATGCGCGCGCGGTGGCCGACATGGTGGCGCAGTTTTTCACCCTTGATCTCAAGCAGCCTGTCCTTGCCGCCGCGGCCTGTGCCGCTCACCGTGACCGATGTGAGCCGGGTCACTGCGGCCGCGAGCAGCTTCTCGCCTTCATCCAGTCCCATGACGATGACGCCGCGGCCCTTGGACATGGCGCGCATTTCGCCTATGTCGAAAGCTAGCAGGCGACCATCGGCGGACAGTGCGACCACGTGATTGCCCGCCGCCTCGTCGTAGACAAATGGCGCCAGCGGTGTCTCGCCGGCCTCCACGCTCATGAATTCGCGGCCGGCACGACGGTTGGAAACCATGTCGCCGATGCTGCAAAGGAAGCCGTAGCCGCCGCTGGAAGCAACCAGCACGCGGGTCTCGACCTTGCCCACGACGCAATGCATGATCTTCGCCCCGCCCTGTACTTCCACCAGCGACGAGGCCGGCGCGCCGTCGCCGCGCGCGCTGGGCAGGCCCCCGGCATCGACGCTGTAGGCGCGGCCCGCGGAATCCAGGAAGATCACCGGATCCACGGTGCGGCAGGGCAGGAGCGCAGCCAGGCTGTCGCCCTCTTTGAACGAGAGCGTGGACGCGTCCACGCCGTGGCCCTGGCGCGCGCGTACCCAGCCGTTCCTGGAAAAAATCACCGTCAGCGGCTCGTCCAGCACCGGTGTTTCAAGCACCGCCTTTTCCGATTCCTCGATCACCGTGCGCCGCTTGTCGCCGAAAGCCTTGACGTCTGCCTCGATTTCCTCGATCACCAGCGCTTCCAGCGCCTTGCGGCTGCCGAGCACTTTTTCCAGGCCCTTCTGCTCTTTGTTGAGCCCGTCGAGTTCCTTTTCCAGCTTGATGTGCTCGAGCTTGGCCAACTGGCGCAGGCGCATCTCCAGGATGTCCTCGGCCTGGCGCTCGGTCAGTTTGAACACGCGCATCAACTCGGGGCCGGGGTCTTCAGAGTTGCGGATCAGCTTGATCACCTTGTCCACGTTCAGGAGCACCAGCAGGCGCCCTTCGAGTACATGGATGCGGTCGAGCACCTTGTCCAGGCGGAAGCGGGTACGTCGCGTCACCGTGGCATAGCGGAATTCCAGCCATTCGGCGAGGATGTCTTTCAGGTTCTTGCCGGTGGGCCGCCCGTCCAGCCCCACCATCACCAGGTTGATCGAGGTGTTGGTCTCCATGCTGGTTTTCGCCAGCAGCAGATTGACGAACTCGTTCTCGTCCTGGCGCGAGGACTTGGGCTCGAACACCAGGCGCACCGGGTGCGTGCGGTCGGACTCGTCGCGCGCGCGATCGAGCATGGAGAGCATCAGCTGCTTTTCGCGCTGCTGCTCGGGCGTGAGCGATTTCTTCCCCGGCCGGGCTTGCGGATTGGTGATGGCCTCGATTTCCTCGAGCACTTTGCGCGACGAGGCGCCCGGTGGCAGTTCGTGCACCGCCACCTGCCATTGCCCGCGCGCGAGGCGCTCTATGGTCCAGCGCGCGCGCACCCGCACCGAGCCGCGGCCGTTGGCATAGGCCTCGCGCATTTCGGCGCGCGGGGTGATGATCTGGCCGCCGCCGGGAAAGTCCGGGCCTTTGACGTATTTCATCACCCCGGCGAGCGTGAGCTCGGAATCGCGGATGAGCGCCATCGCGGCGTTCGCGACTTCGGTCAGGTTGTGGCTGGGGATCTCGGTCGCCATGCCTACGGCGATACCGGAGGCGCCGTTCAGCAGCACCACCGGCAGGCGCGCAGGCAGGACCTGCGGCTCGACCATGCTGCCGTCGTAGTTGGGCGCGAAATCCACGGTGCCGCTGTCGAGTTCGGCCAGCAGCACCTCGGCGAATTTGGTCAGGCGCGCCTCGGTGTAGCGCATTGCTGCCGGCTCGTCGCCGTCGCGCGAGCCGAAATTGCCCTCGCCGTCAACCAGCGGATAGCGCAGGCTGAAATTCTGCGCGATGCGCACCATCGCGTCATACACGGAGGCATCGCCGTGCGGATGGAATTTGCCCAGCACGTCGCCGACGACGCGCGCGGATTTCTTGCGCGGCGTACCGGCGCGCCCGTTCATCTCCCACATGGCGTAGAGAATGCGCGCCTGCACCGGCTTCTGCCCGTCTGCGACGCGCGGCAGTGCGCGGTCCTTGACCGTGCTCACCGCGTACTGCAGATATTGCAGCGCCGCGTATTTGGCGAGCGGCAGGGTGTCGCCGAATTCCCCCGACAAAGGCGCGAAGTCGGGAGGCTCGCCGCCGCCACCGGAGCCGCCTTTTGCGGCCGGCGGCGCGGCGTCGGCGGCCTCATCGTTCTTGCCCTCGTTCTTGCCCGCGCTCTGTTCCGGCACAGGGCCGGCACTGGCTGCGGTTACCGGCTTCAACGCATTCTCCGCCGCAGTCAACGCGAGGCCTTCAAACAAATCATTCTGATTTCCCATTGCACTGGTTCCTGCTTCTATACTTCGTAGAACCCGTCATTCCGAGGCCACAGGCCGAGGAATCCGCTTTTTCGGTTGTTCAAAAGCAGATTCCTCGCTACGCTCGGAATGACATCGCTTAGGCAACTCCACTGGCGGTACGCCCTAGGAAATATCCGCATCGACGAGATTGCCGTAAGTCTCCATCCACTCGCGCCGCTGCGCGGCGTTCTCCCTGCCCATCATCATATTGAACACCGAGCGATCGGCTTCGAGCGCCACGTCTTCCACCTGCACCGGCAGCATGCGCCGCGTGTCCGGGTTGAGCGTGGTTTCCCACAGCTGTTCCGGGCTCATCTCGCCCAGCCCCTTGAAGCGGCTCACCGCCCACTTGTCCTCGTCCATGCCCTCGTCGATGAGCTTTTCCTCTATCCCCGCGAGTTCCTGCCTGTCCAGCGCGTAGAGCTTGCGCGCGGGCTTGCCCTTGCCCATCGAAGGCACGTCGATGCGATAGAGCGGCGGCTGCGCCACGTACACGCTGCCGGTTTCGATCAGCCGCGAAAAATGGCGGAAGAACAGCGTCAGCAGCAGCACCTGGATGTGCGCGCCGTCGACGTCGGCATCGGCGAGGATGATGATTTTGCGGTAGCGCAGCCGCGACATGTCGCCTGCGGCGCCGCGCTGGTGATGATCGATGCCGATTGCCAGTGCGATTGCCTCGATTTCCTTGTTCGAGTACAAGGTGTCGGGCGAATCCTGCCAGGTGTTCTTGGGCTTGCCTTTGCGCGGCAGCACCGCCTGGAACTCCTTGTCGCGCGCCTGCTTGGCCGAGCCGCCGGCGGAATCGCCTTCGACGATGAAGAGCTCGTTCCGCTCCGGATCGTCGGAGGCGCAGTCGGTGAGTTTGCCGGGGAGCACCGCCACGCCCGAGCTCTTGCGCCGCTCCACTTTCTGCGCTGCGCGCGTGCGCGTCATCGCCTGGCGCATCACCAGCTCGGCGATGCGCTTGCCCTCGTCCACATGCTGGTTGAGCCACAGCTCGAACGGGTCGCGCACCATCTGCGCCAGCAGCTTCACGCCGTCGCGCGAGATCAGCTCGTTCTTGACCTGGCCCTTGAACTGCGGATCGAGCATTTTCACCGACAGCACGTACGAGGTGCGCGACCACACGTCTTCGGGCACGATCTTTATGCCGCGCTGGCCCATCGCGTGCAGGTCGATGAAATTGCGGATGGCGTTGTACACGCCCTCGCGCAGGCCGGCGACGTGGGTGCCGCCATGGCGCGTGGGGATCATGTTGACGTAGGATTCGGACACCACCTCGCCTTCGGGGGTCCAGGCGATGGCCCACAACGCGCCCTCGCCTTCGGCAAAGCTGTCCGATTCCGACTGCGCGGCGATATAGCGCTCGCCGAAGAACGTGTCAGCCACCGGCTCCAGGCCAGCCACGGCGCTGGCGAAATAGCCCCTGATGCCCTCGGGAAAGTGCCATTCGCTTTGTTCGATCTTGCCGTTCTTCTCCACGCCCAGGGTAAAGCGCACCCCGGGCAGCAACATCGCCTTGGCGCGCAGCAGCGCCGCGAGATCCGCGGTGACGATCCTGGGCGAATCGAAATACTTGGGATCGGGCCAAAAACGGATGCGCGTGCCGGATTCGCGCGCCGGAGCCGGGCCGATCCGCTTCAGCGGCTCCTTGACCTTGCCGTTGTCGGCGAACACGAGGCGGTGGCAGGCGCCGTCGCGCCTGACCTCGACCTCGAGACGGGTGGCGAGCGCGTTGGTGACGCAGATCCCCACGCCGTGCAGGCCGCCGGCTATGCGATAGGCCGCATCCTTGTCGGTCTTGCGGAACTTGCCGCCCGAATGCAGGGTGGTGAAAATCACCTGCACCGCGGGTACTTTTTTCTTCGGATGAATGTCGACCGGTATGCCGCGGCCATCGTCGGTGACTTCGGCCGAACCGTCTTCGTAGAGAACCACGGAGATGTTCTTGGCATGGCCGGCCAGGCCCTCGTCCGAGGAGTTGTCTATGACCTCGACCAGCGCGTGGTTGGGGTTGGAGGGATCGGTATACATCCCCGGCCGGTGCAGGATCGGCGACAGATCCTCCAGGATCTCGATGTCTTCGGCGTTGTAAGCGCTAGATTTCGTTGCCATAATGCTCTTGGATACTACCTATGGGTGGCGGTGTTGACGGGCAATCATACCGCGGTCGGGCCGCGCTTGCACAGCAGTGGCCGGCGAACTCGGACAAACAGGCGCTTGCGCGCGTTCAAAACTCCGTATCCTCGCCTGCAGTAGTTCGGCGAGCGCGTCCCCGGCGCGAACCATGCCCCCCGGCCGGTCCGCGTTGCGATTCACCAGGTGGTATTCGGCGAGGATGCACAGCAAGAACTGTACATGCTCAGTTCGATCGGCAGCGCCTATAAGATTGTGCGCCAGTAGGTGCCGTAGCTTGCGCGATATGCACTGTGCCGATGGCGACAAAGTCGTCTTGGCCCGGTGTATGCGCAGTCTGCGCCGCGCGAATCGGCGCGCAACCACCTTTCGTTGCCGGCGTCGGACGCAAGCGGCGGCAACATATTTGGCGAGAATGCTCGAAAAATACTGCCGGGTTAGGCGGCTGCAACTAATTCCGCAGTCCCCGACTCGAGCGCAAGCAACGCGCGCTTTCTATGCAGGCCGCCGGCGTAGCCGGTGAGACTGCCGTCGGAACCGACTATGCGGTGGCACGGTACCAGGATCCCGATCGGATTGCGCCCGGTAGCTGCACCCGCGGCGCGCGCGCTGCCCGCATGGCCCGCCCTCTTCGCGAGTTCCCCATAAGTGATGGTCTGGCCAAATTCGACGCCGCAGATCGCCTTCCACACGGTGCGCTGGAACGGCGTTCCCGCAGGCGCGAGTGCGACTTCGAAGCGCTTGCGCCCGCCGCCGAAATATTCGGCCAGCTCGCGCTTCGCCTGGCGCAGCCCCGCGTGGCTCGCATCGCGCCGCCACTGCGCCTCGATTCTCCGAAGGTATTTCTGGCCGTCGAAGTAGACGCCGCAAAGTCCATTGTCGTTCGCGACCAGAAGCATCCGACCATGGGGGCTTTCATAGAAATCGTAGTAGTGCATGGCTGCTCCTTCAAGGTTAGGACGATACGAGGGAATATCACCCTTGTGCTCCCCCAAGCCAGCCGCCTGACGGGAATTCTGTCAGGCGCTCTGGGTCAATGACTGCCACAGGTGCATGACCGCGTACGCGCGCCATGGCCGCCAGGCTTCACCCGCCGCGAGCACGCGGCGCGCATCGGTTTCGCCCAACGCTTTCTTCACGCCGAGGTCGGTGTGCGGAAATGCATCCGGCCAGGCGAGCGCGCGCATCGCGATGTATTGCGCCGTCCATTCGCCCACGCCGGGCAGCGCGCCCAAGCGCTCCAGCGTTGCGTCGATATCGGCGTTGGGCGTCAGCACCAACTCGCCATCGGCCACCGCACGCGCAAGCGCGACCAGGCTACGCGCGCGCGATGCGGGCATGCCCAGGCGCGCGATGTGCCCGTAAGGTAGATCCGCAACCGTAGCCGCCGTCGGAAACAAGACGGTGAGCGCGGCAAACGGCGTTTCGATCGGGTCACCAAAAGCCGCTGCGAAGCGGCCGGCCACGGTGCGCGCGGCGATCACGCTAACCTGCTGCCCGAGGATTGCGCGCACCGCCACTTCGAAACCGTCGAATGCGCCCGGCACGCGCAGACCCGGGTGCCGCTGCGCCAGCGCCCCCAGTGCCTGCGCCACTTCGGTCGGGTGGCAGGCGAGATCCATCAGTGCCTTGACGCGCGACAGTACGGGGGGCAGGACTTTTGCGAGCGACGCAGAGACGGCGATCTGCAGCGCCGGTTTCTTCCGCGACGGTGCCACTTCGATCCATCCGCGATATTCCTTGCCGCCGGCGCAGATACGTGCGCTGCGGCGATAGCGGTTACCGTCTACGCTTTCCACGCCCGCAACCATGCGCGCGCCCAGGAAAGCGCGCAGCGCGCGCCAGTCGTACGGCGGCCGATAGTTCAGTTCGAATTCCAGCACATCGGCCGCGCCTGAAGCGGATGCGTGGCGCCGCAACTGTCCCGGCTGCAGCCGGTAGCGCAGCTTGAACAGTGCATTGAACCTGCGTACGCTACCGAAACCGCTGGCGAACGCCACCTCGGTGACGGGCATCGCGGTATCGGTCAACAGGCGCTTCGCCAAAAGCAGCCGCTGCGTCTGCGCGAACTGCACCGGCGATACGCCGAACTCGGCGCCGAAGGCGCGGCGCAGGTGCCGGTCTGTGATGCCCAGCTGCGTCGCGACGCTGTCCAGCCTCGCTTCGTCCAGCGTGCGATCTTCCATCAGGTTCGCGGCGGCCTGCGCCAGGCGCGAGATGGCATCCACGCTCGCGTTGCCCGGCGCAAGTTCCGGCCTGCAGCGCAGGCAGGGCCGGTAGCCGTCCATTTCTGCGGCCGCAGCGCTGGGATAGAAGCGGCAGTTTTCGCGCTTGGGCGGTTTGACGGTGCACACCGGGCGGCAATAGATGCGCGTCGAGGACACCGCGACGAAAAAGCGGCCGTCGAATCTCGCGTCGCGCGCTTTGAGCGCCCGGTAGCAGGTGTCGGAGTCCAGCGTCATGGCCGCATTGTGCGCGCGGCGACCGGCATTGTCTGGCCGTTTTCGGACATCGCGGCCATCGGCCTTACGCTCTCCAGCGGCTGGGTCCTCGCGTACTCAGCCGACCACGACTCGCGCGGCGCCCTGCTGACGCTGGCGAGCGTCGCGTTGATGCTGCGCACCCGGCTCGATCCGATGTGGCTGATGTTGTTCGGCGCGATTGCCGGAATGAACGGAATGCTTTAGGTGTATACACAATAGTGGCGAATTTCGCCCTGCCGCCCGGGTACCAGCTATGCCATGAGACGCGCTTTCTTTCCCTGGCCTTGGCTAGCGCTTGCGCTCCTCGCCGCACCTGCGGCGTGGGCGGGTGATATCCTGCCGCTCACCGAGCTCGCCAAGCCCGGGCGGGTGCTGCTGCTGCGCCATGCCTACGCGCCCGGCACGGGCGATCCGCCCGGATTCAGGCTGGATGATTGCGCCTCGCAGCGCAATCTGGACGCCAGCGGCCGCGCCCAGGCGAGCGCGCTGGGCGAGCGGCTGAAACGGGCCGGCATCGCGCGCGCGCGTGTCTACTCCAGCCAGTGGTGCCGCTGCCGCGAAACCGCGCGCCTGTTGCAACTCGGCGAGGTCCAGCCCCTGCCCGCGCTGAATTCCTTCTATGGACGAGCGCAGGAGCGTGACGCCAGGGTGGCTGCGCTGCGCAGCTTTCTCGCCGCCCTTGCGCCAGACGGCGTGCCGGTGGTAATGGTGACCCACCAGTACACGATCACTGCCCTCACCGGCGCGGGCACGCCTTCGGGCGGAGGCAGCATCTTCGAGCTGAACGGATCGGACACACCGCGCCGTATCGGCGCGATCGAAGCCGACTGAGCAAATTTCCCGGGAATCCATGACCATGCATGTACTCATCTACGCCGCAATCCTCTTGTTCGCGCCGCCGTCATTCGCGGAGCAAGTACTGAAGGTGACGCAGCTGGCCGAATTCACCGACGGCCTGTCACAGCCCCACGACGCCGCATTTTCCGCCGACGGCAAGCTGATCTACGTCGCCGACATGCGCAACAGCCGTATCCGCGTGTTCGAAGCCATGACGCTCAAGCCGGTAGGCATGTTCGGCGTGGGCGAATTATCCTATCCGCACGACGCCGAGTTCGACCGCGACGGCCGGCTCCTGGTCGCCGATACCGGCAACGACCGCATCGCGATCTACAGGATCCGGGGCGCCGAGGCGCAACTGGTCGGCGAGATCAAGGGGCTGGAAGGCCCGGAGGGCGTTGCCATCGCGCCGGATGGGCGCATCATCGCCACGAACACGCGTGGCGATACGCTGGCTGTGTTCCGCGACGGCAAACTCGAACGCACGCTCGGCGGCCAGGGCGCGAAGGACAGCCAATTCTCGAATCCGCACGATGTCGAGGCGGCCGCGGACGGCAGAATATACGTTGCCGACTCGGGCAACGACCGGGTGCAGATATTCGATTCCGGGCTAAACCATCGCGGCAGTTTCGGCAGCAAGCTGGAACTGAGCGGCCCGAAATATTTGACCATCGACGGCGATCATATATGGCTCGCCGACGAGTACAACCATCGCATCCTCTGGCTGGACCACAGGGGTCGCCTGCTAGGCGTGCTCGGCACCGGCAAGCGTGGCCGCGGCCCCAATGCCTATAACAAACCGGAGGCGGTGCTGGCACGCTCGCCGCATGTGTGGGTCATAGATACCTACAACGACCGCATCGTGCTGCTGCGCGTGGAAAATGCGAGACCACGCTAACTGCCAGCTCGAAAGAAGGGGCGAAAAAAAGGGGTCGGAGTAACTTTTCCGTCGAAGTTCCAATTGCAGCGACGACTGCGCCACTATAGAAAAGTTACTCCGACCCCTTTTTGCTTTTTCACTAGGAGCCCGGGCCGAAGGTCGATGGCCGCAGCTCCGGCACCGTTGCCGCGCGCCGCGCGAGCCAGTAGCGAAACGGCGGCGGCACCAGCGCGAACTCTGGATCGTAGCCCAGCTTCTGCGCGGCATCCATGGCCCAGTTCGGGTTGTAGAGCATCTCGCGCGCGAGCGCGACCAGGTCGGCGCGGCCTTCCTGCAGGATGCGTTCGGCCTGCCCGGCGTGCACGATCAGACCCACGGCCATGGTCATGATCTTGCTGTCCTTCCTGATCTTCTCGGCGTATCGGACCTGGTAGCCGTAGGCAGGCTTGAGCGCGCCCGCAGGCGGGGCGCCCAGGATGCCACCCGAACTGCAATCGATCACGTCCACGCCCATCGGCTTCACCAGCCTCGCCAGCGCGGCGCTTTGCTCGGGTCCCCAACCCGCATCGTCCTCGGCCGACAGGCGCAGGAACAGCGGCTTGCCCGGCGGCCAGTGCATGCGCACGCACTCGCACACCTCGAGCGCGAAGCGCATGCGCTTCGCCTCCGAGCCGCCGTATTCGTCGCTGCGCTGGTTCGCCAGCGGCGAGAGAAACTCGTGAATCAGGAATCCGTGCGCGCCGTGGATCTCCACCACGTCGAAGCCTGCGGCGTGCGCACGTGCCGCGGCCTTGCCCCAGGCCTCGGCGATGGCGCGTATCTCCTCGCGCGCGAGCGCGCGCGGCACGGGCGAGCCCTCGTCCGCGGCAAGCGCGCTCGGCGCGACCAGTTCCCAGGCGTCCCAGTCCTCGACCCCGGCGCTTGCCGCCAGGGCGCGCTCCAGCGGCCGGCCGCCCTCCCACGGTCGCCGGATGCGCGCCTTGCGCCCGGAGTGGCCCAGCTGTATGCCTGCGGCCGCCCCGCACTGATGCACGAAGTCGACGATGCGCGCGAGCGGCGGCACGAAAGCGTCGTCCCAGATGCCGAGGTCGCCGATCGTGCCGCAGCCGCGGCGCTCGATCTTGGTCGATTCCAGGATCACCAGTCCCGCGCCGCCCGCGGCGTAGCGCCCCGCATTCATCAGATGCCAGTCGGTGGGAAAGCCTTTCACCGCGGAATACTGGTGCATGGGCGCGACCACGATACGGTTCTTGAGCGTAAGCTCGCGCAGGCGCAGCGGCGTGAACAAGAGTGGCTGGGTCATCGGTTTTTCCTCCAGATCATGGGCAGAGTGTACAATTACGCCGCTGTTTCATCGAGCATATAGCAAATCGCAACAGCCCATCCTGGGTGCGCCCGGCCTGCGCGCCGGAACCGGGCCCGGTAATCGAGGAGACCTAGAATGTATTCGAGCCATACGGGCCGTCGCGGCCTGCTGAAATTGATCCTGTCGGCCGGCATGGCCTGCGCATTGTTCGCGCACGGCCTGAGCGCCGCTGCGCAAACGCGCATCACCTACAAGTCCGCGAAGGCCGGTTCTTCCTACTATCAAATGGCGGTCGAGATCGCGCAGGCGATGAAGGCCGGCTCCGAGGGCAAAATCATCGTCACCGTCGAAGAAAGCCAGGGCTCGGTGCAAAACGTCATGGAGGCGCCGAACCGCCCGGGGAACTACGTGTTTACGACCCCGCCCTCGCTGATTGCGCTGGCGCAGGACGGCGGGGCCATGTTCAAGGGCAAGGAAAACCCGAAATTCGCCGAGATCCGCGCCCTGTTTCCCATTCCCTCGCTGACCATGCACTTCGTCACGCGCGCCGATGCCGGCATCAAGTCCTTCGCCGATCTCGCCGGCAAGACCATGCTCATAGGAAAGGGCAGCTTCGGCGCCAAGGAAGCCGAGAAGTACTTCAAACTGTTCGGCCTCGAAGGCAAGGTCAAGCTCGCCAATGTCGAACTCAATAACGCAGTGCCGGCGCTGAAGAACGGCCAGATCGACGGCTTTGCCACGGCTGGTTCCTACCCGGCGCCCAATGTGATCGAAGCGGCTGCCGGGACCAGCGTACATATCCTGTCTCTCACGGACGAGCAGATCAGCCAGACCAAGCAGACGCGTTTCGTGATTCCGGCCGGCACCTATGCGGGCCAGAATGAGGACGTGGTCACCACATCGCTGCCCGTCATAGCCTACACCACCACGCAGATGGACGACGAAACCGCCTACCAGCTCACCCGAACCTACTGGACGCAGCGAGCCAAGATGGCCGCATCGGCACCGTGGTGGGGTGGGGTGAACGAGAAAATGCTGGCCAGCATAGCGCGCAAGATGCACCCGGGCGCGCTGCGCTACTACAAGGAAGTCGGCTACCCGGTGACCGACGCCAACCGATAGCGCGCAATCGCATCGGCCGGGGCGCGTTTCGCTCTATACGCGAGCGCCCGGCGGCCGCTCGCCGCGAACAGGCCCGCTGACTCCAATGCCAAGCTACTCCTGGGCCGCGCTAGGCACGGTCAGCATCGCTTTCCATTTGTGGCTGATTTTCGCCGGGCTCGTGCCCAATCTGGTCAGCCGGCCGCTGCACATGGCCCTGGCCCTGCCCTGGGTGCTGCTCTCGTCGCCAGAGGCAAGGCGGCCCGGCGCGCTCAACTGGGGCTTGTGCGCCGCGGGCGTCGCCGCCTGCCTCTGGGTTGCATGGCGCCATGCCGCGCTCGAAGACCAGTACGGCAGTCTGTCGGGCCCGCTGCAGACGACGTTTGCGGTGGTGCTGCTGGTCTGTGCGATCGCGATGGCGCGGCGTGCCGTCGGCTGGCCGCTGCCTACGCTGGCGGCGGTGGCGTTGCTCTATGGGCTATTCGGCCAGTACATACCCGGGGAGTTCGGACATCCGGGAACGCCGCTGGAAAGCTTTCTCGGCACCCTGACCATCACCGAAGGCGGGCTGTGGGGCAGTCTGACCGGCGTCTCGGTCGGCATCGTCGCGATCTTCGTGATTTTCGGCGCGATGCTCAATGCCGGGCAGGCCGGCGCCGGATTCATGAACGTCGCCGCCGCCGCTGCAGGACGGCTGACCGCAGGCGCGGCGAAGGTGTCGGTCATTTCCTCGGCGCTGTTCGGCTCGATTTCAGGCTCGGCCTCGGCCAACGTCGCCTCCACCGGCGCGATCACCTTGCCGGCGATGGTCCGGCTGGGCTATCCGCGCTCACTTGCGGCCGCCGTCGAAGCAGTCGCTTCCTCCGGCGGGCAGATCATGCCGCCGCTGATGGGCGCCGGCGCGTTCGTGATGGTCGAACTCACCAGCGTGCCCTATGACGGCATCATGCTCGCCGCGCTGCCCTCGGCGCTGCTCTATTTCTTCGCGGTGTGGATGGGCGTCAACGCATTCGCGCGGCGCTACGAACTGCCGCGGCTGCCGGAGAGCGAAAGGCCGGCGCTGCGCACCGTGCTGATTACCACCGGATTCTTCCTGGTGCCCTTCTCGGTGTTGCTGTGGGGCATGTTTGCGGCGCGCTACACGCCGCAGTACGCAGCCTGCCTGGCGGTGATTGCGGCCGCGGTCCTGCTTTTCACCGACGACGCGTTCCGGGTGGAACCGCGCGCGATCGCGGCGCGCCTGAATAACGCGGTGCGTACGGCAGGGCGCCAGATCGGGATGATCGCCGCGATCATTCTGTGCGCATCGATCATTATCGGCGTGCTCGGCATCACCGGGCTCGGCGTAAAAATAACCTCGGTCATCCTGTCGGGCGCCGGCGGCCTGCTGTGGCCGGCGGTGTTGCTGACTGCACTGACCTGCCTGCTGCTCGGCATGGAGGTGCCGACCACGGCCGCCTACGTCATCTGCGTTTCGGTCGCGGGCCCGGCCCTGACCGAACTCGGCCTGGGCCTGCTGCAGGCGCATCTGTTCGTGTTCTGGTTCGCCCTGCTCTCGACGATCACGCCGCCGGTGTGCGGCGCGGTGTTCATCGCGGCCGGCATGGTCGAAGAGAACTGGCTCGCCGTCGCGCTCAAGGCGATGGCGCTGGGGCTGGGCCTGTACCTGATCCCGTTGGGCATGATTTCCAGCCCCGGTGTGCTCGCACTGGCGCAGGCCCCGGGAGCGGCCCTGCTCGCCACGCTCAAGATCGGCCTCGCGGTAGCGATGGTGTCCTACGGTGTCATCGCGCCGGGGCCCGTCTTGAAACGGCTGCTGCTGGTGGCGGCTGGTTTGGCGATACTGCTCTATCCGCTGCATTGATCGCGCCCTGCGCTGCTCGGGTCTAGCGCAGCCTGGACAGTTTTCCTGCAAGCAGTGTAGGCGATAGCGCACCTACGTGGCTGTCGACCATGCGGCCGCTGGCGTCGAAAAACAAGGTGACCGGCAGTGCCGTCGAACCGATTTCGCGGCCGAGTCTGGTGCCCGTGTCCAGCAGCACGTTGTCGATGCCCAGGTGCGCGCCGCCCAGAAAGCGCTCAACCGTTACTGCATCTTCCCCCTGATCGACGAACACAAAGCTTATTCCCGGCTCCTGCCGCTGTGCCGCGGCGAGGTAGGGCAGCTCGAGACGACAGGGAGGACACCAGGTGGCCCACAGATTGACAACCACGGGCTTCCCCGCAGCCAGGGAGGGGAGGTCCGTGGTCTTGCCCGCGAGCGTGGTCAAGGGCAGCTTGGACAGCATCGTATTGTCGATCATCCGCAGGGCGTAGGTCATCCCCGCCAAAGCAATCGCCACCGCCGCCAAGCCAGAAATCCAGGGATCGCGCCACCACGGCCTGCTTGTCTTCACTGCCAAGTCTTCTCCGGCCGCTTTGCGTGGGCACTATCGATCGTATCGACGCTGGGCAGGCACGCACTCAATCAGACCTGCACCCCGGCCAAACGTCCGAGCTGGCAGCCATTGGTGCGCCAGCTGCCGTCGGCCTGGCGCTGCATCGGGTAGATCGCGAGCCAGGCGCGTCCCTCGACGTCGGTCATGCGCACGGGCTGCAGGATCTCGCCGTCGATGAGGACCGGCGCTTCGAAGGCCACACTCTGCGGACGGTAGACCACCGCATACGAGCTGCGCACCATTTCCATGAAATTTTCGGCAGAGCCGAAGGTCTTGCGGATGCCGGGGGCGGCCAGGGAAAAAGCGCGCGCTGCGTCGTCCCTGCGAAACGCGTCGATCTGCGCCTCGATGACTTCGCGAATGGCGCGCGCGTCTTCGGGTGCAACCAGGTTCTGTGCCGTGGCGAGCAGCGGCGCGATGCCGAGGAGGAACGCAAACAGCGAGCGGATCAGCCTGACCATGCCTGGAGTATAGATCGCGGTACCTGATTTCGGGTGAACGGGAGTACAAGCTATGGTACCAATGGTCCGCCCATGATATCCGGATTTTCCATTACGGCGCAGAGGCAGGACTGGCGGAAGGTGCGAGATTCGAACTCGCGAGGAACTTGCGCCCCTGCCGGTTTTCAAGTCTGGCATGTTTAGCTCATCCTATTGATTTTACTAGATTAAATTTTATCTACCTCGGAAGTGTGTAAGAAAGTGTGTAAGTTCGCAAGTTTTTCTTGGCGTAATTCTTCTAATTCGGGCTTTTGATCATCACAGCGTCACGCGCGCTTTCGTCGCTCCACAACAAACGTTCAGGTTCTATCCTGTTCGATCGGGAAACAATCCCGGCATCCAGCGCGAGGAGAGCGTTGCAGGGAATGCGAGACGCAGCGGCGCGCGCGTGCTCTCGGACGTGAGCACGCCCTGGTCGGTCAATGCAGAGACGACGCGGCGGGCCTGGCGGTCCCCCGTGCCGATGATGCCAGCAGCGTCGCCTCGCGGGAGTTCGCCGCGATAGAGTAAGGCTTCGAGGATCGCGCCGGATTTCGGCGGCAGCTTGTCGAGGCGAATTTCTTCTTGCGCCCATAGCAGGATACGCGCGCGCAACTGGTCGGGCTGCATTAACTGCTCCATGAAAGTGACCTGATCGATGCATGTCGTGAGAAAGAAGCGTGTGAATTCGGCCAGATTTTCTTCGCTCAGATTGCCCCTGCCGTCAAGATCGTTGCGGCGCTGTTGATCGCAGGCGGCAAGGTGCCCCTTGTACGCATCCACATTGCGCGCAAGCCCGCGCGCAATTGACCACACAGCGCCAGTATCGAGCGTCTCCAAAAGCGTCGCGTGGGAAATCAACCTCGCCACGCGACCGTTGCCGTCGAGGAACGGGTGGATCCACGCAAGGCGGTGATGCGCGGCCGCTGCTGAAAGGAGGGTCTCGGTTTTTCCCAGCTTCGAGTAGACAGCCTCGTAGCGCTCCAGGAAACGCGGAACCGCGGGTGCGCTGATGGGGATGTGCCTGCCCACCGCAACATCGCGATGGCGCAGCACGCCCGGAATGATCTTGATCTTCTCCTTGGTCCTTGGGTCCTCGACCCACAGGAGATCGTCTGGCAGTTGTTCGCAAAAGCGCCGGTGAATCTCACAGATGGAATCAGCGGCGAGGGCACGGCCTTTGAGTCCATCGCCGTCGATCCATCGCTGGACGGCGATATGCGCCTTGGCCTCTAATTGGAGATCCCGTTTCCGGGCGTCATGGCTGTAGTCGCCCTTGAGCGCGCGCTCGATATCGATCGGGTGGGTATCATGGCCCTCGATCAGGTTGCTGTAGTAGCAGTTCATCGACCGCACGAGATCGGCCAGGGAGGTGAGGATGCTTTCAGGTAACGAATGCCGGAAGCCGGCACTCCTTTGCACCAGCTCCAGCGTGAGATCGGTCAGGGCCGGGCGGTGCCGCGAGCCCTCCGCGATCAGCAGCGGTTCCATCAGAGAGGTTGTTTCACCCCGGTCTTTTGCCACTTTAATGTCCGCTTTAATGTCCGGTTCTTTTTTTACCATACGTCATTATATATCAATATATTATAGTTATTCAAGCGTTCTTTGAGACCGCATAAAAGTCCGCTTTGATGACCGGTTTCAGGCCGGGCAATCTACACCGATAACAGGTACACCCGAAACGGCGGGTTTCGCCCGGAACGGCCAAAAATGGTCAAGCTTGACAGGCGTTGGTAAATCTGCCAACATTAAAGGAGAGGAAGAATGAGGGTAACCCGGCCGGTATCCTGGCCGACGCCAGCGCGAAAGGCGTTCGAGGAGTTTCCTGAGGCCGCGCGCGAGATAGTTCTGGATGCGCTGAGCATCGCCGCCGAGGGTGGCAAGGCGGGAATAGCCAAGCCGATGAAAGGGCTCGGATCAGGCGTGTTTGAGGTTGCATTGCCCTATAGGGGCAATGCGTTTCGGGTGGTCTACGCGGTGCAGCTCGGGGACGATCTCTGGGTGGTTCATGCGTTTCAGAAAAAATCGACGCACGGCATCAAGACTCCGAAACACGAGATTGATTTGACCAAGGACCGTATAAAGCGATTGAAGGAGATGTTGCGATGAAAAAGGAACAACTAGAGATTATTCGCGGAAGCGGAAACATCTATCGCGATTTTGACATGGCGGATGCCGACGTTCGCCAGTTGAAGGCAATCCTTGCCGCCGAAATCATCAAAACGCTCGATAAGGACGGGTTGAGCGTGAGAAAGGCACAAAGCCTCACGGGCATTGATGCCGGCGACTTCTCGCGCGTCCGCAATGCGGATTTTCGGCGCATAAGCGTTGAACGTCTTATGGCGATGATTAACGGGCTTGGGTCACGGGTCGAGGTTAAAGTCAAAGTGCGACGCGGTGAAACAGTCGCGCACGGCGTACCGGCGTAGGGAAGTCGGATGGCGGGCTCTTCGGATTCCGTTTCTGAGTGAATGATAATGAGGCTTACCACGTCCCCCAAATTTTACCTTGCGCCAGCCAGTTTTTAACGATTGACGACTCATGCTGCTTTACTTAAGAACGGTGTGGCATCACCGTCCGCATCCGTCCATAGATGAGCAAGAAACATTGGAGCGATGCTGATGGGCCGGAAAATTTGGCGTTCCTGAACAGGAACGCTAAAAACTTTTCTTACACAGATCAAGAAGTAAATTAGATGGTAATTTTTTGTGTGTAAGTATGTGTGTAATAAAAACAGCAACAGCGTGTGTCATACAACATGTTGATTTGTATCTGTTAATAGCGAATGCACTTTAGAGCATTCAGATAAAAAGTCTGGTTCATTTAAAACTTTTTTTGTGGACAACACTAGAACAGCTTAAAAATCGAATGGTGCGGATGGAGGGGCGTGAACTCAAATGTTCTTGCAGATAGTTGATTTTTCAAGGTTATCCGCGCCCAACACAATCATGGTTCAGTACCGG
>JACZJV010000101.1 GCA_014860355.1 Burkholderiales bacterium | reverse complement strand
CTCCTTCTTCAAGTTAAAGAAAAACAACTACTGCAAACCCGGCCACGATAGCCCGGATTATCCGGCCAAACGGGGCGAACCCCGAGCAGCCGAATTCCTTTCCTGCAGTCTCGCCAGCCTCATGCGGCCTTGCGCTCCAGCAGGTCACGATACAAAACGGCGGGGTCGAGTTCGATTCCGCCATCCCAAACCAGGGTCATTGCCGCGGGGTCTATCGTCACGCGGCGGAACTGATCACGGTCGCGCCAAAGTTTGAACGCGCCGATTTCGACCAAATTGCCCAGGAATACGCTCCCTTCCAAGCCGTCGTCGAAACGCAGCCACAAACTGTAATCGTTATCGGCCCGAAACTCGGTCAACTTACGCATGCTTGCCTCCGCTAAACATCGCCGGAATGAAGGTTGCTAATCCCAATTGAGCGCGCCTCCTGTTTGGTACTCGATCACACGGGTTTCGAAGAAGTTGCGCTCTTTCTTCAGATCGGTCATTTCACTCATCCAGGGAAAAGGATTGCCCGCCCCGGAGTAAAGCTGTTCCACGCCGATCTGCTGACAACGCCGGTTGGCGATGTAACGCAGGTATTCCTTGAACATCGGCGCATTCAGCCCCAGTACACCGCGCGGCATGGTGTCCTCCGCATAGCGGTATTCGAGTTCGACTGCCGTCTTCATGTATCCCCGTATCTCCTCGCGGAATCCCGGGGTCCACAGATGCGGATTTTCCATTTTGATCTGATTGATGAGGTCGATGCCGAAGTTACAGTGCATCGACTCGTCGCGTAGGATGTACTGGTACTGCTCGGCCGCGCCGGTCATCTTGTTTTGGCGCCCCATGGCGAGGATCTGGACAAATCCGACGTAGAAGAAAAGCCCCTCCATGATGCAGGCAAACACGATCAGGCTCTTGAGCAGCTGCTGGTCGGCCTCCGGCGTGCCGGTCTTGAATGCCGGATTAGTGAGCGTATCGATGAACGGGATGAGGAATTCGTCCTTGTCCCGGATACTGCGAACCTCGTGGTAGGCGTTGAATACCTCGCCTTCGTCCAACCCGAGGCTCTCCACGATGTACTGGTAGGCGTGGGTATGGATCGCCTCTTCAAAAGCTTGCCGCAGCAGGTACTGGCGGCACTCCGGTGCACTGATGTGCCGATAGGTGCCAAGTACGATGTTGTTCGCGGCTAGTGAGTCTGCGGTCACGAAAAAGCCGAGATTGCGCGTGACGATGCGGCGCTCGTCCTCGGACAGGCCATTCTGGTCCTTCCAGGTGGCGATGTCGCGGCTCATGTTGATTTCCTGCGGCATCCAGTGGTTGGCGCATGCAGACAGATATTTCTCCCACGCCCATTTGTATTTGAACGGAACCAGCTGGTTGACATCGGTGCGCCCGTTGATGATGCGCTTGTCCTCCACGCGGATGCGGCGCAGTTCTTCGGCGCCCGTCTCCAGCTCCGAATTCCCGCGCGCACGTTCCTGCCGGCCTGTGGCAGCAGCCGGTGATGCGGGCATGAACCCCTTAACCGCCTGCAGGCCCAGGCCGGGGACGGGGGAAGCCGCCACTTCGTCGTCAAAATTGAGCATATTCATCTCTCGAATCTTCCTGGCTGCCTACTGGCAAGCCTCGCAATCCGGGTCGTCGATCGAGCAGAACTTCGGTTCGGCCGGGTCGGCGCTATTTGCCGCAGCCGAAGTACCGCCCTCGGGCACGGCGTTCAACTGGCCGGCCTTGACCGTCGACTTTTCGGCGTGGGTCGCGCCCATCGAACGCAGGTAATAGGTTGTTTTCAGGCCGCGCTTCCAGGCAAGCTTGTAGGTCTCGTCCAGCCGCTTGCCCGAGGCGCCTGCCATATAGATATTGAGCGACTGCGCCTGGTCGATCCATTTTTGCCGCCTCGCCGCCGCCTCGACCAGCCACTGCGGCTCGACCTCGAACGCTGTGGCGTAG
The DNA here is from genome assembly GCA_014860355.1 of Burkholderiales bacterium. GTDB lineage: Bacteria > Pseudomonadota > Gammaproteobacteria > Burkholderiales > SG8-39 > 2-12-FULL-64-23. The sequence goes on along the minus strand of JACZJV010000101.1, from coordinate 109,076 downwards.
AGGCCGCGCAGCGCAGCCGGCACCCGGTCGATTTTCGCCAGGTTGCCGTCAAAATACTTGAGATCGGCGATCATCACCTCGTCCCACAGGTCCAGGCGCTTCAGGTCGTTCACCAAGTATTCGTTCACCACCGTGAACTCGCCCGACAGATTCGACTTCACGTACAGGTTCTGATACGTGGGCTCGATCGACGCCGACACGCCAATGATGTTGGCGATGGTGGCGGTGGGCGCGATGGCGAGACAATTGGAGTTGCGCATGCCGTGCTGCCTGATGCGCTCGCGCAGGCTCTCCCAATCCATGCTGACGCTCATGTCGATCTCTACATGGCCGCCGCGTTCTACGCGCAGCAGAGCCAGGGTGTCCTGAGGCAATATGCCGCGGTCCCACAGCGAACCGCGGTAGGAGGAATAGCGGCCGCGCTCCTCGGCCAGCTCTGTCGATGCCAGGTAGCCGAAATAGGCGACCGCCTCCATGGAGCGATCGGCGAATTCCACGGCCTCTTTCGACGCGTAGGGGACGCGCAACATCTGCAGGCAGTCCTGGAAACCCATGATGCCCATGCCAACCGGGCGATGCTTGAGGTTCGAATTGCGCGCCTTGCCTACCGCGTAGTAATTGATGTCGATGACGTTGTCGAGCATGCGCATCGCAGTGCCAATCGTGCGCTGTAGCTTGGCGTGATCGAGCTTGCCGTCCTTGAGGTGCGCGACCAGATTGACCGAACCCAGATTGCATACCGCGATCTCATGCTCGTTGGTGTTGAGCGTGATCTCGGTGCAAAGGTTGGAGCTGTGAACGACGCCCACATGCGACTGAGGCGAGCGGATATTGCACGGATCTTTGAAGGTTATCCAGGGGTGCCCGGTCTCGAACAGCATCGACAGCATTTTGCGCCACAGCTGCAGCGCGGGGATCTTGCGGAACAGTTTATGCTCGCCTCTGGCTGCTTTTTCCTCGTAGCCCGCATACGCCTTCTCGAATTCCTTGCCGAACTTGTCGTGCAGGTCGGGGCAGTCCGAGGGCGAGAACAGCGTCCACTCACCGTTTTCCATCACCCGCTTCATGAACAGGTCGGGAATCCAGTTGGCCGTGTTCATGTCATGGGTGCGGCGGCGGTCATCACCCGTGTTCTTGCGCAGCTCCAGAAACTCCTCGATGTCCAGGTGCCAGCATTCCAGATAAGCGCACACGGCGCCTTTGCGCTTCCCCCCCTGGTTCACCGCAACCGCGGTGTCGTTGACGACCTTCAGGAACGGGACCACCCCCTGCGACTTGCCGTTGGTGCCCTTGATGTGCGAGCCCAGCGCGCGCACCGGTGTCCAGTCGTTGCCCAGGCCGCCGGCGTACTTGGCCAGCAGGGCATTGTCCTTGATCGATTCGTAGATGCCGTCGAGGTCGTCTGCGACGGTAGTCAGATAGCAGCTTGAGAGCTGCGAGCGCAGGGTGCCGGAATTAAACAGCGTCGGCGTGGAGCTCATGAAGTCGAACGAAGACAAAACCTTGTAGAACTCGATGGCGCGCGATTCGCGGTCGATTTCGTTCAGCGCCAGCCCCATGGCGACACGCATGAAGAAAGCCTGTGGGAGTTCGATGCGCTGCCCCTGATCGTGCAGGAAGTAGCGGTCATACAGGGTCTGCAGGCCGAGATAGCCGAATTTCAGGTCGCCCGCGGCATCCAGCGACCTGCCCAGGCGCGCCAGATCGAATTTTGCCAGCCGCTCGTCCAGCAACTCGGCGGCTATGCCGCGCTTGATGAATTCGGGAAAATACTCGGCATAGCGTGCGCTCATCTGCGCCTGCGGCACTTCCTCGCCCAGGATCTCGATGCGGATCGTGTTGAGGAGCAAGCGCGCGGTGACAAAGCTGTAGCCCGGGTCCTTTTCGATCAGCGCGCGCGCCGACAGAATCGCCGACTTGCGGATCTCCTCGATCGGCACGCCGTCGTACAGGTTCTTCAGCGTCTCCTGGAATATCATGCCCGGATCGACTGCGTCTCCCAGGCCTTCGCAGCAGGCTTCGAGCTGGATCTTCAGGCCGGCCAGGTCGATCGGTCGCCTCACGCCATTATCTATTATGTGCAGCGCGGGGGCGGCGACCTTGTCCTTCTGCTTGGCGTGCTCCAGGGCACGGGCCTTGGTACGCTGCTCGCGGTAGAGTACGTAGGCGCGCGCCACCTCGTGCTCGCCGGAGCGCATCAATGCCAGTTCGACCTGGTCCTGGATGTCTTCGATATGAAAGGTGCCGCCGCCCGGTTGGCGCCGCGCAAGCGCCGCGACCACCGATTCGGTCAGCGCAGCGACCAGTTCGCGAATGCGCGCCGAGGCGGCACCCTGACCGCCTTCGATCGCAAGAAACGCCTTGGTCATCGCGACCGAAATCTTGCCCGGGTCGAATCCGACCACCGCGCCGTTACGACGAATGATCCGGTATTCAGGATAGCTTGACTGGTTCACTGCGGACACTTCAGCAACACTTGCACCGGCCACGGATGGCGTTTTTTCAGAATCGGTGACAAGCTGCATATGCATCCTTCCTCTCTAGTTTCGGTGCGCCGACTGCCGCATTTCGGTTGCTGGGCTTATATTTTTGTTCCAACTGCAACCACAATATATAGTACCTCATTAGCACTTCGCAACTAATTTTAGTGATGCGCTTTTGTTTTTGCAAGAAGTTTTTGCAAAATTGTGCCCGCATGCGGCATAAGCGCACGAAACGCTGGGACCCAACGCAGCCCGCTGCCGAAGTTGCGGGATGAGGTAATCGAGATTCGAAGTTTGCCGCGGCTCGCCTTGCGCCGGCGCGAGCCACAAAACATCCGCACGCGTACTGCGCCGCAGGCGTTGCGCTTCTATTGTCCGATCGAACTGCGCAAGCGAATCCAGTCGAAGCTCGGGCCGGGATCGGTCTTGCGCCCGGGCGCAATGTCGCAGTGGCCGACGATGTCCGCTATCGGATATGAGGCGCGCAGCGCGCGCGCCAGTCCTGCCAGAGCGAGGTACTGCGGCTCGGCATACGGCACATCGTCCGTTCCTTCCAGTTCGACGCCGATCGAGAAATCGTTGCAGGCGCTGCGCCCGCGCCAGGCGGAAGCGCCGGCGTGCCAGGCACGCTTTTCGCAGGGAACGAACTGCAGCAGTTCGCCCGTGCGACGGATGAGGAAGTGCGCCGACACCCGCACCCCGGCAAGCGTCGAATAGTAAGGATGGACTGCGCAGTCGAGATCGTTGGTGAACAGGCGCTCGATGCCGTCCCCGCCAAATTCGCCCGGCGGCAGGCTGATGTTGTGGATCACCAGCAAAGTGATCGCTTCACCCGTCGGCCGCTCGTCGCAGTTGTCCGAAGCTACGTAGCGCGCTGCGTCAACGCGCCCATTGGCGTCGGCGATCATGATCGCGGTTCGTTGATTCCCAGCCGCTCCATGCGGTAGCGCAAGGCGCGAAAGGTGATGCCGAGTAGTCTGGCCGCTGCCGTGCGATTGAACCGCGTCATGCCCAGTGCTTCGAGTATCGCGTCGCGCTCAACCCGGTCAAGATAGTCCTGCAGCGGCCATTTCCCGCCGTTCGGCTCATCGCCCGACTGGCGCGCCGGCGTGAGACGCAGGTCGCCCGGCTGGATTTCCTCGCCGCCGCACAGTGCAACGGCGCGTTCCAGAATATTCTCCAGTTCGCGCACATTGCCTGGAAAATCGTAGGCCGCAAGGGCCTCCTGCGCATCCCTGGACAGTCGCAGGGCCGTGCCATCGGCGCCGGCCATGCGCTCGAGCATGGACTGCGCCAGCGCGTGGATGTCTTCGCGGCACTCCTTCAGCGACGGCATTTTCAGCTCGATCACATTGAGGCGGAAGTACAGGTCCTGGCGGAACCGTCCCGACTCGACCAGGGCGGTGAGGTTCTGGTGGGTAGCGCAGATCATGCGCACATCCACCGCATCTTCGTCTGTTGCCCCCACCTTGCGCACCCGCTTCTCCTGGATGGCGCGCAACAGCTTTACTTGCATCGCGAGGGGCAAGTCGGCGACCTCGTCAAGAAACAGCGTGCCGCCATGCGCTACCTGGAAGAAACCCTCGCGGTCGGCCTCCGCCCCGGTGAATGCCCCTTTCTTATAGCCGAAGAATTCGCTCTCCATCAGATTTTCAGGAATGGCGCCGCAGTTGACCGGGACGAACCGCTGGTCATGGCGCGCGCCCTGATCGTGGATCAGGCGCGCCGCCAATTCCTTGCCGCTGCCTGATTCACCGCTTACATACACTGGCGCCTGGCTGCGCGCGAGTTTTTGTATCATCTCCCGTGCCTGCCGCATCGCCGGCGATTCGCCCAGCAGTTGCTGGTATGTGGGCTTGGCCTCGGACTGGCGCTCCGGCAGTTTGAGCGCCGATTTGACCAGGGTGCGCAGTTCCTCCAGCGACACCGGCTTGGAAAGGTAATCGAATGCGCCAGCCTTGAGCGCGGCGACTGCATTCTCCGTGCTGCCGTATGCGGTGATGACCGCCACCGGAAGGTCGCGGCAATGCTCGCCGATATAACGTACCAGATCCAGACCCTCGCCATCGGGAAGTCGCATGTCGGTCAGGCACAGATCAAAGCGCTGCGCCTGGAGCTGACCCTGCGCCTCGGCCACGCTGCCCGCGGACACCACTGCCAGCCCCATGCGCAGCAAAGTCAACTCGAGCAATTCGCGTATGTCCGCCTCGTCATCCACCACCAGGACTGCGGCCCCTGTCGGCTTCCCCCTGCGCTCGGCGCGTTTCATGCAGGCTTGCTCCCGCACAGGACGCGGAAGTCCGCGCCGGTGGAGTCCGCCGGCGATCCGACATATTCGAGAATGGCTGAATTCGCGGCGCACATCTCTCGCGCGATGTACAGGCCCAGGCCGGTGCCGCCGCTGTAGGTGGTGAAGAAGGGTTCGAACAATTGCTGCCGCAGATTCGTAGGTACGCCCTCGCCGTCGTCGATCACGTCCAATTCTACCCGATTCGCCCTGCGCTTAACCACCACGCGCACGCTCGCCTCGCGCTGGCGCGAGTGGCGCCACGCATTGCGTAGCAGATTCCACAGCACCTGCTGCAGGTGCACCCGGTCAAATATGATTTCGCTCGCCTGATGCATCTGCAGCATGAAGCTTGATCCGGGAATGCGCTCGCTTTGCGCGAACTCGTCGATGAAGGAAGGCAGAAAAGTCGCCAGGTGAATGGCTTCCGGATGCACGCGGTCGCGCCGCGTGAGTTCGAGCACGTCGCGCACCATGCGATCCAGGCGTTTCGAGTTATCCTGAATGATGTGCAGCAAGCGTTCCTGCGAGGGGCCGCGCTGCTCCTCCAAGAGCAGTTCGCTCGCATGGCTGATCGCCGATAGCGGATTGCGTATTTCGTGCGCGATATTGGCGGTGAGCCGCCCCAACGCGGCCAGCTTGAGTTGCTGCGCCTGCTCCTGCAGCCGCGACAGGTCTTCGAGGAAGACCAGGGTGATACTGCCGCCCTCCGCTCCTGCCTCGACGAAGCGTGCACGCACCAGCTTGCCGCTTCCGGGCAGAAGCAGGGTTTCCCCCGCGCTGCCACCCGCGTCGCGCCAATGCGCCAGCGCGCGCGCGATCTCCGGCGAATGATTTTCGATCTGATCGAGCTCCGGCGCCTGCCAGCCTAGCAGCAGCGACACCTGCGGATTGTGCTGGCGCACCAGGCCGTTGCCGTCGATCACCATCACCGCATCCTGCATGTCCTGGATCACCAGCTGGCTGATGCGCAGCTGATTGCTCAGGTCGACCGAACGCTGGCGCATCACCCGCTCCTGGCGGATTACGCGCCGCGCCAGCTGGTTGGTGATCAGCGCCGTGGCGAAATAGCCAATCGCCAGCAGCCCGGGTTGCACGTAGTTGGCCTCGCTGTGATCGAAATACAGGACCCAGTAAGTCTGCTCCAGCAGAATTGCGATGGAGGCGAGCGCGGCGTAAAACAAGGTCAGGGCGCCGCGGCTCACCAGCGCTGCCGCCGCGAGCGAAATCAACAGCATCACGCCGAGGCCGCTCTTGAAGCCGTCGCTCGCATTCATCAGCAGCACCGTTGCGACGATGTCCGTCATCACGTGTACGGTCAGCTGGATGTTGAAATGGCGTCGGACTCGTTCCAGATACACCTGATACGCCACTGCCAGCAGCAGATAGGCGCCGCTGACGTACTTGAACAGCCGGAGGTTGTGACTGCCGAAATTGAGGTCGTCGCCCAGCATCAGGACCGAGGCGAGGAACACCGCGGCGAGCAGCAGCCGGTAAATGTTGAAAAAACGCAGCGAAACCCAGAACGAATCCGGCTGCGTGTCGGCTGCAAATTGCGAGCTAGCCATTATTCGTCGACGCTAATCCGCCAGGCGGCGGTGCTCGTTGCAGCAGTAGAACCTGTCGCCTTCGCGGATGGCCTCGCTCTGCGGAAGATACACGCCGCAATGAGCGCAATTGACCATCTGCTCGGGTGCGGCAGCGGGCGCGTCGCCCGCCGCGTCCTTGCGCCGGAAACCCTTCGCCAGCCACCATGCGGCCACGATCACGAAAATCAGCAGCAGATATTTGCCCACGATTTGTCCCGGCTAGCCGACGCAGCGCCGATTCATCAGGTTCTACCGCGCGTCCGCCTCGACCCGCTCGAGCCGATAGCCATGCTGATAGACCGCGGACAGGCGCCAGCCGTTTTCCGGCTTGAGCTGCAGCTTGCCACGGATGCGGCTGACATGCGTGTCGACGGTGCGCGTGTTGATTTCGGCCGACTGTCCCCAGACCGCCTCCAGGATGTAGCCGCGCGACAGCAGGCGGCCGACGTTGCGCAGCAGGAACACGGCCAGTTCGTAGTCCTTTTGCGTCATCGCCACCTCGGCGCCCCCTAATTTGATTTGGCGGCTGCGACAATCGACGATCAGCTGCCCGAATTCGAGCACGTCTTCGTCCACGCGCTGGCTCGCTCGCGCGCGCCGACCCAACGCGTCTATGCGCGCGAGCAGTTCTAGTTTGCCCAGGGGTTTGGTCATATAGTCGTCGGCGCCGCTGGACAGGGCGTGCACGATGTCCTGCTCGCGCTGGCGCGCGGTTACGAACAGCACCGGCACCGGCTCGGGGATGTTGGCCCTGATCCAGACCAGCACTTCCGCCCCGGACATGCCCGGCACCTCCCAGTCAAGCAGAAACAGGTCGAAGGTTTCGCGCTGCGCCTCGCGTACCAGGTCTTTTCCCAGCATATAGACATGGCAGCTATGGCCTGCGGCGTTCAGCCAGGCGCATACGAGGTCAGCCTGATCCTGTTCGTCCTCGAGCAAAGCGATACGCATCGTACAGTCAGCTCCCGGGCGTTGTCGATCGATGGTCGATCATTTGCCCGTCCTCAGACTTGATTTCGATATTCTCCAGATAGGTCTCCAGGCTCGTCGCCAGCGCGCTTATCGCTGCCGCGTCCCGCCGCTGCGCGCCCTCCTCCATCGCGGCGCCCAGCCTCGATATCTCGGGGAAACCGTAGCCGCCGCCGGAACCCTTCATCCCGTGCGCCACAACGCGTACGGCTTCAAAATCGGCGCCAGCCAGCGCCGCGCGAATTTTGTCGACGTCGGCAGCCCGGTTGGCGAGAAAACGCGGCACCAGTGCGGCGATCTGCGCGTCCACAGCGATAATGAACTTGTCGGACATACGCCTCCTCATGCCATTTTAGCAGACAGCCGCGGCCGCCAGCCCGGCCAGTTCGTCATTTGACGCTGCGCGCAAAAAGTACGATGCTTCCCCGGCAATGAAATTCTCATTCAAATTCGGCATATACCTGGTCCTGGCGACGACTATCGCCATGTTGATCACGCTCGGCGGCGCCTATCAAATCAACGTGACCGAGCAGGCGGCACAAACCAGTGCCAACGCGAAAAGCCAGCGGGTCCTCGCCAAACTCGAGGAACTGGCCGGCAGCAGGGAAGCGGTGGAGGCCGCCACTCTAAGCTACCTCGTCAGCCTGTCGGAGGAAAATCTGCAGCGCCTGCGCCAAGCTGAGGCAGACCGCGGAAGCGGCATCGCGCAGCTGGCACGGATGGTCGCCGACGACCCGGAACAGTCAGGCCGCGTCGCAGCCCTTGCAGCCGTCGCGACCAGCATGGCCGGTCTGGAGACGGAGGTTGCACGCCTGCTGCAGCAGCAGGGCATGCCGGCAGCGCTGGCGTTCATCTCGGGCAAAACCTACCGAGGCAGCGAGCGCGAATTCGAACATCTGTCCGAAGCGATCAGGCAGCGGGAGCAGGCGCTGGACAGCGCTCGCCACGAGCGCATTGCAGCGCGCATGCGGCAGCTCGGCGAAGTTACCCTCTGGAGCGGGCTGCTGACTGTCGTTTTGGCGATTTTCGCTGCGGTGGTGATCAATCGCCAGCGCGTGGAACGGATGCAGACCGAGACGACCCTGCGCGAACGCGAGAAGCAATATCGCCTGGTCACCGGCTCGGTACCGGCGATGATCGGCTATGTCGACAGCACGCACCGCATGCTGTTTCACAACTACGCCGTCGAAGAGTGGCTGGATTTGCCCGCCGACAGCATCGACAATCATCACCTGGCCGCAGTCCTCGGCAGCGCCGTTTATGCGTCGATCCTGCCCGAAATCGAGCAGGCGCTGCAGGGAAAACGCGTCGAATACGAGCGCGCACAGCAAGGAAGCGATGGTCGCCGGCACTATCTTGCCGGTACCTTCATCCCGGATTTCGACAGCGCAGGGCGCGTCGCCGGATTTTTTGCGATGCTCATCGACATTACCGGGCGCAAAGCCGCCGAGGAAGCGCTGCGCGCGAGCGAGGAGCGCTGGAAATTCGCGCTCGAAGGCGCCGGCGACGGCGTTTGGGATCGCAATATCCAGACCGACGAGGTCCTGTATTCGAAGCGCTACCGGGAGATACTGGGTTATTCCGACGATGAATTCGAAAACCGGCGCGACGAATGGGAAAAGCGGATTCACCCCGAGGACAAGCCGCGCGTCATGGCGCAAATACAGGCGTATCTCGAGGGTGACAGTCCGGTCTACTCGACGGAATACCGCATGCTGTGCAAGGACGGCAGCTGGAAGTGGATCCTGACCCGCGGCGTGGTGGTAAGCCGCGCCCCCGGGGGCAAGCCGCTACGCATGATCGGCACCCATGCCGACATAAGCGCGCGCGTGAGCCAGCAGGAGGAAATCGTACGCGCGAACGAGCGCCTTGACCTCGCGCTGCAGGGATCGAGACTGGCGATCTGGGATGCCGACATCGCGGGCGACAAGATATACCTCAGCGAGGGCTGGGCCGAAATGCTGGGCGATCCGCCGGCCGAAATGATCACCGATGCCCGGACTTTGTATGATCTCGTGCATCTGGAGGACCGCGAACGCGTAGTCTCGGCGTTCATCGACGCGTTGAAGGGCACGCGACCGGAGTACCGGATCGAGCACCGCGTCAGAACGCGCGCGGACAAGTGGAAATGGGTGCTCAGCCACGGCCAGGTGGTAAAGCGCGATGCCGCCGGCCGCGCGCTGCGCATGACGGGGACCAATGCCGACATCTCGGCGCGCAAGGAAATCGAGCGCATGAAGAACGAATTCATCGCGGTGGTCAGCCACGAGTTGCGTACACCCCTCTCCTCCATCGTCGGCGCGCTGGGCCTGCTCGTCGGCATGACGGGCCTGCGCAAGGACGTAGAGCCTCTGATCCGCGTCGCCAGGGATAATTCGCAGCGCCTGGCGCGCCTGGTAAACGACATCCTCGACGTGGAAAAACTCGATTCCGACATGTTGCAGATTCAGCTTGAACCGGTGGAACTCGGCGCACTGCTCGCCACGGCGATCCAGGCAAACCAGGGCTATGCCGATCAATTCGGCGTCAGCCTGGCGCTGGCGGACAGCCAGGGGCCAGCGTGGGTCAACGCCAATTCCGACCGGCTGATGCAGGTGATGACGAATTTGCTCTCCAACGCCGCCAAGTTCTCTCCGCGAGGTTCACGCATCGAAGTGCGCCTCGCGCGTGCGCGCGGCGCGTTTCGCGTCAGCGTCATCGACCCCGGCTCCGGCATTCCGGACGATTTCAAGCCACACGTGTTCGAACGATTTGCTCAGGCCGACAGCTCGAATTCGCGCCAGCGGGGCGGCACCGGTCTGGGCCTGGCCATCTGCAAGATGATCGTCGACAAGCTCGGCGGGAACATCGATTTCGTGAGCGCGCCTGGCATGGGCACCACTTTCTATTTCGAGCTGGCACCCCTTGCGCAAGCCGCGCAGCGCAATGGAAACGACCACGGATCAATGCGCATATGACCAATCCGCTGAAAAAAATCCTGCTGGTGGAGGATGACCCCGATATTCAGCTTATTACCCGCCTCAGCCTGGAAATCGGCGGAGGCTATGACGTGCATGTCTGCGCCAGCGGCGCCGACGCAGTGGAATCGGTCCGAGCGTATGCGCCGGACCTGATACTGCTCGACATGATGATGCCCGGCATGGACGGGCTTGCCACGATGGATGCGTTGCGCAGCCTGCCGGGGACCGCCGCGACGCCATTGGTGTTTTTCACCGCGAACACGCAGGCGCAGGTAATGCAGGACTTGCTTCGCCGCGGCGCGCTGGGCGTGATAGTCAAACCGGTTGAACCGGATTCCCTGGTAGAGCAGATCCGCGCCCTTTGGCAGCGTGTGGCGCCCGCCCCGCCTGCTTCCTGATCCGGCTAGCGCTGAAACGCTTACGCCGGCGCCAGGTCCCCGGCGTAAGCGCGCACCTGCTCGACCAGGCCGCGGGGCTCAAACGGCTTGGCAATATGTCCTTGCGCGCCAGAGCGCAGGTATTCATCGCCCTCCTGCGGCCTGGCGGTGAGGAAGACCACCGGCAGGCCCTCGCCTTCGGGTCGCGCGCGCAGTTCGCGCAAGACGCTGAAACCATCCATGCCTGGCATCATCACGTCCAGCAGGACCAGATCCGGCGCAAACTCCTGGATTCTGCGCAGCGCTTCGTCGCCGGAACTGCACACCAGCACCTCAAAGGCGCCGGCCGACTCCAGAATGTGCTTGACCAGCCATTGCAGGTCGGTCTCGTCCTCGACGTAGAGTATCCGCTGTCGTTGCCCCATATACGTTCTTCCGTGTCAGTTTTCCGAGCCGGACCCAAATCCGGACGCAGCCATCGCCATTGGCATCGAATTGCACACTTGCAGGCGGACTTTACACCCGGGCAGCAAGCCATCAAAGCCGCTTTAACAATGTTTAACAACGCGATGACAAATCCTGACCATATCTCATATCCTCTCATATCCGCGTCGAGGTACTGGCGACGGCCGCACCCTGCCAGACCAATCAAACCAGCCTTACTTTCGGGTATCCTAGGCTGGTGAACAGCGGGGTGAATCACATGGGAATGAAACCACTCAAATACGCGCTGATCGGCATAGCCGGACTCGCGGCGATTCTTGCCCTGGGCATGGCGGTCGTGGCGGCCAGCTTCGACGCGAACAGGTTCAAGGCGGAACTGGCCGGCTTTGTAAAGGAACGAACGCAGCGCACGCTCGTGATCGACGGCGCAATAAAGCTCGCATTCTTTCCCAGGATCGGGGTGGAACTGGGCAAGCTGAGCTTGTCCGAGCCAAAAGGCAGCGCCGAGTTCGCCGCAGTGAATTCAGCGCGCATATCGGTCGAACTGCTGCCGCTGCTGTCCAAACAAATAGTGGTGGACCGGATCGCGATTGACGGCCTGCGCGCGAACCTCACGCGCGACAAGAACGGCGGCAGCAACTTCGACGACTTGCTGGGCGCGCCTTCGGCGGCGACGCAAAAGCAGGACGCGGGTGCGCCGGGGCTCAGGCTGGAGGTTGCCGGGATCGGTATCAGCAACACCGACCTTCAATGGAAGGACGAGGCGGATGGCCGGCAGTTCGCGATCAAGGGTTTGTCGTTCAAGACCGGCAAGCTGAGCAATGCGGTGCCGAGCGAATTCGAACTTGCGCTGCACCTCGCCTCCAGACAGCCGGCACTCGATGTCCAGATTAGTGCCAGCGGCAGCATGAGCCTGGATCCGCAGGCCGGCCATTACCGGATTTCCGGTCTCGCCGCCTCGGCATCCGGCAGCGCTGCGGGGATCGTCCTCGACAAACTGGAGGTGCAAGGCGGAATGGATTTCCGGCCTGATGCAACCGGGATAGACGCACTGCTGGTCAATTTCTCAGGAAAGCTCGGCAGCGATGGCATGGCGGGGACTCTGGGTATCCCGAAAGCGCAGATAGCCAGGCAAGCGGTCCGTGCCGAAAGGATATCGCTCGTTCTCAGGCTCACGCGAACCAAGGGCAACATCAGCGCCACGCTCAGCGTCCCCGCCATCGAAGGCACTGGCAACGCGTTCAAGGCTGCCGATTTTGCGCTGGCGCTGGAGGGCAAGCAAGGCGAACTGAGCTTCAAAGGCAGCCTCGCGAGTCCTGTCAGCGGCAACGTTGAGGACCGGCGCTACCAATTGTCCAGGCTCGCCGGAGATATCAACTTCACCGGGCCGAACCTGCCCAAGGGCGCAGTGGTGCTGCGACTTGGCGGCGACGCCGCCCTTGATCTCGCCCGGAAGACCGCGCTGCTCAATCTTGCCGCCAAATTCGACCAGAGCAACATCAACGCGAAACTCGGGTTGACGCAGTTCTCGCCGCCGGCCTTGGCCTTGGACCTCGACATCGACAGGCTCGACCTGGACCAATATCTGCCGCCACAGACCGAGCCGCAGGCGCGGAGCAGTGGCGAAAAGCCCATCGACCTGTCGGTGCTCAAGGCAGCGGATGCGGGCGGCACGATCAGGATCGGCGCACTGCAGGTATCCAGGATAAAGGCCTCCGGCATCAACACCAAATTCAGGCTCGCCAAGGGCAAACTGGACCTGAGCCCGCATTCGGCCAAGCTATATCAGGGCAGCACGGCGGGCGCACTTACGCTGGATGCCGACGGCAACCGTTTCACGCTTAAGGAAAACCTCAATGCGGTCAGCATCGGCCCACTGCTAAGGGACCTCGCCGACAAGGACATACTGGAGGGCCGCGGCAACCTTGCCCTCGATCTAAGCAGTTCGGGCAATAGCACGAGAGCGCTGAAGAAAGCCCTGAACGGCACGGCCGGGATCAACCTCAGGGACGGTGCGATCAAGGGCATCAATCTCGCCGAAACGTTTCGCAAAACCAAATCGGCGCTGGGTGCCAAGGGCGCCACCGAACAGGGCGCGAGCAAGCAGGAGCAGACGGATTTTTCCGAACTCTCCGCCAGTTTCGTCATCAGTAACGGGATTGCGCACAACGACGATCTGGCGCTCAAGTCGCCGTTCCTGCGCCTGTCGGGCAAGGGCGATATCAACATCGGCGCTGACTCGATCGACTATCTGGCCAGGGCAACGGTGGTATCCCCCGCCGGCGGCCAGGGCGGCAAGGACCTCGCCGAACTCAAGGGCCTCACCGTGCCGGTGCACCTCGCAGGACCCTACGACGCGCTGAAATTCCGCGTCGACTTTGCTGCCATGGCGGGTGAAGCCGCCAAGGAAAAAGCCAAGGACGCGGTGACAAGAGCAATCGGCGAGAAGTTCGGCGCAGGCGCAGGCGTAGCCAAGCCCGACAGCCAGAACGCCGATGTCAAGGATCAGGCCAGGAAAGCGCTCAAGGGCCTGTTCGGTCGCTAGCCGCCCGCGATCCTGGAGATCAGGATGACCTCGCTATCGCGCTAGACCGGCTGCGGCAAGGCGGCCCTGTTTTGCGAGCGCACCGTCACCCAATGTGGACGAATCTGCGTTGGCGCCAAGAAATTCAACCTAGGCCAGATCTTTGCCGGACAGAATGTCGGCATCAAGGAAGGGGACAATATCTGGCTGCTCAGCCATATGCACGATGCTATCGGTTACTTCGATCGCGAAGCCTGCCGGGTGGAGCCGGTGGTATACCGTTTCGGTCCGAAAGTGCTAACTATGTCTCCGGTATAAAGTGTCAACCATGTGTCCGGTCAACACCGGGAACTAGTGGTCGGGGTGAGAGGATTTGAACCTCCGACTCCTGCGTCCCGAACGCAGTACTCTACCAGGCTGAGCTACACCCCGAGGTGTGACGGGAGGGGGCGAACCCCCGAAACGCACGCGGTCAATATTTTCGATTGACCGCAAAGTCTGCCAATTGTAGCAAACTGTCGCGGTAATTAGAATTCGAAAGACCTTGGATGGCCGCGCAGGCCGTCGCGGCTTCGCGCCTGGCCTGTTCGCGGGCGTAGTCCAGCGCCCCGGTATCCGTGATGGCTTCGAGCACCGCGGCAAAGTCCTCCCGCCCGCCCTGCTCGATCGCATGGCGCACCGTTTGCGCCTGCGCGAGCGAGCCCTCGCGCATGGCGTAGATCAGGGGTAACGTCGGCTTGCCCTCGTTGAGGTCATCGCCCAGATTCTTGCCGGTTTCATTCAGATCGCCGGAATAATCCAGGACGTCGTCTATCAGCTGAAACGCAGTACCCAGGTGCATGCCGTATTGCGCCAGACCTTCTTCGATTTCCGGCGCCGCCCGCCCGAGGATAGCGCCGAGGCGGGTGGAGGCCTCGAACAGTTTGGCCGTCTTGCGCCGCACCACCTCGAGGTAGCGCGCCTCGTCTGCGTCGGCATCGTGTACGTTGAGGAGTTGCAGTACCTCCCCCTCGGCGATAGTGTTGGTGGCATCGGCCAGCACCGCCATGACGCGCATGTCATCCACCGCAAGCATCATCTGGAACGCGCGTGAATAAAGAAAATCCCCTACGAGCACACTGGCGGCGTTGCCGAAAGTCGCGTTGGCCGTCTTGCGTCCGCGGCGCAGCCCGGATTCGTCGACGACGTCGTCGTGCAGCAGCGTCGCGGTGTGGATGAATTCGACCACGGCCGCGAGTTCATGGTGATGACTACCGCCGTAGCCGGTTGCGCCCGCGGCCAGCAGCAGTATGGCCGGGCGCAGGCGCTTGCCGCCGCTGGCGATGATGTACTCAGCCACCTGGCGGATCAGCGCGACGTCAGACTCAAGCCGGCGGCGGATCATGGCGTCAACCGCGCACATGTCGGCGTCGATCAAGGATCGGATGGGTTCTATGGGCACGGGATTGGAAGCAGAAACCTGGGCTGAAAACGAATTCTTGAGGCCAGAAATCATAGCACAAAGCTTTTGACTGCCAAAGCTAAATTGCTGTATCATCTCGGGTTCCTTAGTTTTACTGCAGCTTTGTCTATACTGGAGCCTCAACATGTACGCGGTCATTAAAACCGGCGGCAAGCAGTACCGTGTCGCCGCCGGCGAAAAATTGAAAATAGATCAACTGCCGGCGGGTGTCGGAGCTGAAATCGTGCTTGACCAGGTCTTGCTTGTCGCCGACGGCGACAATCTCAAAATGGGACGTCCGCTGGTCACCGGTGCCTCGGTGCAGGCGAAAGTCCTTGCCCAGGGACGCCATGACAAGGTGCGCATTTTCAAACTGCGCCGGCGCAAGCATTACCAGAAACATCAGGGCCATCGGCAGAATTTCACCGAAATCGAGATTACCGGGATCACGGGATAAACTAAGCGGATTGGCGTATGTAACGAAACCTGGGGATGACTCCCCTCGTACCCACCTAAATCGAACCGCAGCAAGACGAATCCTGCTACGGGTTCACTGTAAGAAGGGCTGAACATGGCACACAAGAAGGCAGGCGGCAGTTCCAGAAACGGGCGCGATTCACAATCCAAGCGCCTAGGCGTAAAGCGCTATGGCGACCAGTTGATTTCAGCCGGCAGCATCATCGTGCGTCAGCGCGGCACCAAGATGCATGCGGGCGAGAACGTTGGCATGGGCAAAGACCATACCCTGTACGCCAAGGTTGCCGGCAAAGTATTATTCGGGGTCAAGGGCCCGATGAGCAAGAAAACGGTAAGCGTGGTGCCGGCCTGAACACCGGCAGGCTCCTAGAAAAGCCCTATCCACGCGGTAGGGCTTTTTTATTTGTCGCGCCGGTCGGAGCGTGATTCGAACATGAAATTCATCGACGAAGCCAAGATCGAGGTGCACGCCGGCAAGGGCGGGGATGGCGTTGCGCATTTCCGGCGCGAGAAGTTCGTCCCGCGTGGCGGACCAGACGGCGGCGACGGCGGCCATGGTGGCAGCATTTACGCGCTGGCCAACCGAAATATCAACACGCTGATCGATTACCGCTATGCGCGCATCCATCGCGCCAAAGGGGGCGAAAACGGGCGCGGCTCGGATCAGTACGGCAAGGGCGCAGAGGACATCGTGCTGCGCGTCCCCGTGGGCACGGTCATCAGCGATGCCCAGACCGGCGAGCAGATCGCCGACCTTACCGCGCATGAGCAAAAAGCCCTGCTCGCCCGCGGCGGAAAAGGAGGCCTGGGCAATCTGCATTTCAAGACCAGCACCAATCGCGCACCGCGCCAGTGCACACTGGGCGAGGCGGGCGAATCGCGTGAGTTGCACCTGGAACTGAAGTTGCTCGCCGACGTCGGCTTGCTCGGCATGCCCAATGCGGGCAAATCCACGTTCATCCGTGCCGTATCGGCCGCGCGCCCGAAGGTTGCCGACTACCCCTTTACCACCCTGCATCCCAACCTGGGTGTGGTGCGCGTGGCCGAAGACAGAAGTTTTGTCATCGCCGACATTCCCGGGTTGATCGAGGGCGCCGCCGAAGGCGCAGGACTGGGCCACCAGTTCCTGCGCCACCTGGCGCGCACGCGACTGCTGCTGCACCTGGTCGACATTGCGCCCTTCGATGACAGCGCGGATCCCGTCAGGGACGCGCGCGCCATTGTCAACGAGCTGAAAAAATACGACCCGGCGCTGTACGACAAACCGCGCTGGCTGGTGCTCAACAAGACCGACATGCTGCAGCAGGACGAGCGCGGCAAGTCGGTACAGCGCTTCCTCAAGGCATATCGGTGGAAAGGCAGATGGTTCGCGATCTCGGCGCTCACCGGAGAGGGCTGCCGCGAGCTATGCTTCGCCATCATGGATCACCTGACCGAAAAGCAGGCGGCCTGACATGGCGGCGTTGCTCAAATCGGCGCGCCGCCTCGTAGTCAAGGTCGGCAGTTCGCTCGTCACCAACCAGGGCCAGGGACTGGATCAGGCATCGATAGCGCGCTGGGCGGCACAAATTGCGCAGCTGCGGGCGGACGGCAGGGAAGTAGTGCTGGTGTCCAGCGGCGCCATCGCCGAAGGCATGCAGCAGCTGGGGTGGACGCGGCGCCCGCAGGCGATGCACGAGTTGCAGGCCGCGGCCGCGGTAGGCCAGATGGGCCTGGTGCAGGTATACGAGAGTTCTTTTCGCGAGCACGGCCTGAAAACTGCCCAGGTGCTGTTGACGCACGCCGATCTGGCGGACCGCCAGCGCTATCTCAATGCACGCTCGACCCTGCGCACGCTGCTCGCGCTGGGTGTCATTCCGATAATCAACGAGAACGACACCGTTGTCACCGACGAAATCAAGTTCGGCGACAACGACACCCTGGCTGCGCTGGTCACCAACCTGATCGAGGCCGATTGCCTGGTCATACTCACCGATCAGGACGGTCTGTATACGAGCGATCCGCGCGAGCACCCGTCGGCCGAGCTGGTACACGAGGCCAAGGCCGGTGCCGCAGAGCTCGAGCGCATGTGCGGCAAAGCCGGAAGCCACATCGCAAAAGGCGGCATGCTGACCAAAGTCCTTGCCGCCAAACGCGCCGCCCGCTCGGGTGCGCATACCCTGATCGTCTCCGGACGCGAGCCGCAAGTGCTGCTGCGGCTGGCGCAGGGCGAGGAGATCGGCACGCAATTGGTCGCCGAAACCATGCCGATCGCCGCGCGCAAACAGTGGCTGGCTGACCATTTGCAGGTCAACGGCCGGCTCATGCTGGATGCCGGCGCGGTACGCGCACTCGCCAAAGCAGGCAAAAGCCTGTTGCCGATAGGCGTGAAAAGCATTGAGGGTGCGTTCGAGCGCGGCGCGGTGGTCGCCTGCATCTCGCCTGAAGGCAAGGAACTCGCGCGCGGGTTGGTGAACTACGGTGCCAACGAGGCCCGCCGCATCATGGGCAAGCCGAGCAGCGAGATCCTGTCCGTTCTCGGGTATGTGGACGAATCCGAGCTGATCCACCGCGACAATCTGGTCCTGCTCTAGCGGATCCCGATCATCGCGGCCCGGCACCGGAATGTGTCAATAGTAGGGAATTACCGCCCGCGATGCGCCGGTTCGGAGCGCGCGTAACGCCTCGCCGATGTCGGCGACGTTGCCAGCGAAAGGACAAAAGAAATCGCGGTAGAGCACCGCCCGCTGCACGTTGCGCTGATCAACCGTGATCGGCTGCCAGCTGGAATCGCGCACCTCGGACCAGGTATTGTCCGACCGGCCAACCGCATAGATGCGGAACACCTTGTCGCTGCAGCGCATGCCCTCGAAACTGACGTTTTTCGCACCGCTGGCGCTTTCTGCGACTACGGTGTAGCGCACTACGTCGTCGGTGCTGACGCTCACCGATTTCGCGTCGACGAAAAAGTCGAAAGGCGTGGTCGCGCTCACCTCGAACGACAGATAATCCTCAGGCTTCGGGTACTGCGGAAGAGGAACTTGCGCCTCGGCCCGGCGGTTCCTGCTTCCGCTGCCGTATTCCGCGCCAGGAGTCTGGGCGCCCGCCGAAAAGGACAGGATCAACAGCAGCGCGAACACTGCGCGCATGCTTCAGTCCAGGTCGTGTACGAGGGAGGCGCGAACGCCGGCGGCGAGCGCGCCGGTCTCGGCCTGATAGTTCCGGTGGTCCACACCCAGCGACAAAGCCACGCCGTATTTCAGCGCCTTGGCCATTTCATCGCTCAGTTCGAAGCGCAGGAAGTGAACGGCCGAGGTTTTTTCCTCGTTCTCGCGCTCGAGGTCCTCGTCGGCGATCGCATAGACGCGGGTGCAGCCTTCCACCTGCACCCAGACCCGGTCTTCAATCCCTCTTAACTTCGCCAATGCGTCCCTGCGCTCCTCTGCATCGGCATACTCGATCATCATGGTCGCCTTGAAATTGCGCCCGTTCGGGATCAGGGGATTGTAGGCGTCGAGCTCGTCCTGGATGCCCTGCTCCTCGAAAGTGCGCTCGATGCGCAGCATTTCCTGGATCTGGTAGCGCAGGGTCAGCTCGTCCTCGAAGATTAGCGTCACATGCGCGCCCAGATGGACCGTGCGGTCTTTCTTGTGCGCCATGACCCTCGCGCGGAATTCCAGACGTTGCCGGGCGTACGCTTCCAGACTAAGCAAGCTGTCTCTGGCAATCGAATGCGTGTTCTTTTGCGTTGTACTCATATTCTCATAGTCCATAGGCAATGCGCATCAGGGTCAGCGGATGCTCCCTTTGCGCTCTGGATTCGCCCATTCCCTGCTGGATGTGGCGCGCCGCGATGGCACAGTCCGAGCTGATGTAATCCGGATCGCCCGCAGCCATGGCCTTGAACACCGGTCGGCCAATTTTCATGGAGTTGGCGTAATACTCCGATTTGACGCCCCAGGTGCCGTCGTGCCCCGAGCATCGCTCCACCGTGGTTATCGTGGTCTGCGGCACCAGCTGTAGCGCCTCGCGAGTCTTCTGCCCCATGTTCTGCACCCGCGAATGACACGGGATATGGTACGAGACCTTCCCCAGCGGTCGGGTAAAGTCCGTTTTGAGCTGGCCGTCCTTGTGGCGCAGCACCAGGTATTCGAATGGATCGAACATCGCCTCCGAAACCGCCTTGACCTCGGTGTCTTCGGGGAACAGCAGCGGCAGCTCGGACTTGAACATCAGCGTACAGGAGGGCACCGCCGTGAGGATGGCATAACCCTCGCGCGCAAGCCGGGCCAGCGGCGGAATGTTGACTTGCTTAAGGCGCTCGACGCTTTCCAGATCCCCCAATTCCAGCTTGGGCATGCCGCAGCAGGCCTCCTTCTCGACGATCACATAAGGGATTTCGTTGTGATCGAGCAACTTGATCAGGTCATAGCCTATGCCGGGCTCGTTGTAATTCACGTAGCAGGTCGCAAATATGGCGACTTTACCCGGAGTGCGCGCACTGTCTTTCACCGCATGCGCCGGGCTCTGGGGCGCCCCGCTGCGAAAACGCGACGGGCTGTACGGCGGAAGCTTGCGCTCCTGGTGCACGCCGATGACTTTTTGCATCAGCGCGCGCGCCGCGCCGTTGCTGTTCAGCGCATTGACCGTTTGCGCCACCACGGGTATCGCGGCGAGCCTGCCGATCGCGTCGGTTGAGGAAAGGAGCCGGTCACGAAACCGGACTTCACCTTGCTTGAATTTGACCGCCTTGGCGCGCAGCATGAGGTGCGGGAAATCCACGTTCCACTGGTGCGGCGGCACGTAGGGACACTTGGTCATGTAACACAGGTCGCACAGATAGCACTGGTCGACGACTTTGGCGTAATCGGTCTTATTCATACCGTCAACCTCGCCGGTCTTGCTTTCGTCGACGAGGTCAAACAAGGTGGGAAAGGCGGTACACAAGCTCACGCAGCGGCGGCAACCGTGGCAGATATCGTAGACGCGATGCAACTCGGCGTCGAGCTTGCCCTGGTCGTAGAAATCCGGCGATTTCCATTCGATGGAATGCCGGGTGGGAGCTTCGAGGCTCCCTTCGCGCGTGCTCATATTTGTGTGGGATGCAGAGTGACGAGGAAGGAGTAAGGACCGAGTGCGAATCCGCCGGGCGGGGGAAAGAGGAGGAAAACCACGCTCCCTCCCCGCGCCCTACGCAGACTCAATCGGTCAATGCGTCCAGAGCCTTCTGGAATCGATTGGCGTGCGAACGCTCGGCCTTCGCCAGCGTTTGGAACCAATCGGCGATCTCTTCGAATCCCTCGTCGCGCGCGCTCTTGGCCATGCCCGGATACATGTCGGTGTATTCGTGCGTTTCGCCGGCAACGGCAGCCGTCAGATTCTGCCGACTGGACCCAATCGGCAGCCCGGTCGCCGGATCACCAACCTGCTCCAGGTATTCCAGGTGGCCGTGCGCGTGGCCGGTTTCACCTTCGGCAGTCGAACGAAACAGCGCAGCCACGTCGTTCTGGCCCTCGATGTCGGCCTTGTTTGCGAAATACAGATAGCGGCGATTGGCCTGGGATTCTCCGGCGAAAGCGGCTTTCAGATTGTCCTCGGTTTTTGAGCCTTTAAGTTTCATGATTGCTCCTACGGTTGAACAGGGGTGAAAAAGATAAATTAGTTACAAATCAGCAGCAAAGAGAATCTAATAGACTTGTTCTAATTTATGGACCAAATATATCTCGTTACGCTCGGGCTGTCAAATTTGCCCTTCATCCGGTGCTGAAATCCGCTTCAATGCCCGAGCGCCGCACCGATTTCGGCAAAAGTCTGGGCCACCTCCGTGGTTTGGATAGCTACACCCAGCTGGCGCGCAATCTGCGATGCCGAAAAAATGCCGCGTACCGCTTGTGCCTTGCCGTTCTCGCCCGCGTCGGTGACCAGCGCGTGGTGGCGTCCCGTGTGCTTGAGGGTAGCTACGACGTGCCCCACCTCGGCGTGGACCAGATCGGCATGGAGCAGCACTTCCAGCCGCTCACGCGGCGTCATGATGTCACGCACGCGAATCTCCTGGCGCTTGATGCCTCGCTCCAGGGCGAACTGCACCGGCTTTTCCCCCAATATGTCGTTCGCGGTAATCAAGCCCAGTACCTGCCTCTCGTCGTCAGTCACCAGCAGCAAGCGCACGGCGCGCCGGATCATGAATCGGTTGGCCGCGTCCAGCGGAGCTTCCCGGTCGATGGTCGCGGCGGGTATCTGTCTCAAATCGGTCATTACCGCGAGCGCGGGGGAGTCGATGCGCACGAGCTCCGGATCTTCGCCGGGCTGGTGATAGCGCGCCCCGACTTGCAGCGGGTGCGCGCTGAGGGGATGGTATTCGCGCTTCATTTCCTGTTCCTTGGGTCGATAGCGCTCAGCCGTAAAATCGGTCCATTCATCGCACCGAACGCAGTGCGGGGTCGTGTCTATTGTGGATGGAGTCCCGATTCAGATAGCGCGCCAACTCGTTCAGCGCCTGGGCGTATACCTCGCGCTTGAACTCGATTACGGTTTCCAGCGGAATCCAGTACTCGTGCCAGCGCCACGCGTCGAACTCCGGGTGTTCGCTCGCGCGCAACGACACATCACTGTCGCGTGCTATCAGGCGCAGCAGAAACCAGATCTGTTTCTGCCCCCTGTAGCTGCCGCGCCATTCACGCCTGATCCACTGCGCCGGCACTTCGTAACGCAGCCAGTTTCTGGTGCGACCAAGGATCTTGACGTGGTGAGCCTTGAGCCCCACCTCTTCCTCAAGTTCCCGGAACATCGCCTGCTCCGGGGTTTCACCGTGCTTGATTCCGCCTTGCGGAAACTGCCAAGAATGCTCCTTGATGCGTTTGCCCCAGAATACCTCGTTCCTCGCGTTACAGAGAACAATGCCGACGTTCGGGCGATAGCCGTCACGGTCGAGCATGATACATTCACCTTAATATGGTATTTGCGTCATTCTTCCACATTTCACGGCGCAATGAAAGCAGCCCGTCGCAAAGCCGTCAGCGCTGCGATCTTCGAGTAAAATATCCCCGCCAAGCCCACGGGAATCCTCATGCGCGTTTCGCAGTTCTTCATCTCCACATTAAGGGAAGCACCCACTGACGCGGAAATCGTCAGCCACAAGCTGATGCTGCGCGCCGGAATCATCCGCAGGCTCGCCGGCGGTATCTACACCTGGATGCCGTTGGGCTTGCGCATCGTGCGCAAGGTCGAGGCCATCGTGCGCGAGGAGATGAACCGGGCCGGCGCCATCGAGCTGGTGATGCCGGTGGTGCAACCGGCGGAACTGTGGCTGGAATCCGGCCGCTGGGAGAAGTACGGGGCGGAACTGTTGCGATTCAAGGACCGGCATCAACGCGACTTCCTGATTCAGCCGACTTCGGAGGAAGTCATCACTGATCTGGCGCGCAGCGAGCTCCGAAGCTATCGCCAGCTGCCGGTGCATTTCTACCAGATCCAGACCAAGTTCCGCGACGAGCGCCGTCCGCGCTTCGGCATCATGCGCGGACGCGAGTTCACGATGAAGGACGGCTATTCGTTTCACGCCGACTACGCCGACCTGCAGCGCGAATACGCAAACATGTACGATACCTACACGCGCATTTTCACGCGCCTCGGGCTCAGGTTCCGCGCCGTAGCCGCCGATACCGGCGCCATCGGCGGCACCGGCTCGCACGAGTTTCACGTTTTGGCCGAATCGGGCGAGGACGCCATCGCCTATTGCCCCGACTCGGATTATGCAGCCAACGTCGAACTCGCCGAAGCGATCGCGCCGCGTACGCCGCGCCCCGCGCCCGCCGCTCCCATGCGCAAGGTGCCGACCCCGGGGAAGACCCGCTGCGAGGACGTTGCGGCGCTATTGGGCGTGCAGCTCGCGCAAACGGTCAAGGCAATCGCGGTGATGCATGAAAGCGATTTTTTGCTGCTGTTGCTGCGGGGCGATCACAGCCTGAACGAGATAAAGGCGCAAAAGCTGCCAGGAATGGATCCTTTCCGCTTCGCCAGCGATGCGGAGGTCGAGCACCACCTGGGATGCAAACCGGGCTATATCGGTCCGGTCGGCGCGGATGCGGGAATCAAGGTCATCGCCGATCGCGCGGTCGCGGTCATGGCCGACTTCGTCTGCGGCGCCAACGAGGAAGGCTATCACCTCGCCGGCGCAAATTTCGGCCGCGACTTGCGCGAGCCGGCGCTCGTCGCCGATATCCGCGATGTGGTGCCGGGCGACCCAAGTCCGGACGGCGCGGGCGCGCTCGACATTTGCCGCGGCATCGAAGTCGGGCACATTTTTCAATTGCGCACCAAGTACTCCGAAGCGATGAAAGCGGTGTTCCTGGATGAATCGGGCAAGTCGCGCCCATTTGAAATGGGCTGCTACGGCATTGGCGTGACGCGCATAGTCGGTGCAGCCATTGAACAAAACCACGACGCGCGAGGCATCGCCTTTCCGCAGCCGATCGCGCCGTTTCAGCTGGCGCTGATACCCATCGGCTACCGCAAGAACGCCCAGGTAGGGGAAGCCTGCGACAGGCTGTATCGCGAGCTTGCCGCAGAAGGTATCGAAGTGCTGCTCGATGACCGCGACGAGCGCCCGGGGGTCATGTTCGCCGACATGGAACTCATCGGCATTCCGCATCGCGTGGTGGTGGGCGAGCGCGGGCTGAAAGATGGCAAACTCGAGTACCAAGGGCGGTCCGAGCAGACGTCGACAGCGATCGCCGTGGGAGAACTGCTCGCGTTCGTCAAAGCGAGGTTATGCGCGCGTTAGCCTGGTTGACAGCATGCCTGGCATTGCTCGGTGCGCATGGCGTGGCCTTGGCCGGTGCGCAGATCTACGAGCCGCTCGCGGCGAGCGTACAGGCCGCCATGTCCAAGGCGGTGAGCGACAGCGCACCGCTGACCTCGGCGTTCAAATCGAAGCTTGACGAAGTCAACTGGCTCAGCGCAATGTCGCCGCGACTGAACAAGCGCATTGGCGACCACCACAGCCGCATGGCGTTCCTGAAGTCCGTGCACTACGAGGCCAGCCGCGCCGGCCTCGACCCGCAACTGGTGCTGGGACTGATACAGGTCGAGAGCGGGTTCAAGAAATACGCCGTGTCCCGCGCAGGTGCCAGAGGATACATGCAAGTCATGCCGTTCTGGATAGAGCTCATAGGCGCAAAGGGCGACAACCTGTTCGACATGCGCAAGAATATCCGTTACGGCTGCACCATCCTGCGCCACTACCTGGATCTGGAAAAAGGCGATCTGTACCGGGCGCTCGGACGCTACAACGGTAGCCTGGGCCGGCCGCAGTATCCGCGTGCGGTGGAGGCGGCGTGGAAAAACCGGTGGCGCTATGACGGCAAACTCTCCTGACGCATGCCGGCGCCGGAATACCGCTTGCAGCCCGAACGCCGCACCACCCTATAATGATGTTCCGTCCCACAGCTAGTCAGTCGCGCATGCCAGAAATACTGGTCCTGTATTACAGCCACCGCGGCGCCGTCCGAGAAATGGCGCAACTGGTCGCGCGCGGCATTGAGCAGGTGCCAGGCGCCGGCGCCCGCGTGCGCACGGTGCCGCAGATCGCGAGCGTGACCACGGTAGCGCAGCCGGCGATTCCCGATGCCGGCGCGCCCTATTGCGAACTTGCGGACCTGCAGCAATGCATCGGCCTGGCGCTGGGCAGCCCCACGCGCTTTGGCAACATGGCGGCACCGATGAAGTATTTCTGGGACGGTACCGGCGCGCTCTGGCTGAAAGGCGCACTCGCGGGAAAACCGGCCGCGGTATTCACCTCGACCAGCAGTCTTCACGGCGGCCAGGAAACGACCTTGCTGTCGATGATGCTGCCCCTCATGCACCATGGAATGATGATCATCGGCCTGCCCTACACCGCACCCGAACTGTCGACTACCGAGACCGGGGGCACACCGTACGGCGCCAGCCACCTCGCCGGCAGCGCCAGCGACCGGCCCATCAGCGCTGAGGAAAAGATCCTCTGCATCGCGCTGGGAAAGCGCCTCGCGGGGATTGCTCTGAAACTGGCTATCTAGATTGCAAAAAGGCTTGTACCTCAGCGCCAATCTCAGCCTGCTGACCCTGATATTCCTGTGTCTAGCCTGGGAATTGTCGCTCGCCCCGCTGCGTCCAGGCGGTTCCTGGCTCGCGCTCAAAGCCCTGCCCCTGCTCCTGCCGCTGATGGGCGTACTGCACGGCAGGCGCTACACCTATCAATGGGCTTCGATGTTGATCCTCGCCTACTTCGCCGAGGGCGCGATGCGCGCCTTTGCTGACACCGGCACCAGTGCAGCGCTGGCCCTGGCGGAGGCGCTGCTATCTCTGGTTTTCTTCGCCAGCGCCGTAGTCTACGCCCGCCTGACGCGCCTATCCCAGCCGCGCAGCAGCCGATGACACCCCTCGAGACATTTTTTCTGCGGCGGGCCGACCGGAACAGGCAGAAGGGCGCAAGAACGAAGCGGACTTCCGCTCCCAACTGCGCCCCTTGTATCGTGTCGGCCCCGTAGTTCTACAGCTGCGGATTGATACGCTCGATCTTGCTGTGCAGCTTGTTGAGCGCCGAAAGATACGCCATGGCCGATGCCACGACGATATCGGTATCCGCGCCGACGCCGTTGACGATACGCCCTGCCTTTTGCAGCCTTACCGTGACCTCACCCTGCGACTCCGTACCCTGCGTGACCGCGTTTACCGAATACAGCATCAGCTCGGCCTCGCTCCTGGCGACGCTCTCGATCGCCTTGAACGTCGCGTCGACCGGGCCGTCGCCCTCGGACTCGGCGCGGCGCTCGGTCCCGCCCTCGGACAGTACCACGCGCGCATGCGGACGCTCTCCCGTGCCGCTCGCCTGATTCATGTCGATCAGCTTCCAGTGGTCGCTCTGCGCCGCGACCGCCTCGCCGGCGAGCAAGGCGTGAATATCTTCGTCGAAGATCTCGTGCTTCTTGTCGGCCAGGTCCTTGAAGCGAACGAAGGCGGCGTTGATTGCCTGGTCCGATTCGAGCCCTATGCCCAGTTCCTTCAGCCGCGCCTTGAACGCAGTACGGCCGGAATGTTTGCCCAGCACCAGCTTGTTCGCGTTCCAGCCCACGTCTTCGGCGCGCATGATCTCGTACGTTTCGCGGCTCTTGATCACGCCGTCCTGATGGATGCCGGCCTCGTGGGCGAACGCATTGGCGCCGACGATGGCCTTGTTGGGCTGCACGGGAAAACCGGTGATGGCGGACACCAGCTTGGAGGCCGGCACGATCTGGGTCGCGTCGATGCGCGTGTCGCAGGGAAAAACGTCGCGGCGCGTGCGCACTGCCATGACGATCTCCTCGAGCGAACTGTTGCCTGCGCGTTCGCCAAGGCCGTTGATGGTGCACTCGACCTGGCGTGCGCCGTTCATCACCGCAGCGAGCGAGTTGGCCACCGCCAGGCCGAGATCGTTATGGCAGTGCACCGACCAGACCGCCTTGTCGGAATTGGGAATGCGCTCGCGCAAAGTGCGGATCAGGGCGCCGAACTGCTCCGGCATCGTATAGCCCACCGTGTCAGGAATATTGACCGTCTTCGCGCCCTCCCTGATCACCGCCTCCAGCACGCGGCAGAGGAAATCAACGTTGGAGCGCCCTGCGTCTTCCGGCGAGAACTCGACGTCGTCAGTGAACTTGCGCGCGAAACGCACTGCATTGACTGCGTCGGTGAACACCTGATCCGGTGTCATGCGCAGTTTCTTTTCCATGTGGATGGGCGAAGTTGCGATGAAGGTGTGAATGCGGCCCGACCTGGCCGGTTTGATCGCCTCGGCAGCGCGGCTGATGTCCTTGTCGTTGGAGCGCGACAGCCCGCAAACAGTGCTGTCCTTGATGACCTCCGCAACCGCGCGCACCGCCTCGAAGTCGCCGTTTGACGCGGCAGGAAAGCCCGCCTCGATCACGTCCACGCGCATTTTCTCCAGCAGGCGGGCGATGCGCAGTTTCTCCTCCTTGGTCATGGATGCGCCGGGGCTCTGCTCGCCATCGCGCATGGTCGTGTCAAATATGATCAAGTGGTCTTTCATCTCAGCCTCCGGTCAGCAAATACAGCAATGGATTGAACAATGCCCGCCTGCGCCGGGTTAGCGCAGGATTCAAACAAACACAAATTGTGGGTTGGGTTATGTGCGCGCGGGGCGCAGCAGCAGGCAAGCCGGCAGAGGCAGGCTGCTGAGGAGAGCGGTCAACGCTGTGGTGCTGGAAACCATGGAGCGAATATATCGGCTTTCCCGCAATTAGGCAATAGGCCGCTCGAGGCCGGTGGCAATAGCCTTTTCTGCTAGGGGATGCACCCGAATGCAGTCACCCTGCGGGCCCCGTTTCGCTACAAGCGCTTCTTGCGCCGGTTCCAGCCCCACACCGCGTAGCCTGACACAGAGTAGGCAACGAACATGAGAAACAGCACCGTGGGCGGATGGGTGGAAATCAGGATAACGGCGAACACGAGCAGCAGCAGGGCCCAGAACGGCACGCTGCGGCGGAAGTTGATGTCCTTGAAACTGTAGAAGGGTACGTTGCTCACCATGGTAAGGCCGGCAAAAAGCGTGATGATGCAGGCGATCCAGCGCATGGTGCTTACTGCATCTATCTTGAAGTCGTCCACCACCCAGATGAAACCTGCCACCAGCGCCGCCGCCGCCGGGCTCGGCAAGCCCTGGAAATAGCGCTTGTCCACCACTGCGATATTGGTGTTGAACCGGGCCAGGCGCAACGCCGCGCCGGCGCAGTAGACGAAAGCGGCGATCCAGCCGATGCGGCCCATGCTCTTGAGCGCCCATTCATACATCACCAGCGCCGGCGCAGCGCCGAAAGACACCATGTCGGACAGGCTGTCGTACTCGGCTCCGAACTCGCTCTGCGTATGCGTCAGGCGCGCGACCCGCCCATCCAGGCCGTCCAGAACCATGGCGATGAAAATCGCCACTGCCGCCTGGTCAAAACGTGTGTTCATCGCCTGCACGATCGCGTAGAAGCCCGCGAACAATGCCGCAGTGGTAAACAGGTTGGGCAGCAAATAGATGCCGCGGCGGCGCATCTCGGCGTTGATCAGCGGCTTCCTGCGTTTGTAGAGAGGCATCGCATGCTCATCAAAAATGAGGGGCACGTCCCCTCGTACCCCTCTGGATCAGACACCGTATCGACAATTCCGAAACGGCCTCCCTGTCGTGCTACTCCAGGCTGGCCAGTATCGTGCTGGCAGCATACACCTTGTCGCCCAGCGCCGCCTTGATGCGGGCGTTGGGCGGCAGGTACAAGTCGACGCGCGAACCGAAGCGAATGAAACCATAGCGCTGCCCGCGCTCGAGCCTGGCGCCGGCTTTGACGTAGCAAAGTATGCGCCGTGCGATCAGGCCCGCCACCTGCACGCAGACGACATCGGCACCCGCATCAGCGCGGATCCACAACGCATTGCGTTCGTTCTCGGTAGATGCCTTGTCCAGCGCCGCGTTGAGAAAGCTTCCGGCCTCGTACCATATCTTCTTCACTTCCCCGTCCACTGGCGCACGATTGGAGTGCACGTTGAACACGTTCATGAACACGCTGACCTTGGTCGTTTCCCGGTCGAGGTAGGGGTCGTGCGCTTTCTCCACCGCGACGATGCGCCCGTCCGCGGGCGACACCACCGTTTTCGCATCCCCCGGCACCTCGCGCCCGGGGTCGCGGAAAAACTGCAGCACGAATAAGGCAACGACCCAGAACGGGACCGACCAGACCAGGCTGTACCAGGACACCAGCGCCGCCGCCGCGACGGCGAGCGCGAGGAACGGCCAGCCCTCGCGGGCGATGAGTGGATGGGGATAGTTCATCGAAGACGGTAGGAGCAGTGACGCAATGCCGGATTCAGGACGACAGGCGACGCCTTCTCCGGTCCTGCGCTCATCGCGCTCAATTCTTGCTTTGATCTACCAGTTTGTTCTTCCTGATCCAGGGCATCATCGCCCGAAGCTTTTCGCCCACCACCTCGATCTGATGTTCGGCGGTAAGGCGGCGGCGCGACAGTAGCGTGGGCGCGCCGGCGCGATTCTCCAGGATGAAACTCTTCGCATATTCGCCGGTCTGGATGTTTTTCAGCGCCTCGCGCATCGCCTTCTTGGTGTCCTCGTTGACGATCTTCGGACCGGTCAGGTACTCGCCGTACTCGGCGTTGTTGGAGATTGAGTAATTCATGGTGCCGATGCCGCCCTCGTACATCAGGTCGACAATCAGCTTCAATTCGTGCAAACACTCGAAATAGGCCATCTCCGGCGCGTAGCCGGCGTCGACCAGGGTCTCGAAGCCGGCTTTGACCAGCTCGACACAGCCGCCGCAAAGTACGGCCTGCTCGCCGAACAGATCGGTTTCAGTCTCTTCCTTGAACGTGGTTTCGATCACGCCGGCACGCGCGCCGCCGATGGCCGCCGCATAGGAGAGCGCCAGATCTCGCGCCTTCCTGCTCGGATTCTGGTGCACGGCAATCAGCATGGGCGTTCCGCCGCCCTGAGTATAGGTCGAACGCACGGTATGGCCTGGTGCCTTGGGCGCGATCATCACCACATCGAGGTCGGAGCGCGGCGCCACCTGGCCGTAGTGAATGTTGAAACCGTGAGCAAAAGCCAGTGTCGCGCCTTTCTTGATGTTGGGCTCGACCTCGCCCTGGTAGACCGCGGCGATGTGCTCGTCTGGCATCAGCATCATCACAAAATCGGCGCCCTTCACTGCGTCGCCGACTTCGGCCACCTTGAGTCCGGCTTTCCTCGCCTTGTCCCAGGAAGCGCCGCTCTTGCGCAAGCCGACGGTGACCTTCATGCCGGAGTCGTGCAGGTTGAGAGCGTGCGCGTGGCCTTGCGAGCCGTAGCCGACGATGGTCACTTTCTTGCCCTTGATAAGCGAAAGGTCGGCGTCCTTGTCGTAATAGACTTTCATGGTTTCCCCTCGGATTGAGAGACTGGGGTACGGAGACGGGAAGCTAGCTGCGGCACGGCCTGACTAGTCCCCGGACTCTCGCCCCTGGCCTCAGTTTATTAAATTCTAAGAACCCGCTGGCCGCGCGATATTCCGCATGCGCCGGTGCGCGCCGTCTCGAGAATGGCGCTGCGTCCAAGCGCCTCGATAAAGGCGTCCAGCTTCTGCCCGGTGCCGGTAAGTTCGATGGTGTAGGTGTCTTCGGACACGTCGATGATGCGCCCGCGAAAAATATCGGACATGCGCTTCATGTCGTCGCGATCCTTGGCGGCGGCGCGCACCTTGATCAGCATCAGCTCGCGCTCGATGTGCGGAGCCTCAAACAGGTCCACTACCTTGACCACTTCGACCAGCTTATTGAGCTGCTTGGTGATCTGCTCGATCACGTCGCCGGAGCCCGAAGTGACGATGGTCATGCGCGACAGCGATTCGTCCTCGGTAGGTGCGACGGTGAGCGACTCGATGTTGTAGCCGCGGGCGGAGAACAGTCCGGAAACGCGTGACAGGGCGCCGGCCTCGTTCTCAAGAAGGATGGATATGATGTGTCGCATGGTTGTCTGCATCGGTAGTGGGTTGCGCAGCGCTAACTTACAATTCTTCGGCCAGGATCATCTCGGTCAGCCCCTTGCCGCCTCCGACCATGGGATAGACGTTCTCGGTCTGGTCGGTAATGAAATCCATGAACACGAGTTCGTCGGTGCGCTTGAACGCCGCCTTCAGCGCCGGCTCGACATCGGCGGGTTTGTCGATACGGATGCCGACATGGCCGTAACTCTCGGCCAGCTTGACGAAATCGGGCAGCGCATCCATGTAGGACTCGGAATACCGGTTGCCGTGGAAAAACTGCTGCCACTGCCGCACCATGCCCATGTAGCGGTTGTTGAGGTTGACGACCTTGATCGGCAATCGATACTGCTTGCAGGTCGACAGTTCCTGGATACACATCTGAAAGCTCGCCTCGCCGGTGACGCAAACGACCGACGCGCCTGGATTGGCCAGCTGCGCCCCCATCGCCGCTGGCAGCCCGAAGCCCATCGTGCCCAGCCCGCCGGAGTTGATCCAGCGGCGCGGCTTGTCGAACTTGTAGAACTGCGCCGCCCACATCTGGTGCTGGCCGACGTCGGAAGTGATGATGGCGTCGCCCTTGGTGATTTCGTAGAGCTTCTCCAGAACGTATTGCGGCTTGATGATCTTGCTCTTGCGGTCGTAGCGCAGGCAGTCCTTGGTCTTCCACAACATGATCTGTTCCCACCAGGCGCCGAGCGCCTTCGGATCGGGGCGCAGCTTGCTCGCATCGATCAGCTTGATCAGGTCGTCGAGCACGTCCGGCACATGGCCCACGATCGGCACGTCCACTTTCACCCGCTTGGAAATCGACGACGGATCGATGTCGATGTGTACGATCTTGCGCGGCACCTGGCCGAAATGCGCCGGATCGCCGATGACACGGTCGTCGAAGCGCGCGCCGATGGCAACCAGCACGTCGCAATTCTGCATCGCCATGTTTGCTTCGTAGGTGCCGTGCATGCCCAGCATGCCGACAAAATGCTTGTCCGTTGCCGGAAAACCGCCCAAACCCATGAGCGTATTGGTGCAGGGAAATCCCAGCGTCTTGACCAATTTCGTCAGCTGCGCCGAGGCGTCAGACAGGATGACGCCGCCGCCTGCGTAAATCATCGGCCGCCTGGCTTCGATCAGCAGCTGCGCCGCCTTCTTGATCTGGCCCGAATGTCCCTTCACCACCGGATTGTAGGAACGCATGGAGATTGTTTCGGGATACTCGAACTTGCACTTGTCGGTGGTCACGTCCTTGGGGATATCGACCAGCACCGGCCCCGGCCGGCCGGTAGAGGCAAGATAGAAAGCCTTCTTGATCGTCAGCGCGAGATCCTTGACGTCTTTCACCAGGAAATTGTGCTTTACGCACGGACGGGTGATCCCCACTGCATCGCATTCCTGGAAGGCATCCAGCCCGATCGCATGGGTGGGCACCTGGCCGGAAATAATCACCATCGGGATCGAATCCATATACGCCGTGGCAATGCCGGTTACAGCATTGGTGACGCCCGGACCCGAGGTCACCAGCGCCACGCCAACTTTGCGGCTCGAACGCGAATAGCCGTCGGCGGCATGCGTCGCGCCTTGCTCATGGCGCACCAGTACATGCTTGACTTTGGTCTGTTTGAACAACTCGTCGTAAATGAACAGGACCGCACCGCCGGGATAACCGAAGACGTACTCGACTTTCTCCGCCTGCAAGCACTTTATGAGGATTTCTGCGCCCGTTAATTCCATGATTCTCGCTGGGTTTTTCCCAAAGTGTTGAACACTAATGCCTGCCCCTCATTTGGTCAAGATTTTTTTGTTGCGGCGCAACTTAACGCACGCGACAATTGTGCAGCGCGATACCGGGTTAAGCACTAGAATTCGGAGCCAACCAGCATATGCTTTGGGACAGGTTCCCGCATGCTCCCTGAACGGCTGTTTCGAGGATATCGTCCTGGCTTCGCGCAACGAACTCTCCGAGTTTCTGCTCATTGTCGAAAAACGCGCTTACAAGCAGGCGAGATACGCCGTGCGCGATGAACAAGCGGCCCTGGACATAGTGCAGGATTCGATGCTGAAGCTGGCGGAAAAATACGGCGCCAAGCCCTCGGCCGAACTGCCGATGCTGTTCCAGCGTATCCTGCAGAACACCATCCGCGATTATTACCGCCGCTACAAGGTGCGCGCGACGTGGACTACGCAGTTATCATCGATTTTGACGGGCAGGAGCGCAGACGATGAGGCGGATCCGCTGGAAACTCTGGCGCCTGCCGAAGGCTCGGATCAGGCGCTAGGGCCGCCGGATCATCTTGAAAAGTCACAACTTATTGTTTTAATCGAGGAGGAGTTGATAAAATTGCCGCCACGTCAACGCGAAGCCTTCCTGCTGCGTTACTGGGAAGAGTTGGACGTTGCCGAAACCGCGCAGGCCATGGGTTGTTCGGAAGGCAGCGTCAAGACCCATTGCTCGCGCGCGGCGCACACTCTGGCGATCGCACTCAAGCGCAAGGGGGTTACATTATGAATGAACGAGAATTCGGCCACCAAATCAAGCAACAACTCGACCGGTCGCTGAATCTCGAACCGGCCGTGCGCGACCGGCTGAAGGTCGCGCGCGAGCGGGCCTTGGTGCGCCAGCGCGTGACCGAGCCCGCGTTTGCGCTGGCTTGGGTGGACGCCCTTGTCGGGCGCCTGTCGGGCAGTCCGGCATCTGCCAGCATCGCCGTCGCCGGCGCAGGACTGATACTGGTACTAGTGGCGCTCCAGTACTGGCAGCAAACGCCGTCGGTGGAGGAAATTGCCGATATCGACACAGCGCTCCTCTCCAGTGAACTGCCGATCAACGCCTATCTGGACAAGAGCTTCGATACATGGCTAAAGCGCTCGCAGCCCTGACGCTCGGGCTGTGCCTCGCCCTATCCACCTTCGCCACTGCAGCCGACAAAAAGCAGCCCGAGTGGGCGCAGCTCACGCCTGAACAGCAGCAGATTCTGGCCCCCCTGGCCGGTGAATGGCACAGCTTCGACGACAAACGTCGCAAGAAATGGCTGCTGACTGCCAAGCGCTATCCCAAGATGAAGCCGGAAGAGCAACAGCGCCTGCAGATGCGGATGCAGGGATGGGCCAAGCTGACTCCGGAGCAGCGTCGCATCGCGCGCGAGAACTACAAGAAGCTGGCAAAGCAACCTCCGGAAAAGCGCGAAGTGGTGAAGCAGAAGTGGCACCAGGAACAGACGCAGAAGCAGGCCAAGCCGAAAAAAGCCCCGCCGGAATCAGCCGCGCCCGACAGCGGCAAGACCGCAGCGCCGGCAGTGCCTTCCGGCGCTGCGCGCTGACGTGCCGGCCGGCGCCGGCGCAGACGCGCGCACTCCCACTTATCCCAGCATCCGACGACGGCTCGTCAGCATGGTGTACGAGTCGCTGCTCCTCGCCGGCGTCGCGTTTTTTGCCGGGCTGCTGTTCCTCGGCGCAAGCGGGGGCCCTCCGAGCGGGTGGCTGCGACAGGTGTTCCAGCTCTATCTATTCCTGGTGATCGGACTGTATTTCGCCGGCTCCTGGCATCGCCGCGGACAAACCCTGGCGATGAAAACCTGGAAACTGCGACTGGCCGGCGCAAACGGCCGCAGAATCACTTTGCGCCAGGCAATAGTGCGCTATGTCTGTGCCTGGCCCTGCCTGGCGCTGGGCGGGATCGGCATCCTTTACGCTCCTTTCGACCGCGACCGGCAGTTCCTGCACGACCGACTGGCGGGGACAAGGATCGTGAGCGACTGATCGCGAGCAAACCGTGGCAAGGGCGCGCCTGGCCGGTAGTCCCCGGCTGTCGCGGCCTGCCTCGGCCACTGCCGAATCACCGCCTTTCCACCCACCACATCATCGCTATGGCAGCCGTCAGGAACAGCACGCTGGGCAGCACGGCGGAGTAGAACGGCGTCCAGCCCTGGATGATGCCGACCGACGAGGAAAGGCCGTTCAACAGATGGAAGAGCACCCCTAGCATGATGCCGGAAAATATCTTCACCCCCACGCCGCCGAGGCGCACGTGCACATACGCAAAAGGCAGAGCCAGCGCCATCATCACCAGCGTGGCGAAGGGATAGAGCAGTTTCTTCCACATTGCGATCTCGTAGCGCTCGGTCTGCTGCCGGTTCTCCGACAGGTGGCGGGTAAACTGGTACAGATTGATCGCCGACATCTTTTCGGGCTGAACCAGTAGTACTGACAGCAGGTCGGGCGTCAGCACCGAGTGCCAATCAGTCTGGGCGAACTTGGACACGCTGGTGCCGCTGCCGTCGAAATTGGTCCGCACCACGCGGGTCAAGCTCCAGGTATTGTCTTTCTTGAATTCCCCACGTTCCGCAAAGCTGATCGAACGCAGGCGGTAATCCTTGTCGAACTCGTAGATCTTGACACCGTTGAGCGAATTGTCGGGCTTGACCTCGCGCACGTTGATGAAGCGAAACTCGTCTTTCACCCAAAGCCCGGAGCGGAATTCCTGCGCCACCACTGCGCTCATCGCGGCGAGGCGCAGCTGCTGCGCAGCGCGCTCCGCGAATGGCGTGACCAATTCGCCGAAGACGAATGTAAGAACCACGAATATCGCGCCGATGCGCGCCAGCGCCGCACCCGCAGCATAGGGCGACAAGCCGGAAATCCGCATCACCGTGTATTCGGAATTGGCGGCAAGCTGCGACAAGGCGTAGAGCGTGCCGATCAGCACCGCGATCGGAGCGAGCTCGTACACGTGTCCGGGCAAGGACAGCAGCACGAACAACAATACATGCTGCAATCGGTAATTGCCCTTGCCCAGATAATTGAGCTCGTTGATCAGGTCGAAGAAAGCGAACAGCATCAGGAAAGCGACCAGAACCAGCAGGGTCGCCGAGTAGATCTCGCGCGCGAGGTATTTTCGCACCAAGTTCAACGTCCCCTCCTGAACGCCGAATTGATGCGCATGCGGCGGTAGAACAGCACCAACAGCAGCAGCAGCATGGTGACATGCACCGCCCACCAGCCAATATGGAAAGACAGTTTGCCCTGCGACACCCACGCCTGGCTCACGCTGATCAGGTTGCTGTACACCATGTAGGTGAGCAGCGCGAACACAAGATTGGTCGAGCGGCTGGCACGCGGATTGACGAAAGCCAGCGGAATCGCGAGCAGCGTCAGGTTGAGCGCCGCCAGCGGCAGGCCGATGCGCCACAGCAGTTCGGCCAGATTCCCCTGATGGGGGTCATCCAGCAGCGCCTGGGTGGACAGTGCGCGCGCCGGAATCTGCCCGACCTTGGCTTCGCGCGTTTCGATGCGCGCCGCATAGCGCTTGAATTCCATCACGCGGTACTCCGCCTCGCCCGGCTTGCCCTCGTAGCGCCTGCCGTCCGCGAGCACGATGAAACGATCGCCGTTTGCGGCGGTTTCAGTGAAACCGTGCCGGCTCACCATCACCCCCAGCCTGCCGTGCTGCATCGAAGTGACGAACACATTCTGTACCCTGCTCGAATCGTCGGCGATGCCCTCGACGAAGAACACGCGTTCGGCGTTGGCCGATTCGCGGAACACGCCCGGCGCGATGCGCGACAACTCGTCGCGGCTCTCGAGCAGTCGGCGGTATGCTTCGCTCTGGCTGTTGGCCCAGGGTGCGAGGAACAGCGACAGCAGCGCTATCACGAGCACCAGCGGCAGTGCGAAAATCATGACCGGCCGCACCCAGGCCGTGAGCGGAAGCCCGGAACTGAACCAGATCACCATCTCCGAATCGCGGTAGCTGCGGCTGATGGTCATCAGCACCGAAATGAACAAAGTGAGCGACAACAGCACCGGCAGGTAATTGAGCGCGGAGAACCCGAGTAGCGCGAGCACCGCCTCGGTCAGGAGCTTGCCGGTCGCAGCCTGGCCGAGAAAGCGGATCAGTTGCGTTGTGAGGGTAATCGCAAGCAGGGCGGCAAAAACCGCAACTGCCAGATTGCCGAATTCGCGCAGCAGGGAGCGCTGGAAAATCGCCACTTGGGACCTCTTTGCGACATGAGGGGATATCTCCCCTCACGCCCCCCTGGATCGGCCCGTCAAAATATCCATTTTGCTTCGGGTTCCGACGAATGCCTGCGCTCCGGATTCGCATCGATGCCGCGCTTTAGCGCAACGGCTTTGACTTGACGGGAACAAAGCAGGGATAATCAGGCGTAGTCGGTCGATTGAATGGAAGGAGCAGCCATTGCAATTTAGCACAAAACGCGGCGCGCCGGAGATGCGCGCCACACCGTGCATCGCCGTGGGCGTGTATGCGGGCCGCAGACTGAGCGCGGCCGCCGGCGCGCTCGACCGCGCGGCGCAGGGCACGCTGAGCGACGTCCTGAGGCGCGGCGACATGGAAGGCAAACTCGGTTCCGCGCTGATTTTGTACCGCGTCCCGGGCGTAGCGGCGGAGCGTGTACTGCTCGTTGGACTGGGCGAGGAGGCTGACTTGCACGAGCGCGAGTACCGCGAGGCGGCGCGTGCCGCAATCAAGGCCGCGCAGGAAACCGGTACCGGCACGCTTACCTTGTGCTTGGGCGAGATCAAGGCGGGCCGCCGCGACGCGACCTGGAAGGCGCGCCAGGTGGCGCTGGTAGCCGCCGAATGCGCCTACCGCTTCGACTACATGAAAAGCAAGAAGAGCGAACCGCGCCCGCTCGCGCATGTTGAACTGCTGACCGTGGCGCGCGACGCGACCGGCGCGGCGCGCGGACTGCGCCAGGGGCAAGCCATGGGCGCGGGCGTGAGCCTGGCCAAGGATCTGGGCAACCTTCCGGGCAACGTCTGCACGCCGACCTACCTTGGCGAGCAGGCGAGGAAGCTCGCGAAGGAGTGGAAGCTCGGCTTGGAACTGCTCGAGCGCAAGGACATGGAGAAGCTGGGCATGGGGTCCCTGCTGTCGGTGGCGCAGGGCTCGCGCCAGCCGCCCAAACTGATCG
This sequence comes from Burkholderiales bacterium, assembly GCA_014860355.1. Taxonomy (GTDB): domain Bacteria; phylum Pseudomonadota; class Gammaproteobacteria; order Burkholderiales; family SG8-39; genus 2-12-FULL-64-23. The sequence goes on along the minus strand of JACZJV010000101.1, from coordinate 71,069 downwards.
TGCTCCAGTACGCGGGCGGCCCAAAAAAGGCAAGACCCGTGGTGCTTGTCGGCAAGGGCATCACCTTCGATACCGGCGGCATATCGCTCAAGCCCTCGCCGGAGATGGATGAGATGAAATTCGACATGTGCGGCGCCGCAAGCGTGCTCGGCGCGCTGCGCGCCTGCGCCGAAATGAAGCTCAGGCTCAATGTCGTCGGCATCATCCCGACCACGGAGAACATGCCGGGCGGCGCCGCGACCAAACCGGGGGACATCGTCACCAGCATGTCCGGGCAGACGATCGAGGTGCTGAATACCGACGCCGAGGGGCGCCTGGTCCTGTGCGACGCGCTTACGTATGCCGAGCGCTTCGAGCCCGAGACCGTGGTCGACATCGCCACCCTGACCGGCGCATGCGTGATCGCGCTCGGGCACGTCGCAAGCGGCCTGTACAGCAACAAGGACGCGCTCGCGCGCGAACTGCTCGCCGCGGGCGATGAAGCCTACGACCGCGCCTGGCATATGCCTTTATGGGACGACTACCAGGAGCAGCTCAAGAGCAATTTCGCCGACATGGCCAATATCGGCGGCCGGCCGGCCGGCAGCGTCACCGCGGCCTGTTTTCTCTCGCGTTTCGCCAAGAAATTCGACTGGGCGCACCTGGACATCGCCGGCACCGCCTGGAAATCGGGCAAGGATAAAGGATCTACCGGCAGGCCGGTCGCGCTGCTGACCAGTTTTCTGATGAAACGGGCGGGAAAATGACCGTCACGCCGGTGCACGACGGGAATGGCGAAAACCCGCTCTCCCCTCGCCCATCGCGCCTTGATCGCAGATGACGCGCATCGACTTCTATTTCGAGGCCGAAGACAAGCTGCAGGTCGCCTGCCGCCTGTCGGCCAAGGCGGCGAAACAAAAGTTGCGGGTGCTTATTTACGCGCCCGATGAAACACAGGCGCAGAGAATCGACAAGCTGCTCTGGACCTGGCTGCCCGCCGGGTTCCTGCCGCACTGCATGACGCGCAGCCCGCTCGCTGCGCAGACTCCGGTGCTCATCACCCACGACCCCGAAGACACGCCGCATGACGAGGTGCTGCTGAATCTGCATTCGGCGTGGCCGCCCGCGTTCAGCCGCTTCCAGCGACTGGTGGAAATTGTCGGGCGCGACGAGGAAGACCGCGAAGCGGCGCGCGGGCGATTTCGCTTTTACCGCGACCGCGGCTATGCGATCGACAAGCACGACCTGTCCAAGGCGCAAGCTTAAGTACCCGTTGCAGATCGAAATCTGCAGCTGACTAACCAAGGGAGTATGAGGGCTTGCATGCCCTCGCGTTGAAATGAGCTCTGAGCCGGACGACCTGCTGGGCAAGGCCGATGCGCTGATGGCGCGCCACGGGCATGCGCCGGCTGCGCCGTACGCCGAGATTCCCGTCCTCGATGAAGTGGTGGACTTTCCCCCGGAGTTCGAAGATCTGCCGGTGCTCACCGAGTACATCGTAACCCTGCCTCCGGACGAAGAACAGATGGAGGCGCTCGCGGCTAGCATCCGCGCCTCGCTGCTCGCCGAATTGCAGTCCGGGATCGACGCATTGATCGAAGGGCGCCTGCAGGATGAACTCGCGCCGATGGTCGAACGCGTGTTCGACAGCCTGCGCGGCGAGCTGCAGCTGATCACGCGCGAAATCCTGAGCGAGGCCGTCCATGCCGCCGTGGAGCAGGAGCTGGAACGGCGCAAATAGCATGGGCCGGAAGGCCAATCCGCTATAATTCGCGCTTTGCTCGATCGAGCCGGTCGCCCTTCGGGCCTAGTGCGGCTCGATGCCCGTTGCCCCCAGAGAAACGATGGAACTAGCCAAGAGCTTTGAACCGCACGCCGTCGAGGCGCACTGGTATCCAGAATGGGAGAGGCGCGGCTATTTCGCGCATTCTGCAGACCGCGCCAGACCGGCCTACTGCATTCAGCTGCCGCCGCCGAACGTCACCGGCACCCTGCACATGGGCCACGCGTTCCAGCAGACGCTGATGGACACGCTGGTGCGCTACCACCGCATGCGCGGCTACAACACCAATTGGGTGGCAGGCACCGACCATGCCGGCATCGCCACCCAGATCGTGGTCGAGCGCCAGCTGCAGTCCGAGGGCCGGACCCGCCTCGAGCTGGGCCGCGACCGATTCCTCGAGCGCGTGCGCGCGTGGAAACAGGAGTCCGGCTCGACCATCACGCGCCAGATGCGGCGCCTGGGCACCTCGGTCAACTGGGACTACGCCGACTCCGAGGGCCAGCACGCCGGCTACTTCACCATGGACGAGCGCATGTCGCGCGCAGTGATCGAGGTGTTCGTGCGCCTGCACCAGGAAGGCCTGATCTACCGCGGCAAGCGCCTGGTCAACTGGGATCCGGTGCTCGGCACCGCAGTCTCCGACCTGGAAGTGGACAGCGAGGAGGAAGACGGCAAGATCTGGGAAATCAGCTACCCGTTCGAAGACGGGACCGGCGCCTTGGTAGTCGCCACCACCCGCCCCGAAACCATGCTCGGCGACGCCGCCGTCGCCGTCAACCCCAGGGACGAGCGCTATGACCGGCTGCACGGCAGGCGGGTCCTGCTGCCGCTCACCGGCCGCTCGATCCCCGTGATCGCCGATGATTACGTCGATCCGCAGTTCGGCACCGGTTGCGTCAAGATCACGCCGGCGCACGATTTCAACGACTACCAGGTCGGCCAACGCCATGGGCTGGCGCAGATCAGCGTATTGACTCTGGAGGCGAGGATAAACGATGCCGCCCCTGCGGCCTACCGCGGACTGGACCGCTTCGAAGCGCGCAAGCGCATCCTGCAGGACCTGCAGGCGCAGGGATGCCTGGTTTCGGAAAAGCCCTACAAGCTGAGGGTGCCGCGCTCCGGCCGCACCGGCGTGATCGTCGAACCCATGCTGACCGACCAGTGGTTCGTCAAAATGGACGGCCTGGCTCAAAGCGGCCTGGCGGCGGTGGCCGCAGGCGAAGTCAAGTTTTACCCCGATCACTGGACTACGACCTACAAGCACTGGCTGGAAAACATCCAGGACTGGTGCATTTCGCGCCAGCTCTGGTGGGGCCACCAGATTCCGTGCTGGTACGACGGCGCGGGCAATAGCTATGTCGCCCGCAGCGAGGACGAGGCGAGGGCGCTGGCTGCGGCGCGGGGATACAAGGGCGCGCTCAAGCGCGACGAGGACGTGCTCGATACCTGGTTCTCCTCGGCCCTGGTGCCGTTCACCTCGCTCGGCTGGCCGGAAAAAACAGGCGATCTCGACGCGTTCCTGCCCTCCTCGGTGCTGGTTACGGGCTTCGACATCATTTTCTTCTGGGTCGCGCGCATGGTCATGATGAGCCTGCATTTCTGCGGCAAGGTGCCGTTTCGCCACGTCTACATCAACGCCCTGGTACGCGACGCCGAGGGGCAGAAGATGTCGAAGTCCAAGGGTAATACGCTGGACCCTCTCGACCTGATCGACGGCGTCAGCTTCGATGCCTTGCTCGAAAAATCGACGCAGGGCCTGATGCTCGCCAGCCATAGGCAGAAAGTCGAGAAATACGTGCGCAAGAACTATGCGAACGGCATTCCGTCTTTCGGCGCGGACGCGCTGCGCTTTACATTCGCCTCGCTCGCGAGCTTTGCGCGCACTCTCAATTTCGACCTCAGCCGTTGCGAGGGCTACCGCAATTTCTGCAACAAGCTGTGGAATGCGACGCGCTTCGTACTGATGAACACCGAGGGCAAGGACTGCGGCGCGGACGAGTCCCTGCCGCTCGCACCCTGCGTCGCCGACCGCTGGATCGTGAGCCGGCTGCAGCGGGCGCAGAAGGAAGTATGCGACGGCCTGGACAGCTATCGCTTCGACCTCGCCGCGCGCGCCCTGTACGAATTCGTCTGGGACGAATATTGCGACTGGTACCTGGAGCTGGCCAAGGTACAGCTGCAATCCGGCGGCGAAGCCGAACAGCGCGCCACCCGGCGCACGCTGGTTCGGGTGCTGGAGACGGTGCTGCGGCTCGCCCACCCGGTGATCCCCTTCATCACCGAAGAACTGTGGCAGCGCGTTGCACCGCTCGCCGGGCGCGCCGGCGCCAGCATCATGCTCGCGCCCTACCCGCAGTTCGCGGCCGGGCGCATCGACGCTTCAGCCGAGGCAGAAGTCGCGCTATTGAAGGATATCGTCGGTGCCTGCCGCAACCTGCGCGGCGAGATGAACGTCTCCCCGGCGCTGCGCATCCCTTTGCTCGCCACCGGCGACCGCGCCAGGCTGGAGGCGCTCTCCCCCTACATCCGGTTCCTGGCCAGGCTCTCCGAGGTGAGCGTGGTCGACGCCCTGCCCGAGGCCGACGCCCCTGTCGCCCTGATCGGCGAGTGCCGGCTGATGCTCAAGATTGAAATCGACAAGACGGCTGAACGCGAGCGCCTGCAAAAGGAAATCAATCGGCTAGCAGGCGAGATCGCCAAGGCCAGGGGCAAGCTCGCCAACGCCGGCTTCGTGGAGCGCGCACCGCCCCAGGTCGTGGCGTAGGAGAAGGAGCGACTGGCCGCTTTTGCCACCACGCTGGAAAACCTCAGGCAGCAACTCGCCAAGCTGGGCTAGCTCAGCGCGCGTCTTCCTTGCCGCCCACGGTCAGCGCCAGCGCGGCGCGCATGGCCTCCGGCGCTTTCATGATGTTCATGAAGCTGTTGGCCCCCATCATGGAAAGATCGGGAAAGGATATCGCGATGCGAAAGCGCGCGTACAGGGCATACACCTTGTCCTCCGAAACCAGGATGTCATAGGGCAGATGGGCGGTGGATTTGACATCCTTGAAATCGATCTCGCTCATGAGGTACCTGTCGTCCATGTACTTGTTGTCGCCCTCGCCCTTCATCGCCACGCCGAACAGCGTCTCCTTCTTGCCGGGGACATCGACGCGGTAGACCCTGGTCACGCCCTGTTTGCCGGCCGCGAGCCCGGCCTCGACCGCCTTGAGCGCCTCCTCGTGGCTGGCGTAGCTTGCCAGGGTGTTCGGCTCGTCGAAATACTCCATGCCGAATGCGTAGTGGTACTTGCGCAGCTTGGCCGGAGTGAGCCCTTCGGCGCCGAATTCCTCGATTCTGCCTAGCGCGGCCTGCAGCTTCGCCGCCGTATCCTTGAGCTCCCCCGCCATGCGATAGGCGTTGGCCATATAGGAAGGATTGGTATAGGCCACCTGGACCTGATCCTTGACCTTGGTCAGCGAAACACGCAGTGCTGCGCCGAAGCCGCCGCGTTCGGACTTGGCGGCAATGCTGCGCAGCTCGTCGCTGGTAACGCCGATCACGGCTGCGCCCGCATAGGGCGAATAGCTGCCGGCCACGGTGAAGCCGGCCTTGGTCAGCGCCGCCTTGGTGGCCTCCAGCACCTGAGACACTTCACCCGGACCCCGGGACGCCAGCACGAAGGGCTTCAGTACGACTTCCTGGGCCAGGGCAAACGTGGCGCTCAGCGCCAGCGCCGCTGCGCCCAGGGTTTTCCAGATTCTTGACATACTTCTCTCCTTCGCTAAATCGTTTCTGTTGCCTATGATGCGGAAACAAAAAAGGCTGAAGGCGTTGCCGCCCTCAGCCTGTTGCTTGCGCGGAACCCTGCAAATCGGCGCGGTTTATTTCAGCTTCCTGCTGTAGGCAATGCCGATCGAATTCTCGTACATCTGAATTTTCTCGGTGCCGGCAGGGACGCCAAAACTGTTAAACAGGCTAGGCGCCTCGACCGAGTTCTTGAAGGCGTGCATATAGGCCATCGTCAGTTCCGACTGCGGACTCAGGTTATACGTGAATCCCAGGGTCGCATGATCCCTGACCACGCCGGGAGCAATCATGTTGAAGGTCACGTCGCGGCCCTGGATCGGATTGTCGGTATGGTTGTAGCCCGCACGCAGGATCAGATTCGGGTTGTACTGGTATTCGGCGCCGATTTTGATCACGTTCACGCTGCTCCAGCCGAAACCGCGGCAGGAATCGCAGCCGAGTGAGCCGACCGTATTTCCGGTCAGCGGCGACGAATTTCCTACATTGGTACTCGGGTTTGCGATCGACTTGATGCCCGAATATTCGATCCTTTCCAAATCGGCGGCGAGCGTCAACTTGGGGCTGGTCTTGACCGACATGCCCACGGTGATGCTGCTGGGCATGTCGAAATAGCCCTCCCCGGCGAACAGGTCCTTGTATTTCTCGAACTTGTCCATTTTTACTTTGCTGGTGTAGCTTGCCCCCATGGTCACCGTATCCGACAAGCGGCCCATCCAGCCCAGCTTGAGGCCGTAACCCCAAGTCGTGTCATTGCCCCGATTGGTCAGGTTGCTGTTTGCATAGGCCGGCGGACCGCCGAACGCGGCGCTGGTGAATCCAAAAAAGCCGCTCAGGCCTTCGGCCTTGAAGGTTTGCCGCGCGATCAGCAGCGATGCGCCAAAGGAATGGTCCTTGTTCACCTTCTTCGCAAAAGTCGGCGCAATGATCAGCTGCTCCAGATTCATGCCGAGCTTGCCCGAGCCGCAAAGCATATTGTAGGGACCTGTCTCGCCCGATGGAGCGTTGAAACCACCGCAGACCGGGCTCGCCGCCGAAATCTGGCCGCCGTCGTAGTCGGTATTCATTCCCCCATTGCCATAGACGCTGACGCCCACGGACATGTCCCAGCCGATCATTCGGTTGTAGCCAAATTCGGGTATATAAAACAGGTTGCTGCCGCTTTCCACCGACCCATCTATACCGGCTGCGCTGCCGCTGCGCGAAATGTCCCGCTTCGGGCTGAACAGGTCTATGCCTATGTCGTAGCGGTCTCCGGCCCAAACCATGCTGGCCGGGTTGTTGGCGCCGCCGAAAGCGTCGTCCGAGCGCGCGACCGAGGCGCCGCCCATCCCCTTTGATTTCATGCCGTAGCCATGCGGGAAATATCCGTCAGTCGCCAGCGCAAGCGACGGTATCGCAAACATGGCCAGAAGCGCCGATGCGACTACTGTGCGTTTCATCTCAGTCCCCTTCGTTTCTAATTGTGGATACAGCGAGCGTTTGCAACTACTCCCTACGCGATCCGAAAGCCCGAATCCAGCCGCAGGTCGAATTCGTGTTGTGCTAGACGAACAGCGTGACATCGGCCTCCTGCGCCATCGGCAGGAACGAGGCAGCGCCGCAATATTCCTTCACTTCCGGGATGAAATCCTCGTGCGTGAAGCCGAACAAATCCACCGTCATCTGGCAGCCGATCATGTTCACGCCCGCTTCCAGGCACAGCGAGCGCAATTCGGATATGTCGGCCACGCCGTTATTCTTGATTGTTTGCTGCATCAGCGTGGTGGCGAAGGATTCGAAACCCGGGATGCCTGCCTGGACCAGATTGGGGATGTTCCAGTTGATGCCTTTGAACCAGTCGGGGCCGAAAGGCATTTTCATCGGCATGCCCGGATTGCCTAGCGGGCTGATCTTGAGGCCCGAAATGTCTTTCCTGAGCAGCTGCAGGCCGTAGAACGTAAAGAAAATCGCCACGTTCCAGCCCAGCGCAGCTGCGGTAGAGGCCAGGATGAAGGGGGGATAGGCCCAGTCCAGCGTCCCCTTGGTGGCGATGATGGTCATCGAAGGCGTTTTGTTCGCCTTCATCTCCGCGAGTTTTTCCTCGAGTTTCTGCGGCAGGATTTCGTCCAGCCGTTGGCGAACGATCTCTTCGATCAGCGCGATATCAGGGGTAGCACCCATAGATCCCTCCTTTTCCGGTCCTTGTTGGCGTCGACTTGCGCCGGGCTCTAATTCTGAGAATATTCACGATATTGCCCGAATACCCCGGCTCTAATCCACCCGAATAATCTTATTCCACAATAGCTTTGGCTGATGCCCGGCCCCGCCGCAGGCCGCGTCGGTCACCCGGGCTGCAGCAAGGCATTCGTGCAAGCTTGGCATTTGCGCCGCGGTCTCGTTGCCGGCAGCGCGCGCGCCGTCCTTTTCCGAAGCTGCGGTGCTCACTTCCGCTTCAGGAAAAAGGTGAATTCGTTGTTACCCTCCTGCTGCGACAGCAATTCGTTGCCGGTCTGCTTGCAAAATGCCTGGAAATCCTTGACCGAACCTACATCGGTTGAAACGATGCGCAGCACCTGCCCGCTCTGCATATCGGTCAGCGCCTTTTTCGCGCGCAATATGGGCAGCGGACAGTTCAGGCCGCGTGCATCCAGCTCCTTGTCGAAATTCATGATAGCTCCCTCGAATTGATAGATAGACCCTAGCAGCACTTTCCATTGTAACCAAGCATGGCGCACTCGGCACGACGATCGTTGCCCGGGCCTTTCGCCCGCACCGGGCTAGGTCCGGCGTCGCGTGCCCGTCCGGCTTTCGCGCGCTGCAGGCCGTGGTAGTATTTCTCTGAGACAAAATGATGACGCCGGGGCAAGGCGACTCCGGCGCGAGCGGAGCAATCCATGAACCTGCCGGGCATACGCCCCCTGCAAGCCGCCGGCGCTGCACGCGAAACCGACCTACAGGCCTTGCGCGCGCTGTCGGAACTCACCCTCGTGCTCGCCGAAGAGCACAATCCGGAGAAGTTGCTCGAGCGCTCCCTGGGCACCATGATCCGGCTCGCGGTCGCACAGTCCGGACTCGTGCGCGTGGTGACCAGCGACGGCGCGCACCTGCGCCTGGTCGCATCGCAGGGTCTGACGCCCGAAGTGGTCGCGCAGGAGCAGTTGGTGCCGCTGGACTGCGGTGTCTGCGGTGCGGCGGTGGGCGACGACGCCGTGCGCCAGAGTTTCGAATTGCAGCATTGCGCAGCGCAGACGGGATCGGATTATTTCCGCAGCGTGGGTACCGCGCTGGTGGTGCCGCTGCGACACATGGGCCGGGTGCTGGGCGCCTACACCCTGTTCTTCGACGAGCAGCGCGACACGCCGGAAGAGCTGGGGCTGCTGTTCCGGTCCATCAGCGAGCACCTGGGCATGGCTCTGGAAAACACCCGCCTGTTGCGCGAGAACATGCGCATGACGCTGATGAGCGAGCGCCAGTTGATCGCGAACGAGGTGCACGACTCGCTCGCACAGACCATGGCTTATATGAAAATCCGGCTCGCCATGATGCAGGAGGCGCTGGAGGCGAACGAACAGCAGCGCGCGCTCAAGCACACCAACGAGGTGCAGCAGGCGCTGGATGACGCTTACGCCGACCTGAGGGAGCTGCTGTCGCAGTTCCGCAACCGGATGGATCCGCTGGGCCTGGTGCACGCGCTGCAGGAAATGAGGGGCAAATTCCACGACCGCACCGGTATCACGCTCGCATTCGACAACCGCACCACGGACCTCGACCTGAGCGTGGAGGAGGAAAGCCAGGTGTTCCACATCATGCAGGAGGCGCTCGCGAATGTGGCGCGCCATTCCGGTGCAAAACGCGCCAAGCTCACCATGGAACTGGCCGGCGGCGAATACCGGTTTGCGATAGAGGATGACGGACTGGGCTTTTACGCATTCGGCCAGCGCCTGGGCGGCGCCGAGCAGCATACCCACCTGCGCCATCACCTCGGCGTCAACATCATGCGCGAACGCGCGCAGCGGCTGAACGGCGCGATCGAAATCGTCAATCTGCCCCAGGGAGGCGCGCGCGTCAGCCTGGTGTTTCCGGCGCGCGGAACGCAAGCATGAGCGCGGTTCGCGTAATGCTGGTCGATGACCATACGCTGTTCCGCAAAGGTCTGGCCGAGTTGCTGCATGGCCGCAACAACATCGAGGTGGTGGCGGCCACCGCCGGCGCCACCGAGGCCGCGCGCCTGATGCAGGAGGAGAAGCCGGACGTGCTGCTACTCGACCTCAATTTGCCGCCGCACGGCGGACTTGCGCTGCTGCGCACCCTGCAGGATTACGGCTGGAGCGGTCCCACCCTGATCCTGACCGTATCGGACTCCGAAGACGATCTTGCCAACGCGCTGCACGCCGGGGCGCGCGGCTACCTGCTGAAGGACATGGAGCCCGAGGACGTCACCGACGCCATCCTGCGCGCAGTGCGCGGTGAAACCGTGGTCGCACCGGCAATGACGATGAAACTTGTGGACCTGCTGCAGCCCGGGAGGCAGGGCAAAACCCGCGAGAACCTGCTGGGGCAGCTGACCGATCGCGAGCGCGAGATTCTCAGTCACCTGGCGCAGGGCATGTCGAACAAGGCCATCGCGCGCGCGCTCGACATCAGCTACGACACTGTGAAGCTGCATGTTCGCCACATCCTGTCGAAGCTCAACTTCACCTCGCGGGTCGAAGCCGCAGTGTTTGCGGTAGAGCAAAGATCCGCACCGCAAGGCGCGACCGAACCGCGCAAGCACTAGATCCGAACCGCACCAGCTAGTCCCTGGCCGCCGCTGCCGCCAGTGACTCGTACCAGGCGAGCCGCGTGTGCAGGCGCACCACGCCCCCGATGATAATCAGGGTAGGCGGCGCCAGGCGCGCGGCCTGGGCCAGCTGCGGCAGTGTCGCGAGCGTACCCGCGACCGTACGCTGGCTCTGCGTGGTGCCGTGTTGCACGATCGCCGCGGGCGTGGTTTCGGGCACTCCGTGTGCCACGAGTTCGCGGCACAGGGTGGGCAAACCCAGCAGCCCCATGTACACCACCAGCGTGCGGCCCGGGCGCGCAAGGAAGTCCCAGTCCAGATCGATGCTGCCGTCCTTGAGGTGGCCGGCAACGAACAGACAGGAATTGGCATGATCGCGATGGGTAAGCGGGATGCCGGCATACGCTGCTACGCCGCAGGCTGCCGTGATTCCCGGAACCACTTCGAAGGCGATGCCGGCTGCAGCCAGCGCTTCGACCTCTTCGCCGCCGCGGCCGAATATGAACGGATCGCCGCCCTTCAACCGGATCACGCGCTTGCCCTCGCGCGCAAGGCGAACCAGCAGCTGATTCAAATCGGTCTGGTCGAGCGCATGATTGCCGCGCTCTTTGCCGGCGTAGATGAGCTGCGCGCCGCCATGGCACATCTCGAGTATGGGCGCCGAGACGAGGTGGTCGTGGACGATGACCTCGGCCTCGGCCAGCAGTTTTGCCGCACGCAGGGTCAGCAGCTCCGGATCGCCGGGCCCCGCCCCCACCAGATAGACCATGCCCGGGAGCATGGCGCGAGTGCCAGGCGCGTTCATGCGCGCATATCAGTGCGCCGCAGCCAGGGTCGGCGCCGGGGTGCGGCGACCCGCCTTGTCCCGGACGAATCCGACGAAGCGCGCCGCCCAGTCGTAGCTTCCGGCGCTGCGCAGATGCGCGTAATTGGCCAGCAGGTTGCTGACCACGATGCCGTCGGATTTTCCGTCGGTGCCGAAACCGCGCGCCACGCGGTAGGCGAAGCGCGTGTCTGCGGCCAGTCCGTCGATGCTCGAGTAGTGAAACTCGTGCGCCGGAATTTCCGCAGCTCTTTCGCCGTGCCCGCCCCAGGGGTGGGCTTCGGTCGGGGCGAGCCTGACGTAACCGCGGCCGACCGGCCGCTCGTGCATCACCACGTCCCCCGCGATCGCACCCACCATTCGACGCGTCTCGCCGCGCCAGCATAGCGAGCGCGCGAGGTACATGAGCCCGCCGCATTCGGCATATGCGGGCATGCCCGCCCGGATCGCCGCGAGTATTTCGCCGCGCATCGTGGTATTTGCCTCGAGCTCGCGCATGAACATTTCGGGAAAGCCGCCGCCGATGATGAGCCCGTCCACCCGCGGCAGCTGCGCCTCGCGCAGCGTGTCGAAGAACAGCAGTTCGGCACCGGCACGCTCCAGCGCCTCGAGGTCGTCCGGATAGTAGAAACCGAATGCGCGGTCGCGCGCGACGCCTATGCGCACGCCCGGCCCGGGCGCAGGCGCCGGCCGCGGCGCAGGGGGTAACGCCCCCCGGCTGCGCGTAAGCGCGAGCAAGCGTTCCAGATCGACCTGCTTTGCCACAGCCGCGGCGAGCAGTGCGATGCGGGTCTGCGCGGCGCCGTCCTCGTGGGCGGGCACAAGGCCGATGTGGCGCTCGGCGATCGCCAGCCGCGGATCCTCCTGCACCGCGCCCAGCACCGGTACGTCGGTGTAGTGTTCTATCACCGCGCGCAGCTTGGATTCGTGGCGCGCGCCGCCGACCCTGGAGAGGATTACGCCGGCGATGCCGAGCGAGCGCTCGAAGGCCTGATAGCCGAGTATCAGCGGTGCGATGCCGCGGGTCATGCCGCGTGCGTCGAGCACCAGCACCACCGGCAGGTCCAGCAGTTGCGCCAGCGCGGCATTGCTGTTCTTGCCATGCAGATCGAGTCCGTCGTACAGGCCCTTGTTGCCTTCGACCAGGCAGATATCGGCGCCGGCGCTATGACGCGCGAACTCCAGCCGCAGCTGTTCCGGAGTGGACAAGTTGAAATCCAGATTGCGGCAGTTGCGGCCGGTCGCTGCCGAGAGCCAGATCGGATCGATGTAATCCGGGCCCTTCTTGAATGTCTGCACGGCGAGGCCGCGACGCGACAACTCCGCCGCCAGGCCGATGCTCACGCTGGTCTTGCCCGAAGACTTGCGCGCGGCTGAAACCAGGAACCGGTGCATGTTATTGCGGTGGCATTGAGGGCCGCAGGCGCGGGCTCAGGCCTGCGGCCCGGCGCTCTGGTCCAGCCGCGTCGGCAGCATGGCAAGCGCGCGCAGCGCGACGGCGATGATGGCCGCCGCAAGCGCCACCGCACCCATCCCGAGCAGAACCTCCACCAGGCTCGGCGTATAGGGATGGATCTCGCCATCGAAGAAACTGCTGGATTCGACCAGTCCGGGAAACAGGATTTGCGGATAGGCCTGCCCGCCTATCAGGGTGACGTACATCTGCGCCAGCCCGCCCAGGATCACCATAGCGCAGGCCCAGCCGAGGGCGCTGCGCCTCAAGGGCGAGCGCAGCAGCAGCGCGAGGGGCGCGATGCCGCCGAGGGCGATCTGGCCCAACCAGAGCAGCGCAGTGTACACGCCGCCGTCGAACAGCAGAAAACGCGCGACGTCGCGCGAGCGCGCGAGCTCGTACTTGGTGCCGAGGAACAGTACTGCGAAGAACAGCGAAGCGCCGACGGAAATGCCCAGCCAATTCTTGAGCCGGCGCAACAACTCGTCCGAAACCGGTCTTTCTTCCCAGCGGCAAACGGCAAGCAGGACCAGAATCAATGCCGCCGCGCCGTAGGCCGACGAAAACGCGATGAACATCGGCGCGTACAGCACGGAATCGTAGACCGCGCGAAAATTAAAGCCGAACTCCAGGCCCGTGCTGGTGACCAGCAACAGCTGCCAGAAGAAAGCCACAATGGCTGCCGGCTTGATATAGCGGTTCATGCGCCGCTCGAGCAGGAACCAAAGATATACCCCGACGCTGAGCATGAAGCCGTCGTAGAAAATGACCCTGCGGGCGAATAGCGATGCGGGGTTCAATTTCGTTATCGCCACGATCATGCGGTCTGATCGGCCCAGATCGAGCATCAGCACCGCGAGGCCGCCGACCAGCAGGGCGAGGGACACCAGCGCCGACAGCGGCGCCACGGGCCTGTAGACCGCCTTGCGGAACACCGAGGCCGCCATGGCGATGTTGAGCGCACCGGTTGCAGCGATCACGAGAAATACCGCGAACACATGCGGCATGCCCCAGACGATCTGGTTGTCCATGCCGGTGGCGATATGGCCGTAGTGCTCGATGTAGAAATAGGCGAACGCGCCCAGCGCGAGGGGAACGCCGAGCAATGCGAGCAGCGCCCAGTAACGGCGGCCGCTGCCGCCGAGTTCGCAATAGATCAGGGATTCGGCCATGTCACAGTCCTTGATAGCGTACGCCGGGATTGAGCTTCAGGTCGGCCCGGATCTGCGTGCTGGCGTATTTCGCGACGCGCTGCGCGATTTCGCTGTGCGGATCGTTCAGGTCGCCGAAGATCATCGCATTGTGCCCCGCCCTGGTACAGGCTTCGACACAGGCGGGCTGCTGGTCGCGGTCGACACGGTGCACGCACAGCGTGCAACTCTCGGCGCAGCCGCTGCCCCGCGGCACGTCCGGGTTCTGGTCGGTGATGTTCTCGAACACTATCGTGCGCGCCTTGTACGGGCAGGCCATGATGCAATAGCGGCAGCCGATGCAGATGTGCCGGTCGACCAGCACGATGCCGTCGGCGCGTTTGAACGAGGCGCCGGTGGGGCAGACGTCGACGCAGGGCGGATGCTCGCAATGCTGGCACATCACCGGCACGGAATTGTTGCGGCCGGTGCGCATGTCCTTCAATTCGACCTTGCGTATCCACTGCGCGTCGGTGCGCGGATGCCCGGTGTCCTTGAGTCCGTTCTCGGTGGCGCAGGCCTTGACGCAATCGTCGCAGCCGGGAGCGCACTTGTTGGTGTCGATCAGCAGGCCCCAGCGCACCTTCCCGGACACCGGCTGATCCGGCGCGCGCGCGCGGGCGATCTCGATCAGGCGTATTCCCGGCGCCAGCATCACCCCGCCCAGGGTGGCCGCGGAGATGGCGAGAAACCCGCGCCGGCTGAACCCCTCGTTCCTGTCGGCGCTCATGGCTTCGCTCCGGAGGACGGCTTCGGCCTGGACGAGTGGCAGCGAAAGCAATCGATGCTGACGCTCGCGTAAGTGTGGCAGCTCTGGCAGAAACCCTTCTCACCGAGCACGCTGCCGGTCCTGGTGCTGGCGTGGCATGCAACGCACTGCTTGAGGCTGTACTTGCGCGTGCGTACGCCCTCGTGCATCGTCAGGTCGCGCTGGTGCCGGAGCAGGTCCGGATGCTCCCTGCGCATGGTCGCCGTGTCTTCCACGCACTTGCCCGGCTTGTCGATGTCGATGACCGGCTTGGGCACCCGGTCGGAGGCGAACGCGAGTACGGGCAGCAACAGCGCGAGCACGCAGGCCGCGCGCGCGACGCGGCTGCTCAAGGCTCCAATCCCGTTACGTTTCACTTCTCGCTCCCTGGACTTCATTTCAAAATGAAAAATACGTATCTGCAACGGCCTCTTACTCGCCCAAGCCCATTTTGATGTACCCGGTTGGACAGACATCGGCGCAGATATGGCAGCCGATGCAGCGGTCGTAGTCGGTATAGACGTAGCGTCCCATGGTCGACTGCGCCTTCGGCACCTTCTTGACCGCGATCTGCGGGCAGTACACCACGCAGTTGTCGCATTCGAAACACTGCCCGCAACTCATGCAGCGCTTGGCCTCGGCCTGCGCCTGGGCTTCGGCCAGCGCCACGATGCGCTCGTCAAAGTTGCCTAGCGCGGTTTCTTCGGTCAGCGTGATGGTGTGGCGCTTGTTGCGCAGCACGCTGGGAAAGTACCCCAGGAACAGTTCCTCGTGCGGAACCACGTGCCGGCTGGAACGGTCGTCGTAGTTGTGCACGGCGGCGCTGGAAGCGTCGGTGCCGCGCTGCGGTTCCAGCTTCTCCTCCACGATCTTCACGCCTGCCTCGACCATCTTGCGCACCAGGTCGAAATGGTGAACGTCGATCTTGGGACGCTTCTCCAGCATCTCGCCGCGCAGGAACCGGTCTATGCCGTCGGCCGCAATCGAGCCGTGCCCGATCGCCGTGGTCAACAGGTTCGGCCGCACGATGTCCCCGCCGACGAACACGCCCGGCTTGCCCGTGACCTGGTAGTTCTTGTCCGCGCTCACCGCGCCTTTGCCGTCGTTGAATTCCTCCAGTCCGGTGAAGTCCACCGACTGGCCGATGGCAGAGACGAACAGGTCGCCGGGTATGTCTTCCTCGGTTCCGGGAACGGGCTTGACCTCGAGCCGGCCGCCGACAACTTTCGCTACGCATTGCGCCACGCGCAGCGCCGCAGCGCGACCGTCGGCGCCGAGCACCAGCGCGACCGGGGTCAGGCTGCCGCGGATGGTAATGCCCTCTGCCGTGGCCTGCTCGACCTCGTGCTTGTTCGCCTGCATCCCGTCGACCGCGAACACCGAGGTAAGCACCACCTGCGCGCCCTGCCTGGCCGAAACTTCGGCGACATCGTGCGCGGTGTAGCTCGCGATGGCGCGCTCGGGGCGGTCCGCCTCGTGCGCGTGAACTATGTGGCCGAGGCGCCGCGCGACGGTGACGACATCGATCGAGGTGTCCCCGCCGCCGACAACCACCACGCGCTTGCCGACGTGGCGCATGCGCCCGTCATTGAATGCCTGCAGAAACGCAGTGGCCGTGACCACGTTCGGCGCCTCGTTGCCCGCGCAGGGCAGCGCTCGTCCCGACTGCGCGCCCAGGCCGAGGAACACCGCGTCGAACTCGGCGCGGATCTGCTCCATCGTGAGGTCGGTGCCGATGCGGCAGGAAAGCCGCGTCTCGATGCCGAGGTCGAGGATGCGCTGGATTTCGGCGTCGAGAATCTTGCGCGGCGTGCGGAAACCCGGGATGCCGTAGCGCATCATGCCGCCCAGCTCCGCGTGTTCGTCGAAAATGGTGACCTCGTGGCCCTTGCGCGCAAGCTGATAGGCGCAGGACAGTCCCGCCGGCCCGCCGCCGATCACCGCGACTTTCCTGCCGCTCCTCGCCGCGGGCTTTTCATAGCCGAAATTCCTGGCGATCGCCGTGTCGCCGAGGAAGTGCTCCACCGAGTTGATGCCGACGAAATCCTCGACCTCGTTGCGGTTGCAGCCCGATTCGCAGGGCGCCGGGCACACCCGCCCCATCACCGAGGGGAACGGGTTGGCGCCGGCGAGACGGCGAAACGCATACTCCTGCCAGCTGAGTCCGGCCGGCGGCTTTTCGACGCCGCGCACGATGTTCAGGTAGCCGCGGATGTCCTCGCCCGCCGGGCAACTGCCCTGGCAGGGCGGCGTCGCCTGGATATAGGTCGGGCACTTGTGCGAGTGGTCAGCATCGAAAATCTGCTCCTGCCAGCGCTTCCATTTCTCGTCGCCGTCCTTGTAGCGGCGAAAAGTGACCTTGGCGCCGGTTTGTTCGGTGGTACTCGACATCCGTAATGCTCCGTTCGGTAAATCGGTTTTAGACTGGCGTGACTGGCGCGTGCGCGCGCCGGTGCGCGCAGCTTCGCAGCTACACCTCCAGCCCCATCTTGATGTAGCCGGTGGGACATACATCCATGCAGATATGGCAGCCGATGCAGCGGTCGTATTCCGTATATACATAGCGGCCGGTGGTCGCCTGCGCCTTGGGCACTTTCTTGACCGCCGATTGCGGACAATAGACGATGCAGTTGTCGCACTCGAAACACTGCCCGCAACTCATGCAGCGCGTGGCCTCGGCCTGCGCCTCGGATTCGGTCAGCGCCACGATGCGCTCCTCGAAGTTTCCCACCGCGCTTTTCGCGTCGAGGTGGACGATCTGGCGCACATTGCGCCGTGTATGCACGAAATGGCCGAGGAAGAGTTCCTCGTGCGTGACCACGTACCTGTCGGAGCGGTTTTCGTAGTTGTGCACCGCGACGCTCGAGGCGTCGGTGCCGCGCAGGGGTTCGTGCGCCTCGTCGAGCTTGAGGCCTTTCTCGATCATCTTGCGCTCCAGGTCGAAGTAATGCACATCAATTTTCGGCCGCTTTTCCAGCTCCTCGCCCCTGAGATGGCGATCTATGCCCTCGGCCGCGATCCAGGCGTGGCCGATGGCGGTGGTCAAAAGATGCGGCCGCACGATATCGCCACCGGTGAACACGCCGGGCTTGTTGGCGACCTGATAGTTCCTGTCCGCGCTGACCAGCCCGCGATCGTTCTTGAATTCCTCCAGGCCGGTGAAGTCCACCGTCTGGCCCAGGGCGGAGACGATTACGTCGCAAGGGATGTCGAATTCGGATCCGGCCTGCGGCACCATCTTCTTGTTGACCCAATCGACCTTGATCACGCGCAGCGCCACCGCGCGTCCGTCCGGGCCCAGCACGGCCGCCACCGGCGCGACGCAGGTCATGATGCGCACGCCTTCGCGCGTAACCGCCTCGACTTCGTGCTTGGTGGCCGGCATTTCGGCGACCGTGCGGCGGTAGGCGATGAGCACGTCCGCGCCTTCCTGCTGCGCCGCCGTGGCCACGTCCTGTTCCATCTGTCCGAGGACAGGGTGCTTCGGCGCCGATTCTTCCGGCTCGCGCGTGATGTGGCCGAGCCGGCGCGCCACTGCGGCGACGTCCATGGCGGTATCGCCCCCGCCCACCACCACCACCCTCTTGCCTACATGCTTGAGCCGCCCGTCGTTGAACGCACGCAGGAAGGTGATGCCGTCGATGCAGTTCGGGGCTTCGGCGCCGGGTATGGGCAGGGGGCTGCCCGACTGCGCCCCGAGGCCCACGAACACCGCGTCGAAATCGCGCCGCAGGTCTTCAAGGCTCAGGTCCTTGCCGACCTGGGTATTGAGGCGCACCTCCACCCCCATGTCGATGATGCGCTTGATTTCCCCGTCGAGCACGTCGCGCGGCGTGCGATAGCCGGGAATGCCGTAACGCATCATGCCGCCGAGGTGCTCGTTGGAGTCGAAGATGGTGCAGGCATGGCCCTTGCGCCGCAGCTGATAGGCGCAGGCGAGGCCCGCCGGCCCGCCGCCGATGATCGCCACCTTCTTCCCGGTCTCGCGTTCGGGCTTGGGAAAGGCGAGGCCGTGCGCGAGCGCCCACTCGCCGATAAAGTGCTCGATCGAGTTGATGCCGACGAAATCCTCGACCTGATTGCGGTTGCAGCCGGACTCGCACGGCGCCGGGCACACCCTGCCCATGACCGAGGGGAACGGATTCGCATCGGTCATGCGGCGGAACGCGTATTCCTGCCAGGGCACACCCGCCGGCGGCTTCTCGATGCCGCGCACGATGTTGAGCCAGCCGCGAATGTCCTCGCCCGAGGGGCAGCTACCCTGGCAAGGCGGCACCGCCTGCACATAGGTCGGGCATTTGTAGGAATGGTCGCCCTCGAAGATCTTGTCCTGCCAGCGCTTCCATTTTTCCTCGCCTTCGTTATAGCGGCGGAAGCTTAGATCGGTGCTGAGTTGCTCGGGTGTGGTCGACACTTTTCGTCTCCTCGCAGGTGCATTATTTGGGTCCGAGCCGGATCGCGTTGCCCACCAGTTGGTGCACTCCGCCCACCATGCCCATATTGAATTTGTAGTACGGCAGAACCTTGCTGAACTGCGCCTTGCAGATGGCGCAGATGGTCGCCATGAAGTTCACGCCGTCGGATTCGACGACCGCCTGCAGCGCCTCCATGCGCGGCAGCGCGCCCTTCACGCGCACCTCCAGCAGATCGTCGGTCAGGATGCCGCCGCCGCCGCCGCAGCAGAAGGTCTTTTCGCGTATCGTTTCGGGGTTCATATCGACGAACTTGTGGGCGACAGCGCGGATGATGGCACGCGGTATCTCGAACTGGCCGCCAGGCAGGCTGCCCATGCGCGAGGCTCGCGCGACGTTGCACGAATCGTGGAAGGTGACCACGTACTTGTCGTTGGCGCCCTTGTCGAAGCTGAGCGCCCCGCGCTGAATCAGGTCGTAGGTAAGCTCGCAGATATGCTGCGGCACCGGGTAGTTGGGATCGAGAAAATCGAACGGTCCGATGAGCGTGTTCCAGAAGCTGTAGGCAGCGCGCCAGGCATGGCCGCATTCGCCCACCACCAGGCGCTTCGCACCCAGGTCCAGCACCGATTCGCGCACGCGCGTCGCGATTTTCTGCATCTGGGCGTAGTTCCCGATGAACATGCCGAAGTTGGCCGCTTCCGACGCGTGCGTCGAAAGCGTCCAGCTGATGCCCGCCGCGTGGAACACCTTGGCGTAGCCCATGAGGCTGTAGACATGGGGTTCGGCGAAGAAATCGGCCGAAGGCGTGACCAGCAGCACTTCGGCGCCCTTCTCGTTGACCGGAAGGCGTATGTCCAGGCCCGTTTCTTCCTTGAGATCCTCCTCGATGCTGGACAGCGTGTCCTGCAGCGCCGGACCGGGGAGCCCGAGGTTGTTGCCGACCCTGTGCACCTTGCCGATGATCTCGTTGGTGTATTTCGTCCCCAGGCCGATCGAATCCATGACCTCTCTCGCGGCCATGGTGATCTCGGCGGTGTCGATGCCGTAGGGGCAGTACACCGAGCAGCGGCGGCATTCCGAGCACTGGTTGAAATACGAATACCAGTCGTCCAGCACCTCCTTGGTCAGGTCCTCGGCACCGACCAGTTTCGGAAACAGCTTTCCCGACCAGGTGAAATGGCGGCGATAGACCTTGCGCAGCAGGTCCTGGCGCGCGACCGGCATGTTCTTGGGATCGCCCGTGCCGAGGAAATAATGGCATTTGTCGGTGCAGGCACCGCAATGCACGCACGCGTCCAGATAGACCTTGAGCGAGCGGTATTTTCCGAGCAGCTCGCCCAGTTTGGCGATCGCCTTGTCGTGCCAGTCTTCTACCAGTTCACCCGGAAACCCCAGCGCCTGCTGTATCTGTGCGTTGGCGGGAAAGCTCTTGGTCCCCGCCATCGCCCCGACTTCCAGGATGGGAATCACCGGATAGGGTTTGAGCGGCGGGGCGCTAAGCTGGGTAGTAGCCATGTCAGAGCTTCGCTTTGTCCAGTTCGGCAGCCCAGGGGGCGAGGTGGCGCCGTTCGCGCGGGTTGTCCGCCTGGTTGCGCCCGGGGCTGAAGAACACGCCCGGTGCGTGCAGCAGCTTGGAGTAGGGAAAAATCCCCATCAGCAGCGCGACCAGGAACAGGTGCACGTACAGGCCGAGATGCGCGGGCAAGGGCTGCCAGTCGAAAAATATCAGGCCCAGGGCGTAGGCCTTTACCGCGATGATGTCGGTGTGGTCGAGGAATTTCATCGACAGGCCCGAGAGCGCAATTCCGAGGAGCAGCGCCAGCATCAGGTGATCCGAGGGCGTCGAGATGTAGCGTATGCGCTCCACCAGGAAGCGCCGCGCCCACAGTCCCGCGAGCCCCGCGGCCATGGCCAGGCCGGCGTACAGGCCGAAAGGCTGGATCCACACCACCCAGAACCACACCGGTTCGGTGAAATAGCGCAAATGGCGCGCGAGCACCAGCGCCAGCGAGACGTGGAACATCCAGCCGAACAGCCAGATCCAGAGATTGGCCTTGAACAGGCTTTCGAACAGCGTCACCTCGCGCAGCATGCGCAGCACCACGCCACCTGTGCTCGTCGGTGCCGGGGTCGTGGGGATCTTGAGCGGCGCGGGCGTGCGCGCATAGTCTCGGATACGCCAAGCGAGCCCGGCCGCGCCCAGCAGCGCGGCCGCGTACAACAACAGCGCGAATACGACGGTCGCCGTCGTCATCGGATGCTCATCTCGGCCCGGGTGGCGCGGAGGAAACGAAGGAGTAAGCCTTCATTTGCGCAAGTCTCTGCTTCTTCTGCGCCTCTGCCTCAGATGCAGCCGGTCGGCTTGGGCAGGCCGGCGATCTTGCACGCCTGCTTCGCCGGGCCGTAGGGAAACAGCTCGTACAGGTACTGGCTGTTGCCTTTGTCCGGCCCGAGCTTCTTGCCGATCGCCTTGGTGAGCACCCGCACCGCAGGGGCGATCTGGAACTCGTTGTAGTAATCGCGCAGGAAGTTGACGACCTCCCAATGGCTGGGCGTCATGTCGATGTTCTCGCCCTGGGCAAGAACCTTGCCGATGTCCTCGTCCCATTCGGCGAGGTTGACCAGATAGCCTTCCTCGTCGGTCTCGTAGGATTTTCCGTTTACTTCGATAGACGACATATGCGCTCCTCTCTTAGTGTCCGCAACCATGCGAGGGGAGGATCCCCCCATTTTCCCAAAACCGGAGGCGCAGCAAACCTGCCGCCACAGCCGCCCGGACCAAAACTAAAGCCAGGATTGGCAATTCTTGTGCTTAGTCACCAGCTCGACAAAACCCGCGTAATCGGTCGTCTTGATACCCTCGGCGAGCGATTGCCCCATGCCGCGCGCGTCCAGATCCGGGGCGAGGACGTAGATATCCAGGCGCTGCGCTGCAGCCCGCAGCTTTCCCTCTGCCCGGTTGCCGCGCGTCGCGGCATACACACCGTCCTCGATCAGCAGCAGCGCAGCGCCCGGCTGCGCGGCGGCAAGACAGCTATCGAGCGTGTTGCGCTCCAGCGGCGACTTGTTGACGATATGCAGCATGATTTTCCTCGGTTCTTCCGTCTATTCCGCTAAAAGCTGAGCAGCACGTCCTGCTGCTCCATGAGCTTGCCGATTTCGGCCGCGCTGAGCACTTCCACGGGCACGCACATGTCCTCCTCGGACAGGCCGCGCGCCTCCAGCGCCTCTTTTTCCACGTACAGCTTGTTGACGTCGTAGTCATCGAGCGCGCGGTAGGTGGGCTGGAAATTCTTCGTCTCGATGCCCTTGGTCTGGTGGCCTTTTTTCAGCTGGTACACGCCGTCGTCCATGAACACCAGGCTCACGTCCTGGTCGAAGGCGGCGGCGATCAGCACCACCTCCAGCGACTCCAGCGCGTAGATCGTCCCGTAGGGCGCCTTGCGGTTCACGTACATGATCTTCTTTACCGTTGCTTCGCTCACTGCAGTACGCCTCCAGGATCTGTGTCAGTCGCCGAACGTGACCATGCGGTCGGCCTGGATGCTCGACTCGATCAGCTGTCCCAGGCCGGAGATGCGAAAACCCGCCGCCAGGTTCTCGTCCTTGATGCCGCGGCGCAGCGCCGCAGCCACGCACACCACCAGATCGACCTTGTGATCCGCCGCGAGCTTCGACCAGCGGTTGACGATGTGACGGTCGTCCTGCGGCGGTTCGGTCAGCCGCGACGCGTTGTTCACGCCGTCGTGATAGAAAAACACGCGCTGAATCTGATGCCCCGACGCCAGCGCCGCCTTGCAGAACTGGTAGGCGCTGTCGGAAGCCTCGTGCGTGTACGGGCCTTCGTTTACCAGGATGCCGATGTTCATGTTCAGCTTCTAAAACTCCGATTTAGGGGATGTGCAAGGGGGCATCGCCCCCTTGCTCCCATTTGTCCTAGAACCTAATGTGCGTCGACGCGTTGAGATTGGCGCGGCTGCCGCGCCAGTCGTCGATCAGATACTTGGTGAAGGTCAGCCCGGTCTTCTCGAAGAAGCGCGGCCAGCCGATGCGCTCGATCCAGTCGGACAGACGCTCCCACGAGCGCGCGTCCTCCTTGTACACGTGCAGGATCTTTTTCACCACCGTAGCCACCTCGGGCCAGCGCGGCGGGTTGTTCGGCAGCCCGGAGGCGACCATTTTCATGAAGGTCGGCCTGCCGCGGGCATTGGAGTTCTTGCCGCCCACCCAGATCGCGAGCTTGGTGTGCTCCGGATCGTTGATCTGCATCGGCGGGCACGGCGGATAGCAGGCGCCGCAGCACATGCATTTCTTTTCGTCGATTTCCAGCGAAGGTTTGCCGTTTACCAGCGCGGGGCGGATGGCCGCCACCGGACAGCGCGCCACCACAGCCGGCCGTTCGCACACGTTCGCGACCAGATCGTGGTTGATCTTGGGCGGCTTGGTGTACTGCACGATGACGGCGATGTCGGCCTGCCCGCCGCAGTTGATCTCGCAACAGGAGGTGGACATGTGCACGCGGTTGGGCATCTCCTCGCGCTTGAATTCGTCGTACAACTCGTCCATCAGCGCCTTGACCACGCCGGAGGCATCGGTGCCGGGGATGTCGCAGTGCAGCCAGCCCTGGGTGTGGGCCATCATCGACACCGAGTTGCCGGTGCCGCCGACCGGGAAGCCGCTCTTCTCCAGCGCCTCGATCAGCGGAGCGACTTTCTTCTCCTCGCTGACCATGAATTCGATGTTGGAGCGGATGGTGAAGCGCACATGCCCTTCGGCATATTGGTCGCCGATATCGCACAGCTTCCTGATGGTGTACACGTCCATCTGGCGCTGGGTGCCGGCGCGCACGGTCCATACCTCGTCACCCGAGTGCGCCACGTGGTGCAGCACGCCGGGGCGCGGCCGGTCATGGTATTTCCAGTTGCCGTGATTCTTCACCAGGGTCGGGTGCATGTACTGCTTGTTGTTGTCCGGCACCCCGGTTTCCTTGGGTTTGCGCATTTGCTGCGGTGCTGTAGCCATTGTTTGTCTCCAGACTTGCGATGGGTTGCCGAACTAGGCAGCTGCCTTCTTGGCCTTGATCTTGGCGACTTCCTCGTCCCAGCCGTCGGTTCGGACATAGGGATTGGAACGCGGCGACTTGACCATGTTGGCGTCCACGTCGAGGCCTATGCCTTCGAGGAAATTCGCCAGGCCGATACGCTCGATCATCTCCCCGGTGCGTTCGTGTTCGAGCGCGTTTTCGGCGAAAAAGTCTATGATCTTCTGGCCGAGTTCGACGATCTGCTCGTAGTCTTCCTCGGTCTTCAGCGGCTGGAACGGCACTACCACGGTCCCCATCTGATCGCCGATCTTCAGCGTGCGCTTGCCCCCGCACAGTATGGTTGCGCCTTTGTCCACGCCCGGCGCGAGCGCGCCGGTCATCACGTTGATGCAGTGCATGCAGCGCACGCAGTCGCGGTTGTCGATCTCCAGGGCATGCGTGTCGCTCAGCGCGACCGAGGACACCGTGGCGTCCTTGCGCACGTCCTTGATTTCCTTCAACTGGATCGCCCTCGTCGGGCAGTGCGCCACGACGTCGTTCACCAGTTCGTTCATGCCGTGCTTGGCGAACCATTTCTTCGCCAGCGGCTCATCGGTGCGTATGTTGTCGCGCCAGGTGCCGATGACCGCAAGGTCGGAGCGCTGGATCGAATTCATGCAGTCGTTCGGGCAGCCCGAGAACTTGAACTTGAACTTGTACGGCAGCGCCGGGCGGTGGATGTCGTCGAGAAAGCTGTTGATCACCATGCGATGCGCCTTGCCTTCGTCGTAGCAGGACTGCTCGCAGCGCGCTGCACCGACGCAGGACATCGAGGTGCGCAGCGCGGGGCCCGCGCCGCCGAGGTCGAATCCGGCCTCGTTGATTTCGTCAAACGCCTTTTGCACATTCTCGGTCGTCGCGCCCTGGAACATGATGTCGCCCGACTGGCCGTGGAAGGCGATCAGCCCGGAGCCGTGCCGTTCCCAGATGTCGGAGAGCTTGCGCAGAACCGCGGTGCTGTAATGCATGCCCGCGGGCGGCATGACGCGCAGGGTATGGAATTCCGCGGCTTCCGGGAACACCGGCTTGCCGTTCTCGTCCTTGATCTCGGTGAAGCGCGGGATGATGCCGCCGCCATAGCCGTAGACGCCGACGGTTCCGCCTTTCCAGTAGCCTTTCTTCGTCGCGTAGGAATGCTCCAGGTGGCCGAGCAGGTCGACCACGGAATCCTTGTCCTGGGCTAGACGCTTGAGTCCGGTAACGAAGCTCGGCCACGGGCCGGATTCGAGCTCGTCCAAATTCGGCGTGTCATGCGGTTTTTTCGCCATCTGTTTTCCTCCGTTCAGGGTGAAGGCAGCTTGTTCGGGGTAAGACGATCTTGCTTTTTCGATGATACTAAAGGCCGGCGCCGGGGTAGACCATTACTCGTGCAGGGGGGCGGGCACACTCTGACGGGTAGGCCGCAGCTACCCGAAAGGAGTAGCCGGCCTTATCCAAGTCGGTGATTTGCATGCCACCCGACGGGTGCCATAGTGCGTGCAAGCATACAGCGGAGCGCGCGGCATGGACCTTACCCGGTCATTGGACCAGTTTACCTGCCCGTTCGGGGGCCAGCAGGTCGAGCTGGTACAGGTGGAATACGAGGCCGGCGGGATGCCGCTGTTGCGCGTGCGCATCCGCGAGCGCGGCGCCCGCTTCACCATATTCGAGATCGACCCGGCGACAGCCGAGCGCTGGGGCCAGGGGATGCTCGCCTGGTCGCAAACACAGGCGAAAACCTAGCAGGCCCTTTCGGAAATCCCGAAATGGCCTCCGGATCAGGGGAGCGCGAGGGGATGTACCCGGTCGTATTGAAATGAAATCCGAAGCGACGGACGTGTCGGACGTGGTGGACGTGGCGTTCTCGCTGCGCGGTGCTACCATACCCGCGGACCATGGCTGGCATCTGTTCCGGCTGCTCAGCGAGCGCCTGGACTGGCTGGCAGACGAGCCCGCGGCCGGCGTGCATCCGATCCGCGGTTCGCGCGCGGTCGCGGGACTGGTCTACCTCGGACCGCGTGCCCGCCTGATGCTGCGCCTGCCGCGCTCGCGCGCGGACCAGTCGTTTGCGCTTTCGGGGGCGCGCATGGACCTGGGCGACGGCGTCGAGGTCGGAGTAGCGCATTTACGGCCGCTGTTCGCCCACAGCACCCTGTATTCGCAGTTCGTAACGACCGGAAGCGCGGACGAGGCCGTGTTTCAGCGCGACGTCAGCAAGGAATTACAGGACGCCGGAATCGGATGCAAGGTAATCTGCGGCAGGATGCGCCGTGCGCAGGCGCAGGACGCGCAGACCGTCGGCTTCAGCCTGATGCTGCACGAGCTCGCGCCCGAGGACTCGCTCAGGATGCAGGCCGCGGGCCTGGGAGCGGGGCGCAAGCTGGGCTGCGGGATTTTCGTTCCGCACAAGTCCGCCGCGGCGGTGGGGGCCTGATGGGCGCGCCTTTTAACGCTGGAATGTTCGCACAAGCGAGAGGAATTGCGATGAGCACGGAAAAGAATTCGAGCAAGCCCCTGGTCACGCTGGACCTGTGCGGGCTGAATTGCCCTGCGCCGCTGCTCGGCGCGAAGCATGTGATCGACGACCTGCGGCCGGGACAGGTGATGCAGCTGATCTCCGACTGTCCTGGCACGCCCGACGACCTGTTCGCCTGGAGCCGCCATACCGGCAACGAGGTGATAGCCACCGACAAGCTGGGCGGACGCAGAGTGGCGTACACCATCAAGCGCGGTGCGAGTGCTGCGCCGCGGCCGGTGCCGAACGTCACTCTGGATATCCGCGGCGTCAGCTGCCCCGGCCCGATACTCGAGGCGAAGAAGCTGCTCGACGGAATGCGGGCAGGCGAAATACTGCTCCTGGTGAGCAACTGTCCGGGCTCGCCGGATGACGTCAATTCGTGGGTAAGGTCGACCGGACTGGAACTGCTCGCCAAGCAGGAAATGGCGCCCGGGACCTACGAATTCTTCATACGAAAAGCCGCTTGATAGACCAGAACGGAGGATCGCAACATGGGTTACGTGGTAAACGGCGTTGAACTGGAGACCGACGCGGAAGGCTATCTGCTCGCACCCGAATACGACGACGAAGCTGTGCGGGTGATCGCGCAGGCAGAGGGCATCGAACTGGTCGACGATCACTGGAAGGTCGTGAAATATCTGCGCGACCAGTTCAAGGAACACGGCCAGACGCCGAACTTCCGCAATATGCTGAAGGACATCGCGGCATTGATGCCCGGTTGCGACAGCAAGGCGCTCTACGACCTGTTTCCGCTGGGGCCGGCCAAGCAGGGCGCGCGCGTCGCCGGCCTGCCCAAACCGTTCGGAAAAGGCGGCTACTAGGCCGCGTCAGGGCAGCGCCCCCCTTGGCCATCCGCATACGCAGCCACTTCCACAGGGGAGCGGGCGAACGCAGCATGCCCGAACTGGCCAGCGTCATTGCCATGCTCGGCTGGAAGCTGTCTCAGGAGGCCATCCGCCGCATGCGCGCGGCGCAATTCGACATAGACATGGGAAGGCAGTACTTCGATTTCGTGTGCGAATTCCTCGCGTTCATGCTGCACGCGGCGGACCGTATCGCCTATCGAACACTGGACGCCGACAAACGGCTGACGTTCACCACCGCCCTGGCACTCAAGCTGGCCGACGTAGTCGAGGAAAACCGCGACATGCTGATCGCCGAACCCGAGCCCGGGCGCTCGCGCAGCCACTTCATCGCACTCGCCAACGAGCGCGGCGCCGATTATGCCGATTTTGCCTATGACGAGAAGGAAGGCCCCGATTTCGGCTTCCGCCGTTTTTTCGGCAGCCGCCTGCTCGAGATCGTTCCCGAAAAGGACCATTCCTGGGTAATCGACCAGATCATGGAAATCGAGGCGCCCGAGGCGATCAAGGCGCTCGAGAGCACGCTTACGGGACTGTTTGCACCTCCGGGAGAGGAACGCCGGCCCCGGCGCGAGCACAACGTCGGCGAATGAGCCTGCGCATGGATACGCAGGCGCGCGCCGCCTTCGATCTCGGGAACGATGCCGCGTATCAGGCCTGGCGCGCTGCGAAGCTCGCGCGTTTTCCAGGAACGCTGGCCGAACTCGTCGTCGAAGTGCGCGATCCGCGCGCGCTCAGCGGCAGCGAAAGGCAGGCGCTGCTCGAGCGCTGCGCGCGCGCCAACATGGCGATCTACGCCAGCGCCAGCGCAGGCGGCCCGGACAAGGCGATACCGCGAGCGCTCGGCCTGCAACTCGGGCTGCGCGACCTGGATTCCAACTACCTCGCCGACGATGACGGCATCTCGCCGCTCGCGGTCGCCGAAAGCGCCACGCGCGGCGAATTCATCCCCTACACCAATCGCGGCATAAAGTGGCACACCGACGGCTACTACAACCCGGCCGAGCGCAGCGTGCGCGCGGTGCTGCTGCATTGCGTCGAGCGCGCCGAAACCGGCGGCGAGAACGAGTTGCTCGACCACGAGATCGCCTATATCCAGCTGCGCGACCGCAACCCGCAACATGTACTTGCGCTGATGGCGCGCGATGCGATGACCGTCCCGGCGCGCCTCGAGGACGGACGCATCGAGCGGCCGGCGCAGTCAGGACCGGTGTTTTCGGTCGACGCCTGCGGCGTCCTGCATATGCGCTACACCATGCGCGCGATAAACATAGAGTGGAAGGACGATGTCGCCACCCGTGCCGCTCTTGCCGCGCTCGAGGAGGTTCTTTCCGCGCCTTCGCCCTGGTTGTTTCGCGGACGGCTGGAGCCGGGCATGGGACTGGTCAGCAACAACGTCCTGCACACGCGCACGCCCTTCACGGAGTCGCCGCGGCACCGCCGCCTGATCTACCGCGCGCGCTACTACCAGCGGATCAGCGCCGGCTGAGGCTGCGCTCCGGCGCGCGGCGCTCGCCACGGATAACAGCCGCGCCTCGGGCAGCAGGTACAATGGCAGTTCCTGAATCTTCCATATAGGCGATGCGCCATGAGTGACGCTCTGGACTATCTGATCAAGGTGCGGCCCGACGCGATTCCGCACTATTTCAAGTTCCTCAAGGAAAGCGGCAAGCACCTCGACCCCAAGACGCGCGCGCTGATCTCGGTCATCACCAAAGTCCATTCCCAGACCGAAACCGGCCTGCGCCAGTACCTGCTGCGCGCGCTGCGCGATGGCGCGAGTCCGATGGAAGTGCTCGATGCGATCATGATGGCCTTCCCCGCGCTGGGGCTGGCGAAAATCGTCTGGGCCGTGGACGTCATCCTCGCACTCGACCTGCCCGAATTCCGCCCCGAGAACATGGGCGCTGCCGCGCGCTGGCACGATGTGGCGCCCGCGGACCGGATTGCCGACGGCGCGGCGGCGCGCTTGGACTGCGACGGCCGCGGACTCTTCGTCTACCGCAAGGACAAGGAATATCGCGTCTATGACAGCCGCTGCCCGCACCAGGTGACCAACATCCCGCACCTGGCGCTGCAAGGTCTCGAGTTGACCTGCCCCAAGCACGAGTGGGCATTCGACCTCAGCACCGGCGCCTGCATAAAGAAGGGCACGCAAGCGCTGAAGCGGTTCGACGCAAAGGTGGAGAACGGCCGACTGTACGCTATCTGGTAGCGCTGCCCGACGGCGCAGGACGCGCGCCGGTCAGAGCAAAACCGCCGCCGGATCCTCGATCCACGCGGCAATGGACTGCTCGGCGTCAGGATCGGCCTGATGCAGGCGCAGCAGCAAGAGCGCGGCCTGATGCCAGTGTGCGCTGCCCGTCTTCGCGGCCACACGCAGGGGAGCAAGGCTTCCGGACTCGCGCCAGTCGCGGTAAGCCCGGGTCAGCAGCGGGAACACTTTGCTGCGCACGCCCTCGAAGTTGGCGAAATAAAAATGCATCGAGCCGGCTGCCTCGCGTTCGATTAGGCGCGGCAGCGTGGACAGGCAATCGGCCAGGTTGTCGCGCACTGCGCGCGCAACGATCTCGGCCCGCCGCCCCGTAAACGATGCGATCAGGTCCCGCCAGGCCGGCCCGAGCAGGGGCTCGGCCATGGCTTCGCCGAGTTCATGCAGGATCAGCGTCTCCGACTCCTGTTCCGACATGCGCTCCAGCGCCTGCTCCGCGTCCGCCGCAAAGCCGTAGCTATCCAGTGCCGACTTCAGTGCGCCATCCGATTTGCGCACGCCCCAGATTTCGATTTTGTCCCACAGCCAGCGCCGCAGCGCGTCCCGGCGCAGGAACACTGCTCCGCCCTGCAGCGCCGCGGGCGGGGCGGTGAGATCGCGCGCATACTCGCAGCCGGAAACGAAGACCCTGAGTCCCCCGCGCTGTTCGCTGCGCTCGAGTTGCGCCAGAAAGAAATTCGGCTTGCCGAACCGGCCGTAGCCGCCGCCGTAGACCAGGCCCCGGGGCATCAGCGCGGCGTTGATGGCCGCCACGTCGAAGGCATCGTAGCTGTGCCGTTCCACGCAGAGCGGTTCCAGGTCCCCGTCCTGCAGCCCGTCCCACAGCGCCTCGCGCTGCGTGATCCAGCTTCCCAGCTCCTGCCGCGGCAGCGCCCGCGCCAGGGGAACCTCGTGTTCCCAGCGGTAGAACTCGCGCATCTCCAGCAGGTAGTTGCACAGCGTCGTCTCGCGCGCATGACGCGCGTCGGCAATGTCGCAATTGCGCTGCACGCTTTGCACCAGTTGCCAAAAGCCGGTAAAGGGCATCGTCGTCACGGCCGGCGGCGCCGGTCTTGATAGGCAAGGACCGATTGGACCATGAGCGAGTACGCCAGGTTCACCAGCGCGCCCGCTCAGTCGTCGTCGGGGTTGGGCTGCGGCGCACGCTGCTGCGACAGGAGGTCCTCGGCGTGCAGTTCGTTGTCTGCGAGGATCACCTTGATCAACGCCCCTTCCGCGGGAGGCAGCGCGGCGCGCAATGCCTTGGCGCGCGCGGAGGCGTCGCGAAATGCGTCGTGCTGTTCGAGCTTCTCCAGCATGCGCAGGGGAAAGCTGGACAGCTTGTAAATGTAATAGGGCATGGTCAGACGATCGCGGCAGTCAATTGTGTTTGCGGAAACCCCCGCTCCAGCAGCGTCGCCGTGGCGCTATCCACGAATGCTTCCGGTCCGGCGACGTAGATGTCGAACCCGTTCAGGTCGGGGTGGCCGGCGCCGATGGCGCGCATCAGCTCGAGCGCATCGCCGTGCTCGGCCGCGACCGGCACATAAGTGAAGTTGTCCAGCGCATCGGCCCAGGACCGGCACAGATTGGCCAGGTAGTGCCCGGTCCGGGGCGTCGCCAGCCAGTACAGATAAAGCCGCTCGGACAGCTCCAGCGCCATGGCGTGCTCGAGCAGGCTCTTGACCGGCGCAAAACCGGTGTCGCAGGCGATAAAGATGATGGAGCGCACGGAATCGGCGCGCAGGACGAAGTCTCCCCAGGGGCCGAACAGCGTGACGGCCTCTCCGGCCTTGAGGGAACCGAACACCTGCTGCGCGAAGCCGTCTTGCGCATCGCGCGAAACATGGAATTGCAGATTGCGGTCGTCGCACGGGCAGCTCGCGATCGGCAGCTGCGCCGAGGCCTCGCCCGCGGTGAGGGTCAAATTCTGGCCCGCCAGAAAGCGCAGACGGTTGGTGCGCGGCGTCTGCAGGTGCAGCAAAGCCAGGTCGTCGCCGAGCGCCTGCACCGCCTTGACCCGCGCCACGATCTGCTGCTCCGGAATATCGCCCGGCACGGTGGACTCGAGCGCTTCGATCACCAGATCCCCCACGGCGGTGTTCGAGCACAGCAGCGTGTATCCCTGGCGTTTCTCCGCCTCGCTCAGCACATAGTCCTGATGGCGGACTTTCTGCACCTGACCGGACACCACGCGCGCCTTGCACAGCCCGCAGTTGCCGTTGCTGCAGCCGTAGTTGACGGCGAGCCCCGAGCGCAGTGCAGCATCGAGTATGGTATCGGCGCCATCGACGAAAAACTCGTGGCGGCTGGGGTGAATGACGACATGGGCGGACATCACGCGCAGCATATCATCCATCACCGCGAGCGGGTTCGGCACATCTGTGCCGCCCAGAACCGCTTCCAGCTCGCGGTCGAGGATTGCCCCCAGTTCCTGCGCCGCGGCAGCCGGCGCCGGCGACGCCCCCGCAGCGCGCATCTCCTGCTCATGCAGGTGCTCGCGCAGTCGCACCACCATAGCGTGATAGCGCTGCAGGTGCGCGCGCAGGTCTACCAGTTCACGGCTTTGCTCGAACACGCGTTGGGCCAGGATTTCCTGGCTAGGCAGCAGGCGCTCACGCAGGCGCTTGCCAAATGATTCTTCCCGGATCTTGGCGACGCGCTCGAATCCGATATCGCTCTCCAGCCTGAGCTCAGGAAACAGCGCCATGAGATCGCCGACCGAAACCATGCCATCGAAGGAGCGCAATTCCCCCGTCTGGATCTTTTGCTGCAGCGTTCCGCGCGTAACACCCACCAGCCGCGCCGCCCTGGACAGGCTTAGCCGTTGCTGCATGTGATGCTCCTGACCGGTATCAAGCGACGTGAGCCGCCGCCCGATTGCAGCCGCTTGCCGGGGCTGGCGAACGATGCAGGCAGGCAGGCCCGCACGCGATAGCGCCGGCCGCCGCAGCTGCGGCGGCCGGTTGCATGCTGCATCCCGCGTCAAGACCTGCGCGCGTAGCTCTCGTGCATATGCTGCCCGAGCGCAAGCATGAAGCGCAGCGTTTCCTGCGTGCGCGGATCGGTCATCATCTTGTACATGGAGACGATGCCGCCTTCGGTGCGTTCGGCCTCGGCCTGCTTCGCGGCCGATTCCATGGCCTCCAGCAGCCCCCCGACCATGTCGAGCCGGTCGACGAAGGTAGGCAGCAGCGCAGCCACGCGCTCTAGCGATCCGCTCGCCTCCAGCTTGGCGAGCATTTCCACCAGCCGCCCCGCCCCGCCGCGGTTGAGCCGGTCGAGCAGCGACAGCCCTTCGCTCGCCGCCTCTGCCAGCCGCCCCACGATCTCCTCGCTCAAGGCGTCCTGCGCCGCGCCGTAGACGCGCGCAAGCTGCGCCAGGCGCTCGATGTCGCCGTCTGCAACCAGCCGCGTCAGCACCGGCAGGGCCTTTTCCAGGCCGGAGCGGTTGACTTGATCGAGCAGGCTCAGACCGCCGCCAACCGCATCGGCGACGCGCCCGACCATTTCCTCGGTAAGCGCATCCTCGGCCGAGCCGTAGATGCGCGCCAGGTTGACCAGGCGCTGCAGATCGCCGTTTTCGACCATCTGCGCAAGCTGCGGAATCGCCCGCGACAGACCGCTGCGGTTCACCTGATCGATCAGATCCATCGCGCCCGCAGCGCTGTCGGCGACGCGGCCGATGATGTCTTCGGTCATCGCATCGCGCGCAGCCGTCGCGACGCCTTCCAGTTCCTGCATCGTGCCGGGAATGTCCTTCGCTTCTGCGTTCATGTTCCCTCCCGGCTAGAGCAATCCACGCGCCGACGCCCAGTAGAGTTTGTTGTATGCCGCCTTGAACCAGTGCATGGCACGGGTCGGGGCCTTGGGATCGGGCGGATTCGTGTAATTGAACATGGCGTAGGTGGCGCGGTCCAGACCGGCCTCGATGAAACAGAACACCTTGCCGTCGTATTCGCGCACCGGCGTGTCCATGCCCATTTTCACCATCGCCGCGATGTTCTCGCCCAGTGTTTCCGCCTCGAAGTGTGCAGTCGAGCCCGCCTTGCTGATCGGGATGTTGGTGGTGTCGCCGATCACGAAGACGTTGGTGCGCCCCTCCATGTTGAGCTTGGTCTTGTTGGTCGGTATCCAGCCGTTCTGGCCCAGCCCGTTCTTTTCGATCACTTCCATACCGCGGTGCGCGGGTATCGCGATCAGCAGGTCGAAGGGCACTTCCGAACCTTCTTCACTGCGCAGGACGCGCTTCTCGCCGTCGACCTCCTTGATGTTGAAGAAGGTCTCGGAGGTGATGCCGAGCCGGCCGAATTCGGGCGCCGCCCATTTCGCGACGTTCTCCAGGCTGTGCACGCGATTGATCGGATAGGTGTAATGCAACTGCACCTTGTCGCCCAGTCCGCGCTCCTTGAAGTAGTCGTGCAGCATGAAGGTGATCTCCAGCGGCGCCATCGGGCACTTGTGCGGCACGCCGACGGTGACCACCACCTTGCCTCCCTTGAATTCCTGCAGCCGGCGCATCATCTTGAGCGCGGTTTCTTCCGTATAGAAGAACTCGGCGTTTTCCGCCAGGCCTTTCACCTCTTCGGCAACCATGCGCGAGCCGGTCGCGATCACCAGCGTGTCGTAGCCGTAGGTCTTGCCGCTCTTCGCCTTGACCTGGTTGCTGTCGAGCTTGAACTCCTCCACCGGATCGACGTGGAACTCGATCCCGGGTTCGAGCAGGCTGGCCTGGTCGCGGTACAAAGCGTCGGGCGTAGTGCGGCCGATGGCGAGATAGAGCAGGCCGGGCTGGTACAGATGCTTGTCCGACGCCGACAGCATGGTAATGCGCGCTTTTCCCGATCGCAGCTCCGCGGACAAGCGCCGCGCCAGATTGTTCGCCAGGATGGTGCCGCCCATGCCGCCGCCGATAATGAGTATTTTCATTCTCGCCTCCTCAGGTTGACATCGAACACAACATTGCCTACGTGTTTTATTTCGCTTTTCTCACCGTTATGTGCCAGACACCTTCCTCTTCGCGCGTTCCCACGTACTCGTGACCCACCTTGCGCACCCACTCGGGGATGTCTTTCGCCGAACCTTTGTCATTGGACAAGACCTCGAGCTCGTCGCCGATCTGCGACATCTTCAGCACACCGATCAGTTCCATCAGGGGCCCGGGGCAAAAGCTGCCGCGGCCGTCTATGATTTTCTTCTCCGCCATTGTCGTGTCTCCTAGGATCGTTGCAGGGGCCGCATCGGAACTGCCGAAGCAGCCTCTGGTTCTGTGAGCATGCAGGAATGAATCCCGTCAATTGAAGGGATGGGTCAGAAAGTCCAGACCTGCGCGCCCCGGGCTGCATCGAGGAAGCTCGATAGCCCGGTCGGCTCGCCCAAGTAGGGTTCCAGGGTGTCGGGCTCGATACCGGCAATGTCCAGCGCCATGGAGCAGGGCAGGATCTTGGCGTCGCCCAGCTCCACCGCCTGCCTGAACAGGGTCTTGAAGTCCGGCGCCTTCTTCCGCACGATGAGCTCGCCGAAGCCGCCCTCGCTGGGCGGATCGACGGCGGCGCCTTTGACGAAATAAGGCACCGAATTCATGGAAAGGAATATCGTCACTTCGATGCCGCTGACTGCGGCGACCGAGGCCGCCATGGCGGCCATTTGCAGGCGTTCGCGCGATCCGGATACCACCACCACGCAGATCTTTTCTACGGCCATTGCACCTCCTCCTGTCGAACGCGAAGCCAGGCGCCGACTCAATCGCCACCAACCGCGGCGGGGCTTTTGCGCCCTTCGATGCAGGCCAGTTGCGCTACAGCGTTTGCTACCCGTTTCGCACGAACTCGGACGGCTGCCACGGGTCCTGCGAAAAGACTACGCCGGACGCAGGGAGAATGCAATTCATAACGGCAATTGCTCGGCGCAACAGAAATACATATTCTCATTTGGCGGCGGCAGTCCCCGCCGCGCGCTCCTACTTGCGCTTGAGGAAGAAGGTGTACTCGTTGCTGGCTTCGCTCTGCGACAACAGCTCGTTGCCGGTCTGCTTGCAGAAGGCCTGAAAATCCTTGACCGAGCCCAGATCGGTGGAAACGATGCGCAGCACCTGGCCGCTCTGCATGTCGGTCAGCGCTTTCTTGGCGCGCAGTATCGGCAGGGGGCAATTCAGGCCGCGCGCGTCCAGATCTTTGTCGAAATTCATGATGGCTTCCTTTTGGTGTGTGCTCCGTTGACTAGCGATGCTGTGCCCGGAATTCGAAGGCTGGTCCGCCCGCGCGCAACGGCCGTCAGATTCCGGACACGGGAAAATCAATGTAGCAGAACCGCAGCGGGTTGCAACAGGTGATCGCCGTGTTCATGAAATCGCCTGGTAGTAAAGATTCTGCGGGTGCCTGGCCTGGGCGAAAAAATACCAGCGCTCGGCGAGCAAGCCCAGATACTGCAATGCGAACGCCGCTGCGAGCAAGGGCCAGGATGCATATGCCGCTCCGGCTGCGAGCAGTGCCAGAGGCAAAGGAAACACCAGCAGCAGAAACGTCCACTTTACCCCGCGCAGCCAGGCAAACGAACGCGCGTGGAAGAATTCCCGGGTATTGAACGAGCCGCCCATGAAGCCCTCGGATTTCTGCGCGATGCGCGGGTGCTTCACCCCGATTGCGGTCTGTATGGTCGACTTCGGCCGGATGCGCGCGTTGCGCGCGAGCGACGCCAGCCGCGTAAGCAGGGCGCACAGCGTGAATCCGGCCGTCCACAGCGCCGATACGCCGATCAGCGCCGGTGCCTGCGCTGCTGCCCAGGCGGTGCCGAGCAAAAAGCCCGAGGCGCAGCCGAACAGCGTGTAGTTGATGACGGTGAGCGGTGTATGCCATTCCTGCAGGAACTGGATGCAGGCGTAAATCATGCCGGTACAGATGAACAGCAGCAGCGCCAGGGTCAGGCCCGCCGCGCCCAGGGCCAAAGTCAGGCTTGCGGCGCCGCGCAGATAATGCGCCAGACCGAACGCCGCGACCGCAGCCATGAATGCGGGCAGCGCGATCACCTCGCGCGACAGCCAGGACGTGCGCCACATCGCTGCCGAACGCCATGCCCGCTCGGGACGGCCTAGATGAAAGAACGAGGCGAGCAGTCCGGCGGCCAGGAAAGCGAGCGACAGCACGCAGCCCAGCGCGAAGTACAGCCCCGGGGGCATGGTCCAGAGGCCGAGCAGCGCGCCGAGTTCGGCCATGTAGAGCGCGATGAACAGCCCCTGCCCCGCGCCTATCAGTGTGGTAAGAAAGATAACGGAAAATGCCGGGCGCATCGCGCTTACCAGGAAGTGCTGTCGTCGAGAGAGGGCGCCCTGAGGTCGGGTTTGGGCAGCTTGCCGTCGATCTTGAGCGGATTGTCCACGCGCTCGAGTTCATCGCGATGCAGGGTGATCTCGGTCTTGCGCCGCGGCAGATAGTGATTGGCCGGGTGCGTGCCCCACTCCGGCATCAGCGCATAGCCGCCCGAGTCGCGTATCGCCCTGGACACCGCGGATTCGGCATCGTGCACGTCGCCGAACAGGCGCGCGCTGGTCGGGCAGGCCATGACGCAGGCCGGCTTGCGATCCGCGCTCGGCAGCGATTCATCGTAGATGCGGTCCACGCACAGGGTGCACTTCTTCATCACTTTCTGGTGCTCGTCGACCTCGCGCGCGCCGTAGGGACAGGCCCAGGAGCAGTATTTGCAGCCTATGCACTTGTCATAATCGACCAGCACGATGCCGTCCTCGGCGCGCTTGTAGCTCGCGCCGGTCGGGCATACGGGCACGCAGGGCGGGTCCTCGCAGTGCAGGCAGGACTTGGGGAAATGCACCGTCTGCGTGTTCGGATATTCGCCCACCTCGAAGGTCTGCACCCGGTTGAAGAAGGTTCCGGTGGGATCGCGCGCGTAGGGATTGTCGTCCGACATGTAGCCGGCCGCGCCCGAGGTGTTCCATTCCTTGCAGCTGGTGACGCAGGCGTGGCAGCCGACGCAGACGTTGAGGTCGATCACCAGGGCGAGCTGCTTGCTCATTTCTTCTTCCCGGCGACGAAAGCAAGCCAGGTCTTGCGCACGCTCTGCATGCCCGGCAGGGCGCTGACCGCGGCAACCTGCGGCGAGGACTGCTGCGCCTCGTGCGCTCCCGCCTTGTAGATGCGCACGCGCACGTCGTACCAGCCGGCCTGGCCGGTCACCGGATCCGAGTTGGAGATGCGTTCGTCTCCAGGCGCACCTGCGCCGCCTAGACCCTTCCCCGATGGGGACGGGTGCGGCAGCTCCTCGCTGATCAGGTGATTGAGCAGGAAGCCGAGTTCGGCTTCGTTGGCGCCCGGCGCCAGGTTCCACGCCCCGGGGGCCTTGCCGATGGCGTTCCAGGTCCACACCGTGCCCGGCTCCACCGCTTCGGAATAGCGCGCCATGCAGCGCACCTTTCCCCACATCGACTCCACCCAGATCCAGTCGTCGTCCGCAATGCCCTGCGAGCGCGCCACGATCGGGTTGACGAACAGATAATTGTGCGCGTGGATCTGGCGCAGCCACGCGTTCTGCGAATCCCAGGAGTGGTACATGGCCATCGGCCGCTGGGTGATCGCATTCAACGGGTACTTGTGCGCATCGGTCGCCTGCGCCTCCAGCGGTTCGCAGTAAAACGGCAGCGGATCGAAATAGGTTTCGATGCGCTGCGCCAGGTGCGCCGGCGGGCGCCGCTTCGCCGGTCCCCGGCCCTGCGCGGCCATGCGGAATTTCTGCAGCACCTCGGAATAGATCTGGATCACGATGGGATCGGCGTGGCGGCGCAATCGCGCCCGCTGCGCCCACTCGTGATAGCCCCGGTTCCAGTTGCGCATGTACTGGTATGAAGGCGGCAGCTTGAACTGGAACACGCAGTTGTTCTTGGCGTACATCTCCCACTGGCGCGGATTGGGTTCGCCCTGCATAAATTTCTCCCCGCCCTTGCCGCGCCAGCCGGCGAGAAAGCCTATGCCCGAACCCGGCTCGGTCTCGTAGTTGGTGATGAAATCCGGGTAGTCGCGATACTTGCGGCTGCCGTCGGCGTTGACGAATGCGGGGAATTTCAACCGGCCGGCGAGCTCGATCAACACCTCCTGGAACGGCTTGCATTGCCCCGTAGGCGGCAGCACCGGCACGCGCACCGCATCCACCGGTCCTTCGAATTCCGAAATCGGGCGGTCGAGCATGGACATGACGTCGTGGCGCTCGAGGTAGGTCGTATCGGGCAGGATCAGGTCGGCGAACGCGGTCATTTCCGACTGGAACGCGTCGCACACCACGATGAACGGAATCTTGTATTCGCCGTCGCTGTCGCGGTCGTTGAGCATTCTGCGCACTTCCATCGTATTCATGCTCGAATTCCACGCCATGTTGGCCATGAATATCATCAGCGTGTCGATACGATAGGGATCTCCGCGCCAGGCGTTGGTGATCACGTTGTGCATCAGACCGTGCACCGACAGCGGATATTCCCAGGAAAACGCCTTGTCGATGCGTACCGGCTGGTTGTCGGCGTCGATGAACAGGTCATCCGGCGTGCCGGGCCATCCGAGTGCGAGCCCGGCGAGCGGCGTATCCGGCCGCACCCCTTCGGGCCCCTTGGGCGTCTTGGCCATCGGCGGAATGCCGCGCGGGAACGGCGCTTTGTGGCGGAAGCCGCCGGGGCGATCGATGGTGCCGAGGATGCTCATCAGGATCGCGAGCGCGCGTATGGTCTGAAAACCGTTCGAGTGCGCAGCCAGGCCGCGCATCGCATGGAAGGACACCGGATTGCCGGTGACGCTGTCGTGTTCGGTACCCCAGCTGTCGGTCCACGCGATCGGCAACTCGATTTTCTGGTCGCGCGCGGTCACGCCCATTTCGTGCGCCAGGCGCCGGATGGTCGCGGCGGGAATGCCGGTAATGCCCTCGGCCCATTCCGGCGTGTAGTCCTTCACCCGCTCCATCAGCAGCTGGAATGCGGGCTTCACCGGAGTGTCGTCGGCAAGCCTGAACTGTCCCAGCAGATAGGGATCGGCCTCGGGCGCGTGACAGGGCGCGGGCTGTTCGGTGAGGCGGTTCCACCACAGCATGTTGCGCGGGTATTCCGGTATTTCCTCGTGGCGGCTGGCATCGTGCACGGGCATGCCGTATGCGTCGGATTTCGGATCGAGATTGATCAGGTAGCCGGCATTGGTGTAGCGGGCCAGAAATTCACGATCGTATAGCCCCGTGTGGATGATCTCGTGGGTCAGCGCGAGCAGCAGTGCGCCGTCGGTGCCCGGCTTGATCGGCACCCATTCGTCGGCGATGGCCGAATAGCCGGTGCGCACCGGGTTGATGGAAATGAAGCGCCCGCCCGAGCGCTTGAACTTGGAGATCGCGATCTTGAGCGGATTGGAATGATGGTCTTCCGCAGTGCCTATCATGACGAACAGCTTGGAGCGCTCCAGATCCGGTCCGCCGAACTCCCAGAACGAGCCGCCTATGGTGTAGATCATGCCGGCGGCCATGTTGACCGAGCAAAAGCCGCCGTGCGCGGCGTAGTTGGGCGTGCCGAACTGGCGCGCGAACAGGCCGGTGAGCGCCTGCATCTGGTCGCGGCCGGTGAACAGCGCAAATTTCTTCGGATCGCTGGAGCGGATCCTGGCAAGGCGCTCGTGCAGGATGCGCAAACTCTCGTCCCAGCTGATTTCCACAAACTGATTGTCGCCGCGCGCCGAACCGGGCTTGCGCGCGAGCGGCTTGGTCAGGCGCGCCGGCGAGTACTGCTTCATGATGCCCGACGAACCTTTGGCGCAGATCACGCCCTGGTTGAGCGGGTGTTCCGGGTTGCCGTCGATGTAGCGCACCTGGCCGCCGCGCAGATGCACGCGTATGCCGCAGCGGCAGGCGCACATGTAGCAAGTGGTATGCTTCACCTCCACGGGTACGGACAATTCGGCTGGCGCTGTCTGGGTCACTATGGCGATCGTCAATTGTGTGCAGGCAGGAAAGTGCGCTACTTTATAGTAAGGTCTTCGCAGCTCAAGCTGAGAATTCTGATTTTGTCATAAGGACGCGTAATTGGCCTCGCTTATGAGCATTGATAAGCTTCTGTTTACTCAAGATTGGCATGCAAGATCACATGAATGAAACCAGCAAAGACATAGCCGATTTCAACTCCGCCGAACTCTGGGTGATCGAATCGGCGCTGAAGGAGCGCTATGGCCATATCGTGCCTGTCGAGCTCGCCGACAGCGATCTGAAGCTCGACCCGGATATGCCCGTGCTCACCATCTGCCCCACCGTCTTCTGGAGCGAGCGCGGCTGCAATTTTGTGATCTTCAAGACCGGGGAAGGCCGCTATCGCAGCCAGTTCTTCTACGGCGAGGAAGAACACTATGGGACCGGCCGCGCCGAATACGACGAACTCGCCGAGTGCGTGGGGCTGCTGCTGCAGCTGCAGGCCGACCACGAAAAGCAGCGAAAGGGCGTGCACACCGGCATGACCGGCGGCGAGATCAAGCAGTGAAGCGGCGATGACCCTGGAAAAAGCGAAGAAGCTGCTCGCGGTGCAGGCCGACTTCGGCGGCTACTACAATGCCAACGGCGCCAAGCTCATCCTGGCCGAAGTGCAGCGCGAGCACGGACAGGACGCAGTGAATGCGCTCATCCGCGAACTCGAACTCGAGCGCATTTTCGGCTTCGTGCCGGGAACGGTGTTCGATGGATCGCTCCTGGTGAAGAGCAAGTTCGGCTGAGGACAAAGGACGCGAAGGCCGCAGACGGGTTTCGAAAGATCTGCGCGCTGCGCTGCGAAGCAAGTCCTCCTTGGGGACGCGCGCGAACCGTGTCTTCCGTACGGAATACACGGTTATGAATAAACCCGGTTCGGGGTGGTACTTACCCAGGATCGTCGATTGCACACGGATGCGCTTTTCATGCGTGTGCAATCGACGATCCGCACGGACGGGACGCCGTCCGCGCAAGCCCGATCGCTGCAGCGTGAACCAAGCTCCAGAGCGGATTTACAAGGTCTATACTGCTATCAGAACATTCGAGGCGTGCAACGCGCTTAGTTAGTGGCCAGCCGCGCGCGGCTCGGCTAATATTCGCCTGCATCGCTTGGAAACCAGAAACAAGCCGGAGGT
Organism: Burkholderiales bacterium; assembly: GCA_014860355.1. Classification (GTDB taxonomy): domain Bacteria; phylum Pseudomonadota; class Gammaproteobacteria; order Burkholderiales; family SG8-39; genus 2-12-FULL-64-23. The sequence goes on along the minus strand of JACZJV010000101.1, from coordinate 29,320 downwards.
ACGCGCATGACCGAAGTGGTGGCAACCAATCAAACCATCCTGGTGGTAGGCGGCGGCATCAGCGGTATGACCGCGGCAATCGAGGCCGCCGAATGCGGCAAACAAGTGGTTCTGGTGGAAAAATCGCCCACGCTGGGAGGCCGCACCGCCTTGCTGTACCGTTATTTTCCCAAGCTCTGCCACCCGGCCTGCGGCCTGGAGATCAATCTGCGCCGGATCAAGACCAGCCGCAGCATCCGCGTGTTCACGCTGGCCGAGGTCAGCGCGATTTCGGGCAAGCGCGGCGACTACAGCGCGACGGTGAAAATCGCCCCGCGCTACGTCAACGAACATTGCACGGCCTGCGGCGCCTGTGCCGATGCGGTGGCTGCCGAAGTACCGAACCCGTTCAACTACGGCATGGACAAGATGAAGGCGGCCTACCTGCCGCACGCGATGGCCTATCCGCAACGCTATGTGCTCGATGCCTCGATCATCGGCACAGCTGACGCCGACAAGGCCAGGGCCTCGTGCAAATACGGCGCCATTGATCTCGAGATGCGCGAGGAAACCATCGAAGTCAAGGCCGGCGCCGTGATCTGGGCCACCGGCTGGCAGCCCTACGATGCGGCGAAAATCCAGCCCTACGGCTACGACCGTTTCACCAACGTGATCACTTCGCTCGAGTTCGAGCGCCTGGCCGATCCGCACGGCCCGACCGGCGGCAGGATCCTGCGCCCCTCTGACGGCAAGGAGGCGAAGAACATCGCCTTCATCCAGTGCGCCGGTTCGCGCGACGAAAACCATCTGCGCCATTGTTCGCGCATCTGCTGCATGGCCTCGCTGAAGCATACCCAGTACGTGAAGGAAGCCTGGGGAGCGGATGGCAGATCGACCGTCTACTACATCGACATTCGCGCCATCGACCGCTTCGAGGACTTCTACCAGAAGGTGCGCAAGGATCCGACGGTCACTTTCCTCAAGTCCAAGGTGGCGAAAGTCACCCAGGACAAATCCGGCGACGTGATCCTGCACGGCGTCGACACCGAGGGCTATCACCGTTACGCCAACGCGCACGACATGGCGGTGCTCGCGATCGGCATGCAGCCCAGCGTCGCCGGTGCGGACATTCCGGCCGAGGTCATCGCCGATTCGAGCGGCTTCATCGAATCGTCGGCCGCGGAATCGGGGCTGTTCGGCGCGGGCTGCGCCACCAACGCGCTCGACGTCAACCGCGCGGTGCAAAGCTCCACCGCCGCGGCGCTGCGGGCGATTCAAGTGATCAACAAAACAGCTAGAGCAGAGGCATAGCACAAATGGCCGACATAAAAACAGCCGCCTACGTCTGCAAGGGCTGCGGCATCGGCGAGCGCGTCGATACCGCGCAAATGGCGAAGGTCGCGACCAAGGAAGGCAAGATGCATCTCGCGCGCGAGCACGATTTCCTGTGCAGCGCGGCGGGCGTGCAATCGATACGCGAGGACATCGACAAGGAAGGCGTCACGCATGTGGTGATCGCCGCGTGTTCACGCCGCGCCAAGACCGAGGCCTTCGATTTTCCCGGCATTGCCCTGGCGCGCGCCAACATCCGCGAAGGCGTGATCTGGGCCCGGCCGGATACCGAGGAGGCGCGGGAAACGACGCAGGAGATGGCCGACGACTATCTGCGCATGGGCTGCGGCGAACTGAAGAAAATGAAATTGGCGCAAGGCAATCCGCAAACCGGACACGCCAAGCGCCTGCTGGTGGTGGGCGGCGGCATCTCCGGTCTCACCGCGGCACTGGAAGCATCCAGGACCGGCTATCAGGTGGTGCTGGTGGAAAAATCCGCCAGGCTCGGCGGCTGGGCGGCCGAAATATACCGGCGCATGCCGTTTCGCGAGCCCTACGCGGAACCGCAGGATACCGGCATGGACGAACTCATCAGGGAAGTCAGCGGCGACGCCAATATCAAGGTCATCACCAACGCCGTCATCGCGAAGACCGACGGCGCGCCTGGGCAGTTCAAGGTCGAGATCAGCGTGGAAAGCGGTGCGTCGCTGACCGAGGAGATCGGCGCCATCATCCAGGCGACCGGCTTTTCCACCTACGACATCGCCAAGCTGCCCGAACTGGGCGGCGGCAAGAGTCCGAACGTGATCGATCAGGCAACACTCGAACGCCTGGCGAAGGAAGCGGCCGGCAAGGGGCAGCCGATACGCCGGCCTTCGGATGGCGGCGAGGTGAAATCCGTGGTGTTCGTGCAGTGCGCCGGCCAGCGCGACGAAACCGGGAAACACCTTTCCTACTGCTCGGGTTTTTGCTGCGGCGCGAGCATCAAGCAGGCCATGTATTTCAAGGATGTCTACCCCGCAGTGGACACGGCGATCATCTACGACGACCTGCGCGTGCCGGGCAACGGCGAGGACTTCTACCGCAGCGCGCAGAACAAAGGCGTGACCTTCACCAAGGGCAAGGTGACCTCGGTCGAAGCCAGGGGCGATGCCTGCGAAGTCAGGTTCCGCGACCTGATACTCGACGAGGATGCGCTCGCCGCGGCCGACCTGGTGGTCCTCGCCACCGGGCAGGTGCCGAACTCCGGCGTGAACATCGACATCCCCGCCGAAGAAACGGAGAAGATGGAGGTGAAACCCGTCTCCATCCTCAACCTCGCCTACCGTCAGGGCAAGGACATGCCGCAGCTTGCGCACGGCTTCACCGACTCGCATTTCATCTGCTTCCCCTACGAAACGCGCCGCACCGGCATCTACTCGGCCGGCCCGGTGCGCCGCCCGATGGACATGGCCCAGGCGAGCGAGGATGCCACCGGCGCGACTTTGAAGGCGATCCAGGCGATGGAGAACGCCGAACTCGGCCGTGCCGCGCACCCGCGCTCGGGAGACCTCTCCTACCCGATCGTGCAGCTCGACGGCTGCACCCAGTGCAAGCGCTGCACCGTGGAATGCCCGTTCGGCGCCATCGACGAGGACGAAAAGACCTATCCGGTGTTCAACGAAAGCCGCTGCCGGCGCTGCGGCACCTGCATGGGCGCCTGCCCGGTGCGGGTGATTTCCTTCGAGAACTATTCCTGCGACACAGTCGGCGCGCAGATCAAGGCGGTGGACGTGCCCGACGAGTTCTCCGAGAAGCCGCGCATCCTGGTGCTCGCCTGCGAGAACGACGCCTATCCCGCGATCGACATGGCGGGCATGCAGAAGAACTGCTACAGCGCCTTCGTACGCGTGATCCCGGTGCGCTGCCTGGGCTCGGTCAACACCATCTGGATCACCGACGCGCTGAGCGCCGGCTTCGACGGCATCATGATGCTCGGCTGCAAGCACGGCGACGACTACCAGTGCCACTTCGTCAAGGGCTCGGAACTCGCGAGCGTGCGCATGAGCAAGATCGACGATACGCTGAAGCAGCTCTCGCTCGAGGTGGACCGCGTGATCAGCCACGAGGTCGCGATCACCGACATGGGGCGCGTGCCGCAACTCATCAACGACTACGCAGCGAAGATAAACGAGATCGGCATGAGCCCGTTGAAAGGATTCGCATAGCCATGGGCGACATGAACCAGCAGATGCTAGAAAAGTACCGCAACAACTTCCTCCACGAAGTCGAGGAGAAGGTCGATGACGGCCACTGGGTGAAAATGTGCATGCAGTGCGGCGTATGCGCCGGCTCCTGCACCTTCGGCCCGGACTGGGAGCACACGCCGCAGAAAATATTCATGATGATCCGCGCCGGAAAGCGCGAGGAAGTCCTGAGTTCGCACTCGATGTGGCTGTGCACCTCCTGCTACAACTGCATGGTGCGCTGTCCGCGCAAGCTGCCGATCACCCACATCATGCACGGCCTCGCGAGCTACGCGCACCGCCTGAACCTTGCGCCGAAGAATCAGCCGACGCGCGACTTCTCGCTGATCTTCTGGGACAACTGCACCAGGACCGGGCGCGTCAACGAACTCAGGATGACCATCAGCGTCTACTTCAGGGAAGGCTTCGTCTCCGGCATCAAGAAGATGTGGACGCTGCGCAACATCGGGCGCGGACTGTTCTTCGCAAAGCGCCTGAACCCGATGGAACTGTTCGTGAACCATGGCTGCAAGGACAAGGACGGTTTGCGGCGCGCGCTGAAAAAAGCCGACGAGATCGAAGCCCGGCGGCGCGGCTACGCGGTCCAGCCGCGCGGTTACAGCACCTAGTTCAAGAGGCCCTCAGAATTACCGAGGGCCCCCGATTTAGGGGAGCACGAGGGGAGTTATCCCCTCGTGTCGAAATAAGCTTTAAGGATAGGACGATGGCAAAAAGAGAATACGCGTTTTACCCGGGCTGCTCCTCCCAGCTGCGCGGCTCCGCCGCCAACTACCTGGTGTCGGTCGAATCGATGTGCGAGAAGCTCGACGTCAAGATGACGCAGATCCCGGACTGGAACTGCTGCGGCGCCTCGATCAGCTACGCCGGATCGAGCGAGCTCGCGCGCCACGTGCTCTCGGCGCGCAATTTCGCGCTGTCCGACAAGCACCTGCCAGGCCAGGACATCGTCGCCACCTGCGCCGCCTGCTGGCTGGGCGGACGCGAAACCATCGAAAAGCTCGATGCGTCGAGCGAGTTGATGGCCGATACCAACGAAGCGCTGAAGGAAGCGGGCCTCGAGTACAAGCCCGGCACCGAGATCCGCCACATGGTCGAAGTGCTGGTCGAAGACCTGGGCTACGAGGAGTTGGGCAAGCCGGTGGTGAAGCCGCTAGAGGGCGTCAAGGTGGCGGGCTACGTCGGCTGCCAGACCAACCGGCCTTTCGGCATCGCCGGCGAGTCCTTCGAGAACCCGATGTACCTGGACAAGCTGATCGATACCGTGGGCGGCGAGTCCATTGCCAAGTACGAAGAGAAGGTCAGCTGCTGCGGCGGCTCGCTCGCGTTCTGCGAGCCGGAAAAGGCGGAAAAGCAGATCAAGATGATCGTCGAGTCCGCCTACGACCACGGTGCGGACGTGATCTGCACCCCCTGCCCCTTGTGCCAGGCCAATGTCGAGGTCTACCAGTCCGAGATCAACAGAAAGCAGGGCACCAAGCTCGACATGCCGGTGGTCTACTACAGCCAGCTGCTGAGCGTAGCCTACGGCGGCACGCTGAAAGAAGCCGGCCTCGACGGCCACATCATCCAGCCGAAAAAGCTGCAGGAGATCGCGGTCAAGGTCGTGCCGGCCAAGCGCTAGGCACAGGATCGCTCCGCAACGAGTTTTCGATTGCGCCCAGGGCCTTGCGCTCGAGGCTTCCGCTGTCGATGCCGGTATCAGCTGCCCGGCGCCACCGCCGGCGGTTCCCCCGCCTTGGCACCCTGCCCCTTCGCCGGCGCTTCGCCCACCCTGCCGACTTTGCTGCGCGCGAGAAAACCCTCGGACAAGGCCTTGTATATCGGCGACGGGCAGATCAGGCGCGAAGTGCCCGAAGCGAGCAGAGCGGTCGCCATCAGCGGCAATGCGAGCTGGTGATTGTCGGTCATTTCGATGACGATCACGAAACTGGTGATCGGTGCCTGCACCACGCCGGCGAAATAGCCGGCCATTCCGAGCAGCACCACGGCGCCTGCCGGTGCATAGGGCATGATCTCGGAGATGTTGAGCCCGAAGCCGGCGCCCACCGCAAGCGAAGGCGAAAACAGGCCGCCCGGTATGCCGCTCGCGTAGGACACCGCGGTCGCGAGCAACTTCAGCACCCCGTACATGGCCGGCACCTGACCGTTGCCCTCGAGCACGCTGCGCGCCTCGTGATAGCCGGTGCCGTAAGTGGTGCTCGCGGACAACAGCCCCAGCACGGCCAGGACGAGGCCGCAGGCGGCGGCGAACAGCACCGGGCGCTTGCGCTGGAGCAGACCTGCCTTTCCGGGCAAGCCGTGCGAGGACGCGATGACCATGCGGCTGAATATGCCGCCGGCCAGCCCGCCGCCCGCACCGCAGACGATGACGGCGATCCACGCAATGTCCAGCGGCAGTACCGCGGAGGTATAGCCGAAATACGGATAGTCGCCCAGCACCGCGAGCGAAGTGATACCGGCGATGATCACCGCCGTGAGGATGGTGCCGCTGGTGCGTTCCTCGAATGATCGGCTCATTTCCTCGATGGCGAACACGATCCCCGCCAGGGGCGTGTTGAACGCGGCCGCCACTCCGGCCGCGCCTCCGGCCAGTATCAGGCCCCGCTCCGTCTCCTGGCGCGAAAAGCGCACGAACCTTCCGAGGGCATGCATGATCGAAGCCCCGATCTGAACCGTCGGCCCTTCACGCCCGATGGCGGCGCCCACTACCAGACCGAACATGGTCACGACGATCTTGCCGGCCGCGACCTTGAGCGACAGCACGGAGCTGCGCAGCTTATCGTCCTGGGTCTGCAGGGCGGCGATGACCTGGGGGATGCCGCTGCCTTCGGCGCCCGGAAAAATGCGCCGGGTCACATACACCGCCAGCGCGAGGCCGGCCGGGGTGATGACCAGGGGAAGGTAGGGCGAATAGCTGACCATCCGGTGCAACAGGATATTCGCCTGTTCGGCGCCCATGGCGAACAATATGGCGATGGAACCCACGCATATCGCCCCACCCCAGAGCACCAGGCGGCGCAGCCACAGCTGCGGCGAAAACCAGTGGTGGCGTATTCTCTTTAAGGCGGTCAGCGGCACTGGTCTGCTATCCCCGTAAGCTGCATGCGGATTCCTGCGGCGCATCGCCGGCGGGTGCGACTTGCGCAAGAGTGCACCGGGCGATGATAGCACTGCCTAGCCGGCGCAGGCACGATGGCGCAGTACTCGCGCTCGATCAGCGGCGCGACCCGGATCCGGGCGAGATCGCGCTGCCGCCAGGGTCGAGGCACGCCTCAGCGCCCGCCGCCACATCCGATTCCGGCCCCGCGGGGTTTCGGCGGTATCATCCGCGGCAGGTACGTTTGCGAGGACGATGCAATGTCGATCGAACAGGAACTAGGCAAGGAACTGGTGCATACCCGGCAGATCACCTGCCGCGGCTACAGGCGCAAAGACGGTTTGTGGCAGATCGAGGCCAGCGTTGCCGACGAAAAAGCGCAGGCGGTGCCGTTCAATTCGCGCCCCGCGGTTGCGCCGGGCGAACTGATCCATCATTTTTCGCTCACGCTCGTCATCGACGACGACTGCGAGATTCGCGAGGTCGCGGCGACGACGCTGGCCGCGCCCTGGCCCGTATGCACCGACATTTCCGCCGCGTACCGCAAACTCGTCGGACTGCGCATAGGCCCCGGCTTCAACAGCGCCGTGCGCCGGCTCCTGGGCGGCACGCAGGGCTGCACCCACCTGAGCGACCTGCTCGGCCAGGTGGGCAATACCTATATGCAGGCGTCCTTTCCCGACCGCCTGGCGCGGCAGAAACGCCATGGCGAAGATCCGCGCCTGTGGCCCGATGCGCGCACGCTGGCCTTCGTCGACGGCTGCCACGCCTGGCGCAAGGACGGTCCGGTAGTGGCGGCCGAGTATCCGCAGCTGGCGCAGCACGAGAACCGGGGCGGGGACGAAAGCTAGCGGGCGCGGACTCCCGACAACCGCAGCCAGCCTTGATTATTGTCACGATGCGATGCCGCGGCAGGCAGAGAATGGATTTGCACAGCCGCGTTGCCCGCGGTTTTCCAATAAAAAGGATATCCGGCATGTCCACCCTTACGCACGATACGGGGCCCGGGACGGTCCTGTCCGAACCCATTCCCCATCATTCCTTTCCCTGGCGCGCGCTGGCGCCCGTCGCGCTCACGGCGGCACTGGCCTTGTTTCCGTCGCCGGAGGGCCTGCCCCAGCACGCATGGTATTTCTTCGCGATTTTCGCCGGAGTTGTGCTGGGCCTGATGCTGGAGCCGCTCCCCGGAGGCGCCATCGGCCTCATCGGCGTGACCCTGGTCGCGGCGCTGGCGCCCTGGGTGCTGTACGCGCCGCAGGAACTCGCGAAACCCGGGTTCAAGGTGCCGAATGCGGCTCTGGCCTGGGCCCTGTCGGGATTCGCCAACAGCACCGTATGGCTGATCTTCGGCGCGTTCATGTTCGCAATGGGCTACGAGAAGACCGGGCTGGGCCGCCGGATCGCGCTGCAGCTGGTGCGGCTGATGGGGCGGCGCACGCTGACGCTGGGCTACGCAGTGGTGCTGGCCGATACCGTGCTCGCGCCGTTCACCCCGTCCAACACCGCGCGCAGCGGCGGCACCATCTATCCGGTGATACGCAATCTGCCCGCGCTGTATGACTCCAAGCCGAACGACCCGTCGGCGCGCCGCATGGGTTCGTATTTGATGTGGGTGGCCATCGCCGGCACCTGCGTCACCAGTTCGATGTTCCTCACCGCCATGGCACCCAATCTGCTGGCGCTGGAAATGGTGAAGAAGACGGCCAAGCTCGACCTGGGCTGGACACAGTGGTTCGTCGCCTTCCTGCCCGTGGCGCTTATCCTGCTGATCCTGGTACCGCTCCTGACCTATTGGTTGTATCCGCCGGAAGTAAAGTCGGGCGACGAAGTTCCTCGATGGGCAGCCGGGGAACTCGACAAGATGGGCGGAATGAGCGGGCGCGAATACCTGCTCGCGGCCCTGGTCGTGCTGGCCCTGGCGATGTGGGTTTTCGGCGGCGCCGCGATCAACGCCACCACCGCGGCCCTGGTCGTGGTTTCGCTGATGCTGCTGACCTCGATCTTCCGCTGGGACGACATGCTCGCGAACAAGTCGGCGTGGAATACGCTGGCGTGGTTCGCGACCCTGGTCGCATTGGCAGACGGCCTGAGCCGCGTCGGCTTCGTGAAATGGTTCGCCACCGCCGTCGCCACGCACCTGGACGGTTTCTCGCCCGTGATGGCGATGGTCGCGCTGATCCTGGTGTTCTTCTTCACCCACTACATGTTCGCCAGCATTACCGCGCATACCACGGCAATGCTGCCGGTGCTACTGGCGGTGGGTTCCACCATCCCCGGCATGAACATGCCGCAGTTCGCGCTCTCGCTCGGCTTGACGCTCGGGCTGATGGGCATACTGACGCCGTACGCGACCGGGCCCAGCCCCGTGTATTACGGCTCGGGCTTCCTCCCGGCATCGGACTACTGGCGCCTGGGGGCGATCTTCGGCGTGCTGTACATTGCGGTCTTTCTGCTGGTCGGCCTGCCGTGGATGGCGATGACGGGCTGAGGATCGGCGGGCAAAGTCATTGAGGCAATCGGGGCAGCGCGACACCACGCGTCGCGCTTTCAATGGCGCGCACGTGCAATGCGGGTGCGGTGAGCGAATGCGCATGTTAGTCTCCGTACGATCCACTGCACGCAGCAGAATTGACCAAGGCCGATTCGACCAAAATGGGTCCGGCTGCCTTGAAAATGAACCCGCACACTTATGATTGCCAGCGCCATGCACCTGGATCGTCAGCGCCAGATTCGTTCCTTGTTCGACGAATACATCGAGATGTACGCCTCGCGTGATGACCGTCTGACGAGCCGCTTCAGTGATGATTTCAGCGGCTACACGGGGGGAGGCAATCGCCTGATCAAGGACCGGGACGAGTGGGTGAAAATCACCCGGCAGGATTTCTCCCAGGTCCAGGGCCGCATCCGCATCGAGCTACTGGATCTCTCGATGCAGGACATAGACGACAGCGTGGTGGTCGTCACCGCCTTCTTTCACATTCACCTGCCCCTGCCGGATCATATTCTGTCGCGGGAGGTAGCTCGATTGGTCCTGATTTTTCGCCTGGAAGGAGGTGATTGGAAAATTGTACATAGCGGCATCTCGATTCCTTACCACCTGGTGCAGGACGGCGAGGTTTATCCACTCAAAGGCCTGCTCGAGCGCAACAGCGCGCTAGAGGCGTTGGTCGAAGCGCGCACCACGGCGCTCAATGAAAGCCAGACGCTCTATCGCCTCCTGACAGAAGACACCCTGGATGTCCTGTGGAAGGCCGACCGCAATCTTTGCATCACCTATATCAGCCCGGCGGACGAGCGACTACGGGGTTACAAGGCGGAAGAGGTACTGGGCCACCATGTCTTTGAACTATTCACCGACGAGGGCGTTGCAACCGTCAAGAAAATCATGCAGCAGGGCGCGACATCTGAACTGCCGGCTACCCAGGGTGGATTCCTGATCTTTGAGGTAGAGCACAGATGCAAGGACGGCAGAGTGCTATGGGGTGAGGTCCTGTCCAAGCCTGAGCGCAATGCGCAGGGTGCGATTATCGGGTATCACGGCATCACCCGGGAAATTTCGGAGCGCAAACGTCTGCAAGACCAAGTGCGTCAACACGCGTTTCACGACCCCCTCACCAATTTGCCCAACCGCAGGTTGCTGGTTGATCGTTTGACTCAAGCCATGGCTGCCAGCAAGCGCAGCGCCTGCCATGGCGCCGTGATGTTCCTCGATCTGGATGAGTTCAAAGATCTGAATGACGCCCATGGGCATGAGGCCGGTGATCTGTTGCTGCTCGAGGCGGCCGTGCGTCTCAAAAGCTGCGTGCGCGAAGTTGACACCGTGTCACGCTTCGGCGGTGATGAATTCGTCGTGTTGTTGGCTGAGTTGAATTCCGATATGGGTGCATCCCGTATGCATGCTCAATCGATAGCAGAGAAGATTCGCAGCTCCTTGGCTGAGCCTTATATTCTGGCACTGCACAAAAAAGGCCAGGATGAACGCTTGATTGAGCATCACTGCTCTGCCAGCATCGGCGTAGTGATGTTCCTGAACCAGGAAGCCAGTCAGGCCGAAGTTCTGCAGCGGGCGGATTCTGCCATGTACCGGGCTAAGGATGCCGGACGAAACACGATTCGGTTTCACAAGGCCGAAGGGCAAGTTTTGACGGCTGCAACCGGCGCAGCCTAATTGCGGCTCCCGACCTGAACCCGCCCGCGGCGGCGGTCCTTGGCGCATTCCTGCCTGGCGGGCCGCGCATGACCGGCTGCCGCCATTCGGTTTTTCGCACCCGCGGCCCCTCTGATGTACCTACTCCGGAATCCTGTAGCCGTTTTCCCTGAACAATTGCAGACAGACATCCACTACTGTCGCGTCGTAGGTGATGGCGCGGCCACGCTCGATTTCAGCCAGCGCCGCAGCAATGCCCAGCGCCGCTCGATAGGGTCGATGTGACGACATCGCCTCTATGGTATCGGCTACAGCAAGAATCCGGGCCTCGATCAGGATGCCATCGCCTTTGAGCCCTTGCGGATAACCGCTTCCATCCATGCGTTCGTGATGCTGCAAGGCGATTCCCGCGATGGGCCAGGGGAAGTCCACCACCTTGAGTACGTCATGACCCGCTTGCGCATGCTGCTTGATCAGGCTGTATTCAATCGCGCTCAGTCCTCCGGGTTTGGACAGAATTTCCGCAGGGATTATCATTTTGCCGACGTCGTGCAGATAGCCCGCTACACGCAAGCCTTCCAGGCGGCTCTTGTCGAAGCCAAGTTCGGCACCGATGGCCACTGCTACTTCTGCGACGCGTCGTTCATGTCCGGCTGTGTACGGGTCGCGCAGCTCACTCAGTATCATCGCAACCCGTACCGTGTTCATCAACGCACCGTGCAGGGCTTCATTGGCGGCTACTAGCTCCGCCGTACGCTTTCCTTTCTCTGCATTCTGAAACGCAAGTTCAATATTGGCTATGGCCAACTCTGCCGCACGCTTTTCCTTCTCCGCATTTTGATAGGCCAGTTCCTTGTTGGCAACGACCAGCTCTGCTGCACGCCGTTCCTTTTCTTCGTTTTGAACAATAAGTTCTTTGTTGGCGACGGCCAGCTCTGCTGCACGCTTTTCCTTCTCTGCATTCTGAAAAGCAAGTTCCCTGTTGGCTATGACCAGTTCTGCGGCACGCTTTTCCTTCTCTGCGTTTTGAAAAGCCAGTTCCGTATTGGCAAGGACCAACTCTGCCGCACGCTTTTCCTTCTCCGCATTTTGAAAGGCCAGTTCCGCATTGGCAATGAGCAGCTCTGCGGCACGCTTTTCCTTCTCCGCATTCTCAAAAGCCAGTGCTCTGTTGGCAACGACAAGCTCCGCCGCATGCATCTCAAACTCTTCGTATTCACAATCGAGATCGTTGCCGGCGATTGCCGCTCTCGGCGCTCCAGGCACGCGTTTGCCTGGAACATCCGTGGTGGTTGCCATCTTCGGAAGCGGCGGACGTGTGTTTTTCACAAGACATGACCATTATGTTTCGTAGATTAGTAGTTTCCACCCGATTGCTGCGATTGTATGTGCGGCAGCGCACATAATTGCTTAACGATGAGGTCCCGGTGGCTCCTTTTGGGGACAGATACAACAATCCACTGGCGGACAAGACAGATTGGTGGAAGCGCAATCGACCGGTTGCGCCTGCAACCGTTTGCCCTCACCCAGATTTCCCGGGGCAGCGGGCCGGCCAGACCTGTTGCAGTCGCTCGCTCCGCGCCAAAGCGGAATGTAGGCGATTCGCCTCTTGACTACAGCCCAGCACTCACCTACGTGTGCCCCCGATTGGGGGCGATCGCGCATTGAATCATCGCGGCGTACCGAATACCTGCGTCCAGTACACGCCCATCTCGCTTTCAGGATCGACGGCGACGGCAGCGCCCATTTCGGTAAAGTCCGGATTCATCAGGTTGGCGCAATGCTCCGCGCTTTTTACCCAGCCCGCCATCGCATCCTCTGGGTTCATTTGCCCGCCGGCGATGTTTTCGCCGGTAATACGGTACCTGTAGCCCGCATGCTCGACACGTTGCGCCGGATCGGAACCGTCGTGGCCGGTGTGACTGAAATAATTGTAGCGCGCCATGTCCTCGGAGTGCAGGCGCGAGGCCTGGGCAAGCGCGTCGTTCCAACGCACCGGTCGCGCGGCATTGAATGCCCTGCTGCCACAGTTGCGCGGCATGGCGCGAGCCTGGTTGACGAGGTCGATCACGCGCTGCCCGGCGGATTGCCCGGATACCCCCGGCAACGGCGCAAACGGCGCCGCCATCACGATCCAGACCTGGCGTGCGTCCAGGTAAATCCCGACCTCTGTCATCGCGAAATCCTGCAATTGCCGGCAGTAGCTCCGATTCGCCAGCATCACCTCCGCCTGCGTGCCGACCCCGTCACCCCTGATGCTGAGGAAGCTGGAACGTGTCGCCCTGTACCTGGCCGACTTCAGGCTCTGATCCAGGTTATTTCCTCGGGCAAGATCTCTGGCGACGCGCTCAAGCGCGGCCTGCGGCTTCAACGAGGGCAATTGCTTCACGACGGCGCAATTGCTTTCACCGGCGCGATACCGGTTGATCGCGACATAAAGATCGCTCGCCGCCGCATCGAAACATACGGCAATCAAGAGGAGACCGGAAGAAATGCGCAGGTGCATGGTGTTAGACAGCGTACAGAGTAAAGATCCGGAACCCGGCAGGTCGTCCCGGACTACGCGGGAATCGCGTATCCCTTCTCCCGAAAGAGCTTCAGGGCAGCATCGGCAACGGCCGGATCGTAGGCAGTGCCGCGCCCGCGCTCGATCTCCGCCAGCGCCGACGCGATCCCCAGCCCCGGGCGATAGGGCCGGTGCGAGGACATCGCCTCGATCACGTCGGCCACGGCGACAATGCGCGCTTCCAGCATGATCGCCCCGCCTTTGAGGCCTTGCGGATAGCCGCTGCCGTCCATGCGCTCGTGATGCTGCAATGCGACCTCGGCCACCGGCCAGGGAAACTGGACGTTTTTCAGCGCGTCGTGGCTCGCCTGGGCATGTGCCTGAATCAGGCTGTATTCGATTGCGCTGAGCTTGCCCGGTTTGGACAGGATCTCGGCCGGAATGGTGATCTTGCCTATGTCGTGCAGGTAGCCGGCGACCCGCATACCCTCCTGCCGGCGCACGTCGAATCCCAGTTCAGCGCCGATGGCGACCGCGATCTCCGCCACGCGCCGCTCGTGGCCGGCGGTGTACGGGTCGCGCATCTCGCTCAAGGTCGTCGCCACCTCAACGGTGCGCATGAACGCGGTCTTGAGTTGTTCGAGGTAGCTCTGGATCTTCTCCTCGGCGCGCCGCTTCTCCGAGATGTCCTGGATCAGGCCGATGACCGCGGGCCTCCCTTTGTAGTTCGCGCATGCCGCATGCGCTCCGACTTCGATCGTGTTGCCGTCCTTGCGCAGCACGCTGAAGGTATAGGGGATGCTGCGCAACTCGCCTGCGAGCAGCCGGCGTACGTATTCCTCGGCAGGGCCGCGGTCTTTGTCCACGACCATCGAGAGCGCGTCGCGGCCGACGATCTCGTCCGCCGAAGCATAACCGCAGATTTCGGCAAACCGCGGGTTTGCGTAGCTAAACCTGCCATCCTGGATGATGTAAATGCCGGCGATCGACTGCTCGACCAGTCCGCGAAATTGCTCTTCCGATTCGTGCAGCGCCTGCTCCGATCGCCTGCGCTCGGTATAGTCCTGCAGAAAAATCACAAACCGCCCGCCATCGACCGCCTGGAACTGGGCGCTAACTGTTACGTCAAATATGCTGCCGTCCTTGCGGCGGTGCCTGGACTCGAAGCGATCCTCGCTGTGCGCCATGACCTTCTTCATGTGAGCGGCCGTGTCCTCGGGCGATTCGGCAGCTTCCAGGTCGGAAATGCGCATCGCGAGCAGCTCCTGCCTGCCATAGCCGCTCATGCGGCAGTAGGCTTCATTGACGTCCAGCAGGCGCCCCTGTGTGTCCGCCAGCCAGAATCCGTCCATGGCCGTCTGCAGGATGGTCCGGTGCCTTTCCTCGCTCTCGCGCAGCTCCTGCGACGCCCGTCTGCGCTCATGCATATTGTCCTGAATCCGATTCCTGCCGAAGCGCAGCCCCAGGATCCCCAGCGCCCATATCCCGCCCAGGCCGAAGACATGGACGAGCAGCTCCGAGCGCAGCGCCTGGCGGTAATCGGACCATGGAACGGATACGCTGAGCCCGCCCCTGATGTCGCCGATCTTGTAGCCCTGCTTCGCGTGGCACTTCAAGCATCCCGCCTCGGCGAAGAGCGGGCGCATAAAGCGCATATAGGTCTGGTCCCCTATCGGCTCAAGCGACGATACTTCCTTCGCCCCGCGCTCGAAAGCCTGCAACGCATGCTTTTCCCACTCATCCGGGACGTTTTCCGGCCTGATCGGTTTCAGGCTCGTGATGTGCCCCCTCGAACCAAAGTCTTTTTTCGCGAGTTGATGCACTTGGCGCGTCATGTAGGCCGGATTGATCAAGGTCAGTTTCTTGCCTGAGGGCGTGCTGATGTCGCGTTCCGGAACATCGGCCAAATCGGGATTGGGGGGCGTCTCGGGAGTGACAGGCACATACACCCCCCCGTGCAGGGTGGCCCAGCGTCGATAGACCAGGTCCTTGCTCAAACTTTCGTAGGCTGAGGCGCGCGCTATCTCGACAGTCGCCGTGTACAATTGCCAGTAGCTCCACGCAGCAAATCCGACAATGACGGCGGACCAAAAAGAGATCAGCCCGATAAAGACGGTATTGAGCTGGGAAGTGGATGCGTCCTGACCGGCTGCATTCATGTCTAAAGCCACAGGCGACTTATACCCCACTTTTGCTTCAGCTGTGCAGACGAACGGATGAACAACATCGGTCTGTATCGCCGGATGGTGGGAGACAGCTGGGTCGATCGCCCAACACGCGGTTTGCGGCCGGTGCCCCCTGCATTCGCGGGGGATCAAGCCATTTTGCGATAGTCAGGCGCAAGCTTGCTCATGCACACCGCCGCCGAAGTGCAGTCCGCCCGATGACGGGCTCGGGTTTGAGCCGGCGCACCTACCGGGTCATTTCTGCTTGCCCCCCGCTACTGCCTGAGTTCGGGAAAGTCCTCTACGAAGAACTCGGGCTTCGCCCGTTCGCCTTTGCCGCGGCGCTCGGCTTCCAGCAAAACGGGGTCGGGTTGAGCCTTAAGCCAATAAACCCTCAACCCGACCCCTAGGCTACGGCTCGCGCCTCCAGGTGCCGAGCGAAAGCGTAGAGGCGCTGCACCCTAGTCGCGTTGGGAACTCGGCCGGTTTCCAACTTATCCATCGGTGGTCGCCAGAGATTCTCCCTTTGACTGGAAATTCGCCGGCGAGACTCGGGCAGGGCGTCTCATCTTGCCGCGACTCGATCGCTGCGCGGATGAGTACGACTCCAAGCAGCCAGTCGCCTTCCACCCGTCCGCGAAACACCGGCCGGTTGGGAAAGGTCTTGCGGCTGCAATCGGCCATCGCGCAGGTCTCGACGAGTACGATTTCCAGCGCCTGTGCCGACCCACGCACTTCGTACCAGCTAACGGCATTGCGCCATCGCGGGGCCAGATCCCCGGAGGGGGCCGGGGGAGTTGCCTTGCCGTCGCGCACTTGCGCCGCGCGCTCCGATTCCTGGCGCTCCCACTGCGCCTCGTGCGCGCGACGCCTGCCGCTGACGACGTAGCTCGGCGCCGGGAAAGCTTGCGTCGAGGGCGGCGGAAGCACGGGAGACGGACGCACGACAGGTGGCGCATCGACAGTGCCCTCGGATAGGCAAAGTTGCGGGTAGTAGCAATTGGGCCCGCAACCGCGCTGATTCAAGCTTGCGCCCATCGAGGCGCGTGCACTTTCGCAAACGGAAGGCGAGCGGAACGGGCCTTCCCTGCCATTGCTGCCGCTGCCGAGTGTGAGACAGCAGGTGCAATGCCAGTTGAAGTAGTAGGTAAGCGCCGCCGCTCCTTCAGCCGAGTAGAGCGCTGCACAGCCGATTATGACTGCGGTGATCTGACGCGCGCGGCGGTACATGAGATCGCTTCAAACTGACAAGGCAAGGGAAAAGATCGTACGCCCGAAAAACAGTAGAGGCAAACACCGCGGCAACGGGTTTCGAATACGGCGCCAATGCGCCGCGGCGCTATTCGTAGCGCGGCGGCGGCACAAACGCGTAGTACTCGCGCTCGATCATCTGTGCGATGCGTATGGTACTCAGATCGCCGTATTGCGGACCCACGAGCTGCGCGCCGATAGGCAGGCCCTCGGGCGAGACGCCGATCGGCAGCGCCGTGCCGGGCAAATAGCACATGCCGGCGATGCCCGCCCACCACATCTGCGTGGTCGCCGGCTGCGGTTTGCCGTTTACGCTGATCATGCGCTCCCAGCGTTCGCCCGGCTGCGAATGCGGAAACGCCGCGCTCGCCGCGTTCGGGCACAGCAGCACGTCCCAGTCGCGAAAGAACTCCGCCCACTTGAGGCGCATCTGGTGTCTGCGGTTGGAGGCCAGCAGCCACTCGCGGTGCGTCTGCGTGTTGGCGCGCACCATCTGCGCATAATAGGAGTCATCGGCCGGGTCCAGCCGTGCTTTTGCCGCCTGCATCTGCGCGACGTAGTCGTCGGTCTGCCGCGACGAGGTCGCGCCGCGCAATAGCTGGATGAACACGCGGTGTGCTTCGCCCAGATCAAAAGCCGGAAGCGCGCGTTCAGACACTTTGGCGCCCTGCCGCGACAGGAACCGTGCCAGCCCGGCAATCGCGGCTTGCACCGTGGCGTCGGCTTCCGCAGTCGGATGCGTGGCGAGCACCGCAACGCGCAGGCCGCGCAAGGTCCGGAACGCGGGCTTGGGCAGGCCGGGCTTCCAGCCGGCACCGTCGATCGCGTCGGGACCGGCCATGATCGAAAGCGCCAGTTCCAGATCAATAGCGCTGCGCGCGAGCGGGCCAATGGCCGCAATGTCCGCGGGATGCACGCTGTCCGGCAGCGCATGGCCGAGCATCGAGCAGATCCCCCAGGTAGGCTTGTGGCCGTACACGCCGCAGTAGTTCGCCGGATTGCGGATCGAACCACCGATATCGCTTCCGGCCTCCAAACCGGTTAGCCCGGCCGCGAGCGCGGCGGCCGCGCCACCGGAGGAGCCGCCCGGCGTGCGTGTGTGATCCCAAGGATTCACCGTCCTGCCATACACCGGGTTATCGGTTTCCCAGTCCGCCAGCAGCACGGGCACGTTCGATTTGCCGAACACGTTCGCACCTGCGCGCACAAAGCGCTCTACCGCCAGCGCGTTGCCCGCTGCGCGCTTGTGCTTGTACTCGGGCAGGCCCCAGGTCGTGGGATGGCCGGCGAGGTCGAAGGATTCCTTGACCGTCATCGGCAAGCCGGCGAGCGCGCCGGGCTTCGCGCCCGCCCGGCCTGCCGCGCGATCCAGCGCGCGCGCGCGCTTGCGCGCCGCGTCAAGATCGAGCAGGCAGAGTGAATTCAGTTCGCGGTCATGGCGCGCGATGCGCGCGGCGTAGAGATCGAGCAGCTCCAGCGCGCCGATCTTCTTGGCCCGCAAGGCGCGAGCCAGCTTGGTCGCGGACCAGAATGCGATATCCATCCTGTTCTCCTCCTCAGTCGCACTAGTAGTGCGGCGGAATGTCGTTGTCCGGGCTGCCCGCCTCGCGCGGCGCCGCGTCCAGCAGCTGCAGGCGCAAGGCGCGGATATCCTGCTGCAAGCGGTCGATCTGCTGCTGCTGGCGGAACACCGTACGGTTCAAGGCTTCGAGCAGGTCCTCGGCGAGGCTGATCTTGGCCTCGAGTTCGTTCAATCTGGAGTCCATGATCCGCCTCAGGCCCCGGTCAGATCCAGCTCCGCCTGAAACTCCGACTCGACCCGCTGCAGCTTGAAACCGATTTTGCGCGACACATGCTGCATGGCGATGTTTTCGGACAGGATGGTTGCGACGATGCGCTGCAGCTTTTCGTCGCGCCCGATCTGCACCAGGCGGCGCAGCAGTTCCACGCCGAGCCCGTGTCCCTGCCAGGCGTCGCTCACGAGGATCGCGAACTCGGCCTCGGAGGACTGGTGCACCTTGCTCAGGCGCCCTATGGCAAGTATGGCGTTCTCGCCGGTCGCGGGATCCTTGCGCTCGACCACCAGCGCCATCTCGCGGTCGTAGTCGATGAAGCACAGGCGCGTCAGGCGCTCGTGCGCCACGCGCTGGTTGTACTGGATGAAATGAAAGTAGCGCATGTACACGCTTTCTTCCGACAGGGTCGCGTGGAATTTTACCATCAGCGGCTCGTCTTCCGGGCGTATCGGACGTATCGTGACCGCCATGCCGGACTTCGACGTCCATGGCGACGCGTATTGCGCCGGATAGGGGCGGATGGCGAGCCGGGGCAGCTGCTCCTCGGCGACGTCCGCGCCGTGCAGGACGATGCGCGCGTCGAGCGCGATGATGCCTGCGCGCCCCGGCGCAGCGAGCAGCGGGTTGATGTCGATCTCCTTGATCCAGCGCTGCTCCACCACCAGCTGGCTGAAACGCACCATCAGTTGCGCCAGCGCGTCGAGGTCGACGGGCTCGCGTCCGCGCACCCCCAGCAAGGCCTTGTGCATCGTCGTCTGTTCCATCATGCGCCGCGCCAGCGTGCTGTTGAGCGGCGGCAGCGCGAGCGCGCGGTCGCGGAAGATCTCCACCAGCTGCCCGCCCGCGCCGAACAACAGCACCGGGCCGAATTGGGGGTCTATGCTGCTGCCGACGATCAGCTCGTAGCCCTCCAGCTTGACCATGGGCTGCACCGCCACGCCGAGAAAGTGCGCGCCGCCTTCGGGGGGCGGTTCGGGCGCGGCTAGCGCGGCTGATTCGATCGCGCGGTAGGCGCGCCGCACCGCATCGGCGTCGGCCAGGTTCAGCTGCACCCCGCCTACGTCGGTCTTGTGGGTGATGGTATGCGAGTGCAGCTTGAGCACGACCGGATAGCCGATGGCCGCGGCGCTGTGCACCGCATCGTCTACGCTGGTGGCGATGCGCGTGGTCACGGTGGGGATGCCGTAGGCCGCGAGCACCTGCTTGGACTCGAATTCGGAGAGCAAGGTGCGGCCCGAAGCGCGCGCGTTGCGCAGGAACTGCTCGGCCCGCTCGCGGTCCGGGGCGGCCGCGCTGGCGGGATCGGCCTGCGTCGGCGTTTCGTACAGGCCGCGCAGGTTATAGGCATAGCGCCACATCAGCGTGAAAATGCGCGCCGCGGTGTCGGGGTAGCCGAAGGTCGGGATGTTCGCCTGGTTCAGTATCGCCTCGCCCGCGACGATGTCCTTGCCCCCCATCCAGCTGGCCAGCACCGGCTTGCCGCGCGTCACGGCGAAGGCGCTAAGGCGCCGCGCCGTCTCGGTGGGATCGGTCATCGCCTGCGGCGTGAGCGCCACCAGCAGCCCGTCGCTGTTCGGATCCTTGCTCGCTATCTCCAACGCCTGCGCGTAGCGCTGCGGATCGGCGTCGCCGAGGATGTCGATCGGATTGCCGTGGCTCCAGTGCGGCGGCAGCACCTGGTTCAGCGCGGCTATCGATTCGGCGGATAACTCCGCCAGTTCGCCCCCCAGCGCGATCAGGGTATCGGTGGCGAGCACGCCGGGACCGCCGGCGTTGGTGACTATGGTGAGGCGCGGGCCCGAGGGGCGCGGCTGCTTGGCCAGAACCTCGGCCATGTGAAACAGGTCGGCTATGGAGTTCACGCGCAGCACCCCGCAGCGCCGGAACACCGCGTCGAGCACGTCGTCGCTGCCGGCTAGCGCCCCGGTATGCGAGGCCGCCGCCTTCGCCGCTGCCGCGGTGCGCCCCGCCTTGATCACGATGATCGGCTTGGTCAGCGCGACTTCGCGCGCGGCGGAGATGAACGAGCGCGCATTTCCGATCGACTCCATGTAGATCATGATGCTGTGGGTGTGCGGATCGTCGCCGAGAAAGTTGATCAGATCGCCCCAATCGACGTCGAGCATCGAGCCGACGGAGACGCAGGCGCTGAAGCCGACGTTCTCGCGGAAACTCCAGTCGAGCACCGCGGTCAGCAGCGCGCCGCTCTGGCTGATGAATCCGACCGTGCCCGGGCGCGCCATGGCGCTCGCAAAGGTTGCGTTCAGGTGGGTCCTGGGGCGCATCACGCCCAGGCAATTCGGGCCGATCAGGCGCAGCTTGCCGTGCGCGATCTCCGCGATTTTGCGTTCCAGCTCGACGCCGGCGGCGCCCGCCTCCTTGAACCCCGCGGAGATGATGATCGCGCCTTTCACGCCGGCTGCGACGCACTCGCTGACGACGCCCGGCACCGTCGGCGCCGGCGTGACGATTACCGCCAGGTCGACCGGTTCGGGCACCTGGGCTATGCTCGAATAAGCCTTGATGCCGAGCACCTGCTTGTGGCGCTTGTTGATCGGATAGACGGCGCCGCCGAAGGGGTTGCTGATCAGATTCCACAGCACGGTACGCCCGACCCCGCCTTCCTTTTCGGTCGCGCCGACCACGGCGACGCTCTTGGGCGCAAAGATCGCGCGCAACGCGTCGCGCTCGAAGCGCAGCACGTCCAGCGTGCGGTCGGCGCCGTCCCCCGGCTTGAGCGTCGCTGGTTTCTCATTGCTCATTCGTTCCTCGTCGTTCAAATTGAATTCCGCAACAGGAACCGCGCCCAGGCGGCGGGTTCAAGACACCATGCGCGCCTCACGCGCTGCTCGCCTCTACGATCGCCCGGCGCAACTCGTCATAGTTGCGCGTCACCGGAAACTGCGGAAATTCCGCCTCCACGTTCGCCGGCGGGCAGTACAGAATTCCCGCATCGGCCTCGGCCAGCATGGTCGTGTCGTTGTAGGAATCGCCCGCCGCAATGGTATGAAAATTGAGCTCCTTGAACGCCCTTACCGCTGCGCGCTTCTGCTCCGGCATGCGCAGCCGGTAATCGCTCACGCGCCCGCCCGGCTCGACCACGAGTTCGTGACAAAACAGGGTCGGGTTGCCTAGCGCGCGCATCAGCGGCGCCGCGAACTGGTAATAGGTGTCCGACAGGATCACAACCTGGCTTTGGGCGCGCAGCCAGTCGAGAAACTCGCGCGCGCCCTCGAGCGGGTGCATGCCGGCGATCACCCCCTGAATGTCGGGCAGGCCGAGTCCGTGCTCGCCGAGCAGGTCGATGCGCCCGCGCATCAGCTTGTCGTAATCGGGCTCTTCGCGCGTGGTCCGCGCCAGTTCCGGGATGCCGGTGCGCCGGGAAAATTCGATCCAGATTTCGGGAATCAAGACACCTTCCAAATCAAGGCAGACAATATCCAATGGCAGCTCCGGGAAGTGGGTTTGGCAGCGCAGACAGGATCAGCGGACCGGGAGCATGCTCCCGATGCAGGAATTGTAATGCACCTGCGGTATTTCGCCCAAGTCTTGGGGCTCAGAGGCTCAGACTAACAGTCCAGATCCGGCGCAGTCTTGACGAAACGCAAGCGCTCCGTACTTATGCGCGACGCCTGGACTCGCGCTTGCCCATAATTGCGGAGTTTCGGTCTGGCGCGGATGAAAAACCGTCCGCGCGGATCGCCGATATTGTGCAAAAGCAAACCCGATTCGTCTTCAATCCTAACCGCGCTTTTTTGTGCGGATGCGCGTTTCATCCGTACAAAAAAGCGCGGTTGGCGCGCGCAGCGCGCAAGTCCGCTTGTCGCATGCGACGATAGCCAATACGCCGCAAATAACAGCGCAAGACGCTTTCGCCCTGTCCGCCTCAGCTCGTCAATCGCCGGTACACCTCCGCCGTTTTCAGCGGCAACTGGCCCGCATCGTCGATCAGCACCCAGCTCGCCGGACCGTACATGTGCGGCAGGTAGTCGCGCGCCTCCTCGTCGATGGTGACGCAGAACGGATGGATGCCGCTCCGGCGCGCTTCGATCAGCGCCTGGCGCGTGTCCTCGATGCCGTACTCGCCGCGGTAGCCGTCGTGGAAATCGTCCGGCTTGCCGTCGGACAGCGTGAACAGGATGCGCGTCTTCGCCTCCACCTGGTTCAGGATGCCGGCAAGATGGCGGATGGCCACGCCCATGCGGGTATAGTCCCGCGGCTCGACCCCGGCGATGCGCCCGCGCACCGCCTCGTCGTAGGAATCGTCGAAGGTCTTGATGCGGTAGATTTCGCAGCGCTTGCGCGTCCAGCCGGAAAAGCCGTAAATGGCGTAGCGGTCGCCCAGCGCTTCGAGCGCCTCGCACAGCAATACCAGCGCCTCGCGCTCGCAGGCGTTGATCCAGCCCTTGGTCGAGCCGCTCATGTCGACCATGAACATGACCGCGATATTGCGCTCGCTGCGCCGGCGTTGTACGAACAGGCGCTCGGAGGGCTCGATGCCGCTCCGGCGGTCGGCATGGGCCTCGACCGCCGCGTCGAAATCGATATCGTCGCCCTCGTGCTGGCGCCGCGCGAGCCTGTTCTCGCCGCGCAGCGCTTCGAAGCGGCGGCGCAATTGTGCGATTCTCCCGGCGTAGCGCGCGCGCACTGCGGCGACGTAAGCCGGATCGCCGGCGAGCGCCTCGGACTCGAACAGCACACACCAGTCCTTGCGATAGTCGCGCCGGCGAAAATCCCACTCGTCGTACAGCCTGCCCCCGGCAGCCCTGGTTTCGGCCGGTCCGCCCGCAGATTCGCCCTGCGGCGGGGCTTCGGCCGCGTAGGCGCCGGGGCCGGAGGCGAGCAGGTACTCCTCGGGGATCTCGCCGAAATCCTGGATGATGGAGCGCAGCAGTTTCGCGACTTCCTCGGGCGGCGCCACCGCCTCGCCGTCGGCCTGCAGCTCGAATTCCAGCGTTTCAAGTGAGCTTTCGGCATCGAGTTCGGGCTCGCCTTCCTGCGCTTCGGCGCGTCCGGCCTGCAGCTTCAGGCGCAGTTGCGTGAGTTCGGTGTACAAGGCGCGCCGCTCCTTCGCGATGCGCTCGCCGCGCACTTGCGCCGCGCGCTGCGGATGCAGGCTGCCCATGTACGGGAAAGGCTCAGGCAGCGGCAGGCTATAGAATTCGCGCAGCAGCAAAACGCTGTCGGCGACCGAACTGTCGGCGCGCAGGAAGCGCCCGTGAACCGGGACGAGGCTCGCCGGCAGCTCCGGTCGAAGCGCGGCGAGCAAGGCGGCAAGGCCCGCAAACCCGCGTCCCATCCGGGCTTCCAGCCGGATCGCCTCGAGCAAATTGAGCCACGCGAGGGCGCGTTCCGGCACGGGGTAGTCTGCGAGCACCGGCCCGAGCTCGATGTTGAAGCTGCCGTAGCGCGCCTGCGCCCAGTGATGCACGGCAATCGCCTTGTACAGGCGGAAATTCTGCTCGCGCGCGGGGTAGCGCGCGATGCGCCCGGGCAGGTAGATGATTTCGGTGTCGGTCCAGGTGTCATCGGCGGCTTCGAGCAGCAGCCTGCGCCCGGAGAGGCCGCGCAAGAACAGCTCGAGCACGCGCGCCACCCCTGCAAGCGCCACGCCCTCCCCGGCCGCGTCGCTGCCGCGCTTGTAGCCGACGAGATCCTTCAGCGCGGCGCAGGCCGGGTAAAGACCTTGCTTGTCGTAGACGTCCAGCGCGCGCAGCAGCCATTTCTCCGTTCCCGGTTGGCCCAGCAGCGCCAGGGCCTGCGGCGCCTGTGCGGTGAACTGGTAGCCGAGTTCGGCCACGTTGTGCGCGGCAACCTGGGCCCAGGAGAGCACGAAATCCTGCTGCGCGCGCGAGAGGGGTGCGATGCCCGCGGCGATCGCGGCGGCGCTGCGCCGCGAGGACAGCGCCGCGACGAGGATATCGTCGAGCTTTTCCTCGAGCTCCTGTTGGGACAACGGCGTGCGTTTGGTCACGTTGTGCGACTGGCCATGCAGCGATCGCGACGCGCTTCTAGAACACTGCAGAGGCCAGTTCATCAATGGCGGCGAGCATTTCCGGGTCGTCGCTCAAGGCGAGCGAGACGGCCGCCGTGCACGCCGGGCGCGCCGCCACGCCGCGCTGCATCAGTTGCGCCGCATGCACCAGCAGGCGCGTGCTCGCGCCCTCGTCCAGGCCGCTGCCCTTCAGGTTGCGCGTCATCGCGGCGAATTTCACCAAACGCCCGGCGGTGGCTGCATCGATGCCGGTCTCGGTGAGCACTATCCTGGCCTCGAGATCGGGCCGCGGGTAATCGAACTCGATTGCGACGAAGCGCTGGCGCGTCGAGTGCTTCAATTCCTTGAGCACGCTCTGATAGCCCGGGTTGTAGGACAGGATCAGCATGAACTCAGGCGGCGCGCGCAGCAGTTCGCCGCGCTTTTCCATCGGCAGGATGCGGCGGCTGTCGGCGAGCGGGTGGATCACCACGGTGGTGTCCTTGCGCGCTTCCACGATTTCGTCGAGATAGCAGATGCTGCCCGAGCGCACCGCGCGCGCGAGCGGCCCGTCCACCCACACGGTCTGGTCATCGACGATGAGGTAGCGCCCGACCAGGTCGGAGGCGGTGAGATCGTCGTGGCAGGACACCGTCACCAGCGGCCGCGCCAGGCGCCAGGCCATGTGCTCGACGAAGCGCGTCTTGCCGCAACCCGTGGGCCCTTTGAGCAGCACCGGCACCCGGCTCGCCCAGGCGGCCTCGAACAGCGCCACCTCGCCGCCCACCGGCTCGTAGTAGGGCTCGGTTTCGATGCGGTCGAGGTCGGCGTTAAGGCGCCGCGCGTCGTGCAGGTCGTTCATTTCAGTTCGCACGCTCGAGGTCCTTGCGGCCATCCGATTTTCCGTGCGCCTCGAGCGTCGGCAGCCGGCGAATCTTCGCGCCTGCGTGTGTATGTGGCATTTAGAGTTGATATCCCGTGATGTCGAGCGAACCGTGGAAGACGGGAAGCATATCGGCGTCACCTCGCGCGCCGGCTGACCGCGTTCTGGGGCACGATCTGCGGCTTGACGATGAACAGCTGCGGGTCCGACGGGTCGACCTCGATGCGCACCCAATGGCTGTCGGGCCAGCCGAAGGTCTCGATGCGCGTGAAGTTCTCGAACACGCGGCCGGTCTTCCCGCTGTAGAGCGGCTTGTCGATGCGGAACAGGTGCGTGTCGCCGTGCACGTACGCCACCGGCTTGTCGAAGGTCTCCAGTTCATTGGCAAGCGCCTTCACGTAGTCCTCGAAAGCGGCTGATCCGGAAGGCAGCTTGCCGCCGCGCGCGATAAACGGGATGAAGTAGCGGGTCTTCGACGCCGGCGGCCAGAAATTCTCGAAGCCGGGGTTCGCCTGGGTTAGGATCATCAGGCCGCGGCTCCCCTCCGCTTTCGCCTCCGCGAACGCCTGCTTCATCCAGGCGAGATTGGCGGCCTTGCGCTCGCGGTGCTCGGCATCCATCGCCGGCGTGCGGCCAAAGTTGTCGTTGCTGCCGACGATGTGCAGGGTCACGAACGCGACGCCGCCGGTCGACCAGCGCAGGTTTTCGCGGAACTTCGCGAAATTTGGATCGGCCGACTGGTTGCGCACCGCCATCGGCCGCTGTCCCAGACTCTTGCCCTCCGGATAGAACGTCGAGCGCACCTTGGCGAGCAGCTCGAGCGGGTCGACCTTGCGCGCCTCGAGCGGCCAGCAGTCGGTCCAGTCGTTGTCGCCGGGCGTGACGACGAACGCATGGCGCACCGTCTGAAACGAGTCGCGTATCGCCGCATAGCTCTCGTCGACGCACGGCATTGAAGCACGCGACGGGTTCTGGTTGTAGGGCCGCGCGTCGAACTGGAAGTCGCCGACGTGCGCTACGAACGCGAGATCGGCGGCATTCAGGTCGGCGAGCACGTGCGCGTACTCGGCCTGCTGCACCCTCGTATACGGCATGTCGCCGATGATGCCGACGGCGAAGCCGCCGCGCCCCTCGATCGAGGCGCAGCCTGCTGTAAGGCCGAGAAGCGCGGCGGCCGCGCTGTTCCAAAGGACCTGTCGCTTGAAGATTGCGTGCATCATGGCCACCTCCTCATGAGAAAACCTGAAAGGCGTTCCTCCCGTTCCGATTTGCCGCGTACATCGCGTTGTCGGCGTTCATCATCAACAATTGCTCGCTGTCGCCGTCATCCGGATACACAGCGATGCCAATGCTAGCACTGATTTGGCATTCTCTTTCCGCCACCTGCACTGGCAGTGCCGCCATGCCGAGAACTTTCTTCGCTACCGCGGAGACGCCATCGCGGTCGAGCAACTCCTGAGCCAAGACCAAAAATTCGTCACCCCCCAGACGAACGACGGCGTCGCTTGCACGGCCCGCGTCACGAAAGCGGGCGGCCATTTGCTTCAGCACACTGTCTCCCGCCTCATGGCCAAGCAGATCATTCACCGACTCGAATCCGTCGAGATCGATGACGAGGATGCCGAGCATTCGCTCGTAGCGCTATACGCCGAGCGAAGCACTTATTCAAGCAGGGCGCTGAACATCGCGCGGTTGGCCGCTTTGCATAGCAGCCGTGACCCGCCTGTCTCGTGCACCCGGGAGACCGTATGGGTTCGCAGACCGTTCAGTCGTCCTGGCTCTCGTACTTCAGGCTTTCGTACTGCGCGTCCTGGTCCATCGTCTTGCGCTCGACGGCTTCGCGCTCCATCTGCTCGACCCGCTGGCGATAGCGCTCGCGCCGCTTGTCCGCCGCGTCCGCCCGCACCGGGATGGAGATCTCCCCGTACAGCGCCTGCTTGAGGAAGCGGAAGGCAAAGCGCAGCAGCGCCTCATCGGTCGCCAGCAGCAGCTCTTTTTCCGCCGGATCGAGTTCGAACAGCTCGGTAAAGCCCGGCGTGGAAATGAAATCGCGAAAGCCGTCGAGGTCGTAGCTCGCCAGGAAGAACAGCTCCATGCTGCGCTCGGAGGGCTTGCCTATGGTCGGGCCGCTGGAGCGCTTCTTCAGCACGATCTGGCGCCACTCGCGATTGATCGCGTCGTAGTCCTCCAGCCCCTGCTCCTTGCGGTAATCGCGCACCGTCTGCGTCTTCGGCTCCTCATGACCGAGGCAGTGGTCCTCTTTCACCACGAAATAGGAATCCTCGTCGGTGGGCGAATCCTTCCTGCGCATGGACAGGAGGCCCAGCGCGTAGTAGCGGCAGGCCGAGGGGCGGTCGGCGTAGACGCCGCAACCCTCGGGTGTAAGGAAGGCGCAGGCGGGCGATTCGTCCTTGGTCGCCAGCTTCAGCCCGGGCATGCCGTGGCCGTCCATGGCGAAATCGCGGGTAAAGTTGTCGATGAAATCGCGCGAACTCAGGCCCAGGCGCTTTTTCAGTCGCAGGATGTCGTAGGGCGCGAGCATGATGTCGATGTTCTGGCAGCATTTGTTGAAGCAGGCGATGCCCTTGTGGCAGTTGAACTGGAACCTGTCCTCCGGTCCGAGCTGCACCGGCTGGACCGGTGTCATCGGGCTGGGGTCGCTGTATTCCTTGATCTCGGGCTGGCCCTGCCCGGATTCGGGCGGGGGCGGGAGCGGTATGTCTATACTCATGGCGGTGTCCGGTTGTGCGGCCAAAAAAACGAAGGGTCCGGGTAGATTATACCCAGACCCCCGACTGGACTGGCGCCCGATCGGCGCAGAGGCTACTTGATTACCTGCACGTACGGAACCTTTTTCAGAGCCCACTTCTTCGTTTTCTTGTCATAGGTGGAATTGCTGAAGCATTTCCAGTTGACGTCGTCGATGTAGTTGTAATCGCAATGGTAGTAGAAGCCCGGATAGCGGGTTTCCTCGCGGAACTGGATGTGTTTCATGTGCGCCTCGGCGGACATGATGCGGTGGTAGTTCTCCCAGGCGCGCAGCAGCTCGTGCAAGTCCTTGGCGCGCATCTTGAGCGAGTCTTCCTTCAGCATCTCGAGCTTGAATTCCGCGATCTCGAGCAGCTTCTTGTTGGTGCGGTAGAAGGTACCCACGCCGGCCACGTATTCGTCCATGATTTTCTGCAGCCGGAACTGCAGCATCTTGGGCGTGATGTAATTCGGATTGATGTCGATCG
Organism: Burkholderiales bacterium; assembly: GCA_014860355.1. Lineage (GTDB taxonomy): Bacteria > Pseudomonadota > Gammaproteobacteria > Burkholderiales > SG8-39 > 2-12-FULL-64-23. Next base: position 708 of record JACZJV010000101.1, on the reverse strand, counting down.
CGGTGGTGTAGTCCTTGTGCTCGAGGAAGGTGCGCACGGGCTTGTAGATCTCGTCGACCAGCTCCTGCGTGCTGCGGTCGAGTTCGGGCTTCCAGTCCTTGTTGTCGAGACAGTACTTGACCATCGCCTTGCCGGCAATGCGCCCTTCGGCGTGCGAGCCCGAGGAAAACTTGTGGCCCGAGGCGCCGACGCCGTCGCCGGCCGAGAACAGCCCTTTCACCGTGGTCATGCTGCGATAGCCCCAGGACCATTCCTTGGGCACACCCGGCAGGTCGGTCGGGCCCGACACCCACAGGCCCGCGCAACCCGAGTGCGAACCCAGCAGGTACGGCTCGGTCGGCATGATCTCCGACATGGTCTTTTCCGGCTCGATGTTCTCGCCGGCCCAGATGCCGCACTGGCTGATGGTCATGTCGAGGAAGTCCTCCCATGCCTCAGCTTCGAGGTGTTTCATCTCCTTCGGCGTCATCTTCTCGCTTAACTTGGCGAGCGCTGCCGGCGTATCCATGAATATCGGGCCGCGGCCGGCGATCATCTCCTCAATCATGATGTGGTTCCGCAGGCAGGTGCCCGGCACGCCCTGGCCGTACTTGCCAAAGCGCTTCTCGTCCTTGATGACGTCGCCGCGCAGCGCGTTGTAGTCCTCGCCCATGCCGTTCATGACCTTGGCCTTGAACAGCAGGAACCACGCGCCCACCGGGCCGTAGC
>JACZJV010000100.1 GCA_014860355.1 Burkholderiales bacterium | reverse complement strand
TAGCGCATCGCGCGCTCCAGTCCCTCGATGGTGATCGGGTACATGCGCGATTCCATGATCTCGCGGATGACGGAAATCGACTGGCGGTAGGGCCAGAGCTGCTCGGGTTCGGGATTGAGCCACACCGCTTTCGGATAGGTGTCGAGCATGCGGCGCAGCCACACCGCGCCGGCCTCGTCGTTGGAGTATTCGATCGAGCCGCCCGGCTGCAGGATTTCGTAGGGGCTCATGGTGGCGTCGCCGACGAAGATCAGTTTGTAGTCATGCCCGTACTTGTGCATGATGTCCACGGTCGGGGTGCGCTCGGCGTGGCGGCGGCGGTTGTCCTTCCACACGTAGTCGTACAGGCAGTTATGGAAGTAGAAATACTCCATGTGCTTGAATTCGGTCCTGGCCGCGGAAAACACCTGCCCGGCGATTTCCCGCATAGGGCGTCTGCAGTGAACTTGCGCGCATCTGCGTGCAATCCGGGGCCCGAGCCGGGTTCGTCGCGCCTTTCTGCCACGACGGATTGATTCTCGTTTTCGCTTGTGGCAGACTCGCGCAAAATAGGCGATAAACCAGAAGGAGGGGGGCACTAATGGGAAAGCTTGCCGAGCGGCTGGCCGATGCGCAGCGCTCTGGCGTCTATCGGTTGGAGTCGACGCAGGCGCTCGAAGAAGCGGCGGCGCTCAACGGCTTTGCGCTAGCACGCATCGCCCTCGAAGGTATGCCCCGCAGCGCTCTTTGCGGCATCGCCGCAGATGTCCTCTCCAGGCGCAGCGACGGGCAGGTGCTTCTTTTCAGCGGCGGCGAAGCGCTGTCGCGCGCTGCGCCGGACGCCCTGGATCGCCTGATAGCGCAGATCCACGCAGCCGCAACGGCACACCGGGAGGTCGGCCTGCGGTTCTTTGCCGCATTTCTCGACCCCGCAGCGGCCTTGTCTCTGGCGCCTCTCTACCATTGGCAGCGGAGCGCTGCAGTTAGAGCAGCCTGACTTGAATTGTTGTCAAAACCAAGGAGGAGGATGGTCATGGAACAGATGAAACCCGAAGTGGACGTGTTCCGCCGCAGACTGCTTGCGGCCGGCGCCGGCGGCGCGGCTGCCGGCCTCGCCGGCTGGAGCCCGGCGAGCCTCGCTCAGGCGGCTGGAGCCAAGCCGCTGCCGCCGTTTGCCGCCTTCAAGGACGCGAGCCGCGTCATTGTGCACAGCGCGAGCGGAATCGAGACCCGGCGCGATGCTTTCGGCACCAGCGGCATCACCGACACCGACATCCTTTTCGCACGCAACAACCTGGCCGCTCCCGGCGACTCGATCACCGCGAATCCGGACGCCTGGGAATTGGAGATCGACGGGGTCAGCAATCCGCGCAAACTCAGCGTCGGCGATCTCAAGCGCATGGGCATCGCCAGCGTGTCGATGGTATTGCAGTGCTCGGGCAACGGCCGCGGATTCTTCGGCCACAAGGCGAGCGGCTCGCAGTGGAAGGTCGGCGCCGCCGGCAACACACTGTGGAGCGGCGTGCCGGTGAAGGCTGTGGTGGCAGAGCTCGGCGGCGTGCGCGAGGGCATGCGCTACATGACCAGCACCGGCGGCGAGACCATCCCGCCAGGCATCGATCCGAAGAAGGTGATGGTGGAGCGTTCGGTGCCCTGGACGGCGATGGAAGAGGCGATCCTCGCCTGGGAGCTCAACGGCAAGCCGATTCCGCTTGCGCACGGAGGGCCGCTGCGCGTGATCATCCCCGGCTACTACGGCGTGAACAACGTCAAATACGTCAAACGCGTCGCCTTCACCCCGGAGCAGACGATGGCGAACATCCAGGCGTCTGGCTACCGGGTGCGGCCGGTAGGCGTGAAAGGCGCACCGGCGCAGCCCTCGATGTGGGAGATGAACCTCAAATCCTTCATCACGGATCCGGTCGGCGGCGGACAGCCGCTGCGCGCCGGCCTGGCGCAGGTGCACGGCGTGGCCTTTTCCGGCGGCAGCCCGGTGAATGCGGTCGAGGTTTCCCTCGACGGCGGCAAGACCTGGCAGGCCGCCCGCTTCTTCGGCCCGAACCTCGGGCGCTACGCCTGGCGCAATTTCGTGCTGCCGGTGCGCTTCGCGCCCGGCGCGCACGTGATCACGAGCCGCGCCATCGCCGACGACGGCGAGATGCAGCCGGAACTGCGCATCGAGAACGAGCGCGGCTACGCCCACAACGGCTGGCGCGACCATGCGGTCAAAGTGACGGTAGCGTGAGGATGACGGTAGCGTGAGGATTGCACTGACGGCGGTGCTTGCGCTGCTGCTTGCCCCGCCGCTCGCCGCTCGCGGCGACGAGCTCGGCCGCAAGGTGTTCACCCAAATCGCGCAGCCGTCCTGCGCGATTTGCCATACGCTAAAGGCGGCTGAAGCCGCGGGCACCATCGGCCCGTCGCTGGACGAACTCAAGCCCGAAAAGGCGCGCGTGCTGGAGGCGGTGCGTAAGGGCCTGGGCGTCATGCCGCCCTTTGCCGACAAGCTTACCCCGGAACAGATCGACGCGGTCGCCGCCTTCGTCGCCAAGGCCGTCGGCGGGCAATAGGGCGAACAAGTTCGATTATTTCGTCAGAGCGACGGCGGCAATAACCGCATCACACAGCCCTTGGACTACTTGCTCAGATAGCGCATCGCGCGCTCCAGTCCCTCGATGGTGATCGGGTACATGCGCGATTCCATGATCTCGCGGATGACGGAAATCGACTGGCGGTAGGGCCAGAGCTGCTCGGGTTCGGGATTGAGCCACACCGCTTTCGGATAGGTG
>JACZJV010000099.1 GCA_014860355.1 Burkholderiales bacterium | reverse complement strand
CGGGCGCAAGGACGTGATCCGTCTGGATGCCAATGCCACCTGCGAAATCTACATGCGTTTCCGCGATTACAAGGGGAACTATGTGATGCACTGTCATAACGTGGTGCACGAAGACCACGCGATGATGATCAACTGGCGCATTGTGTAACAGGCAAGAGGCCATTTCGGAATTACCGAAATGGCCCCCGATCTAGGGGAGTATGAGGGGAGGTATCCCCTCATATTGAAATGTACGCCAGGCAGCAAGCGTACGCCGGCGTCAGCCGGCGTACGCGCATCCGCAGCGCAATTCACACTATGCAGGAGAGGCATCATGGACAGACGAAATTTTCTCGGCCGCGGCCTGGGCCTGGGACTCGCCCCGCTCGTGCTCGCCGGCAACGCCGCCGCGGCAGCGGACAACTCGCGTGCGGACCTGGTGCGCAGGCGGTTTTTCCCCAACGTACCGCTGCTCACTCAGGACGGGAAGAAGGTGCGGTTCTACGACGACTGCATCCGCGACAAGACCGTGCTGATCAATTTCTTTCTGGTCGAGTGCACCGACGGCCTGTGTCCGAACGCCATCGCCAATCTGCGCAAGGTTCAGGACCTGCTGGGCGAGCGCATGGGCAAGGACATCTTCTTCCTCACGATCACGCTGCAGCCGAAAAAGGACACCCCGGCGATCCTGAAGGAGTACTCGGACAACTTCAACATCAAGCCGGGCTGGATGTTTCTGACCGGCAAGCCGGCGGACGTGGAGACGCTGCGCCAGGCCCTGGGATATACGGACTGGGATCCCGAGCAGGACAAGCTGCTCACCAACCACATCGGCATGGCGCGCTACGGCAACGACACGCTCCAGCGCTGGGGTGGCGTGTCCCTGCGCGCCACGCCGGAGAACATCGCCAGCAACTTCAAGTGGCTGACGCAGGTCTGAAGCACGCAGCCGGCGCCGACACCGGATCCGCCTGCGTTTCTACCGGATTCGCAGGCGCCCAACTAGGGAATCACGGTATTGTCCCGGCGCGGCCGGCTGGTGAGAATGGTTCTCTAGAATGGCGGGGAACCGCTTTGACTGCGACAACTGTGACTTCAACCCGGAGCTCATCCTGGGCACTGGCTGGTGCCGGTGCAGGGTGAGCGATTTCGCGAACGCGTACGCCGGCCGGCCGCCGTTGTTCCGTTCGATCGCAAAGGTGCAGTGGAAATGTGTTTGTATCGTTTGGCATCCCCGGGTCTGGCGGCGATTGGAGTGCTTGCGCTCGTGTTTCATTGCGCTGCGCACGCCGCAGACGTACAAAGCGTCGCCAGCATTGCGCCGGCCGGTGCGGCTGCCGCGGGTGCGCCGCCCGCACAGGGCCGTTTCGCGGCTGCGGACCTGTTCGATGCCGGACAGCGCGCGCTAGGCGAGCGCGATTATCCTGCGGCCCTGCATAGTCTGCGACAGGCCGCAGAACAGGGGTACGCGCCGGCGCAAAGCACGCTTGCCGGCATGTACCTTAAGGGCGAGGGCGTCGCCGCCGACGACGCAGTAGCGCTCAAGTGGTATCGCAAGGCGGCCGAGCAGGGGCTGGCCGAAGCGCAGGCCATCCTCGGCCTGATGTACGCGAACGGCCGCGGCATAGCCATGAACGACGCGGCCGCGGTGCATTGGTTTCGTCGTGCAGCCGAGCAGGGAAACGCGCTGGGTCAGAGCAACCTGGGGGTGATGTACCAGGAAGGCCGCGGCGTGGACAAGAGCGACGCCGAAGCGGCGAAGTGGATACGCAAGGCCGCGCTGCAGGGCGAGCCACTGGCCGAATACAACCTCGGCCTGCTGTTTCGCGATGCGCGGGGTGTAGAGGAGGATGTGGTCGAGGGCGCCTGGTGGGTCACCAGATCGGCCGAGCACGAAAATGCGGACGCGCAGGCGATCCTGGGTTTGATGTATGCCGAAGGCCAGGGCGTACACCAGGACGATGCGCAGGCCCTGCACTGGTGGCGCAAAGGCGCCGAGCAAGGCAACGCGCTGGCCCAATACTATCTGGGGGCCAGCCTGGAGGCAGGGCGTGGCGTCGATGCGGACCCGGAGCAGGCGCGCAAATGGCTGATGCGTTCGGCCCGGCAGGGGCTGGCGCAGGCGCGGGATTATCTGTGGGCCCACGGCAACATCAGCGTTGAGCCCGCCGGTCGATAGTGCGGCGGGCCGGTGCGGGATATACACGATGGACGAATGCAGGTGCTTTTTTTGCAACAGATCGTGCGGCACCAGCGGTGCTGTTTCGAATCAATATTTCCAGGAGATCATGATGCGTAATGCTTTGGCTTTATTGCTGTTCGGCGCGCTTGCCGCGTCGCCGGTCCATGCCCACGAGGATGCCGCCAAGCCGGTCCATACCAAGGATGTGATCAAGTTCGCCGGGGTGCAGCAGAATTGCGTCCAGACGGGCAAGGTCAAGTTCGGCGCCGGGTCCGAAATCAAGGATTGCAGCGTGACCCGCGGCCGCTGGGTCGTGACCCTGGATTTCATCGACCAGTATCAGGCGCAGTACTGCCTGGGCAAAGTCGACGGAAAGTGCACGCAGCGGGCGTTTACCCTGTTCGGCAACCGCGCGTACACCCCGAACACCGAAGTGTTGCTGCAGCGCGTCGATCCGGGTTCGACCGTATACGGCGATCCGGTGGTGATGGAGACCAAATACGGCGACATGATGACCATACCGGTGCGCACTGCGGACGGCAAGGAAACCATCACCTATTACCGCTGGAGCCCGGGGCAGAAGAAGGGCCACTGGGTAGCGGTGGAGTCGCGCGCCTGGCTGCGCGACCTCGCGAAGCAGCTGCCCAAGGGCGAGCTGATCAAGGCGGCGACGGTCTGGCCCGACGTCGATTCGATGAGCGCGCAGGCGAAGATCTATCGCGCCGGCGGGGCCGAAGCCGGCGACAAGATGGCCAAGGTCGAACTGGGCGTGTCCAGGAACAGATTCACCCTGAAGAAAGTAACGCTGACGCAGTAGTGCGGCAGGGGCGGGCGCTGCAGCGGCGCCGGCAAAGCTGCACTACGGGGCGCCGCAACGGCGCCCCGCCCCCAGGCGCAGGCCTGTATACGTAGCCGGCGCTGCATCACCGGCAAGCTCCCGTCGATGCCAGGCCCCCAAGTTCTGGCGGGGCAATTCACCCGGCGCTTGGGTGCGAACCGGAATAATTATCATCTTTGATTGAAATCCTTCCGCAAAAGCGCGTTCCGCGTTTCTGGCAGCTTCGCGCAGATTCAATCCTGGCGCGGCTTTGCGCGCATCTGCGTATCCGAAAATTCAAAAGTGTGACTTTTGGCACACTTTCTGCGGTTAGGGGGGCATGCCCCACAGCGCGGGGAGAGGACTTGCCAACTGGGTGCGGTGCACCACTCGGCATGAGGAGGAAGGCCGGTTCGGTCGCGGGCAGTGGCGGATCGAACCGGCGGCACCTCGGTACTTCTTTCGTCGCGGCGAGGCGTAAAGAATGCTTAGTCTCGTCAATCATATTTTGAAGGATACGAACATGAACTCACGTGAAAAACTCATCCAGCGGACCATGGATGTCCAAAGGGAAATCACCCAGGCAGGACTGAAACGGCGCGACCTGCTGAAAATGGGCCTGCTCAGCGCCAGCACCGGCATGCTGCTGCCGATCTCCGGCCTGAGCATGCGTGCGGCCTGGGCCAAAGGCGGCGCCAGCGGTGGCGGCACCGTCTTCGGAGGTTGCCCGGTACCGGGC
>JACZJV010000098.1 GCA_014860355.1 Burkholderiales bacterium | reverse complement strand
GCGCCCTGGGAGGCTCTGAGGGCTGCCTAATGCGCGTTACTTTGGGCAAGAAAGGGCACGGATGCCCTCAAACGGCCCTTCTCCGGATAGCCATCATCACTTGTTCGACACCGAGAATATTGATGAGCCGTCGCAAGTTGTTGGAGAGGACATGCAGGCTCATTTCCGTACCTACATTCTTGAGTCTCTTCATCAGGAAGTACGCCGACCCCATCCAGAACTTCAACGTACCGAAGACATGTTCTACAGTGCACCGTCGCTGTTTCATCTTTCCGGGATTCGCATCCAAACGACTCTGCATCGTATCCAGAACATCTTCGTGTTCCCAGCGCCTGACGCGACGCTCCTTGCCCGCAGTGCATTGGCTCCTTTGAGCGCACGTCCGGCAGTTTGAACTCCAGTACACACCTAATTTCATGTCATGTTCTGTCGACAACATACGATAGGGGAGTTTTTCCCCGGCAGGACAGCGATATTCGTTGGCGTCCTTGATATAGACAAAATCGCGTTGGTCGTACAGTCCCTTGGCCTTATTATCCGAGGTCATCGTCTTCGGCACAAAAGGAGTGATGCCTGCCTCCACACACTTCAGGATTTCCGGCCCTTTGTAATAGCCCCGGTCAGCAATCGCGTCCAGTTCCTGGACCCCGATTGCATCCTTCGATTGAAAGGACATGTTTGCCAGTTGTGTCCGGTCGTGACCTAGATTGGTTACTTCGTGCGCAACGATCAGGTGATGTTTGGTATCGACAGATAGCTGCACGTTGTAGCCCACCATGCCCGTGCCTCGGCCACTGGTGGCCATCGAGCGCGCGTCTTGATCGGTCAGCGATAGTTGCTCATCCGGTTGCTGCTCCAGGCGCTCGCCGATTTCCCGAAGGTATTTCATTTGTCTCTTGAGTTTGCGCAGCTTCTCCTGCAGATGCTTTGTCTTTCCTTCGGGCTCAGACGCCTGTGTCCGATCCGCGGTGTCCAGCGCATTTAGGTAGCGCTCGATACTTTCGTCGATCTGCTTCATCCGTTGCTCGAGTTTGTGCGGAGTGAAGTTCTTGTCGCGGTTATTCACTGCCTTGAACTTGCTACCGTCGATGGCGACGATGGCCTGGCTGAACAGGTTCAGCTCACGACACATCGCCACGAACTGCTTGCATACGTTGCGAATGCCCTTGCCGTTGTCTCGGCGAAAATCGGCGATCGTCTTGAAATCCGGCGCCAGCCGCCCGGTGAGCCACATCAATTCCACATTGCGCTGCGCTTCCCGCTCCAGGCGCCGGCTCGATTGAATCCGATTCAGATAGCCGTAGACGTAAATCTTAAGAAGCACCGCCGGATGGTAGCTCGGTCGTCCCGTCGCCGCAGGGGCAACACCACCGAATCCAAGTTCAGCCAGATCAAGTTCGTCAACAAACACATCGACCACCCGAACTGGATTGTCTTCACCGATGTAGTCATCAAGACACTCCGGTAGGAGCGTGACCTGGTGTCGCCCCTCGCCCTCAATGAATCGCCTCATCTGCTTGTCTCCACCAATGTCTTCACATTGGTATTAACGCGCAAGGCTTCATCTCTGTTTACACGATCAGCACGTTTTCACACAGGCTCGACCCGAAGCGGAAGCAGCCCGATCAGGAAAGCGGACGCTCAGCGATAAGGACAACCAGTTTGACAACAGCAAGCGAAGTGTCACTATTGGACGATCCGGTTCATCACAGTGACCTAGGGTATTCCTTCACGCAATTTAATACGCGAGTCTCGTCCGTCACCTGTTTGCCGATCCTTCATGGTTGGCTGAGGGGAAGTTGAAATAGGCTTCTAGCGAAATATAGCTAAATGGCACTATAAAGATGATGCCAGCGGTCGCTGCGAAGCGCTTCACGATTAGCGAGCCGTCAACGGCGGGGGCAAGCTGTGTATTGTCGGGGGATATCACCATGTAGCCAGAACTACCTTCGACTGGCCTGTTCTGAAGAATTAGCAGGTAACCCTTTTCGCAGATCCCCTTATCCCAATCACCTTGCCAGCTAGTTCCTGACCTTGAGACGATCTGAAGTCTTTGAGCTGGCACGGTCAAGAAAACAAGCTTCTCTTCCTTCTTATCAATCGAAATATTGATTTCGTCGTTCGCATCGAACAAATCGCCCAAGTTGAGAACGTCATGAGTCAGAACCGCCTCATGTTCCGTACCGTCAGAATCAATGCGCACACCTTTGTTCCGGTACCAACCGGTGACCTTAGCGCAATCAGAAGCATCAGCCAGGCGGATTAGCTTTGGAAATGACTTCGGATAGATCGACTCTGTATCGTTCGGCCGAGCTGGGTTGACACAACCAGCGACCGAGAGGATCGTCACGAATATCGCTGTAAAACTGAAGCTTAAGCCAACTATTCGTTTAAGTGACATCGTATCCCCTACCGTCAAGGGAAACGGTAGATCGCGCCCAAATACGTGCCTTGACAAGGATCAACAAAATGCAGAATGGTCCACGCGTTTTCGTTGATCCAGCGCGTGCAGCGACTCTCGCCTAAGTCTCTGGGGTGCGTCATCGCCTCAGTCGCTCTCCACTGCGTACCGGACCTCTATCCAATAAGTTGAGCGACCCCGATTCAGCGGCCGCTATGGAGAAAAATCGCTACCGGCCGCTCCTGGCCGATAGTGACGATTGGCCGAATTTCCCGATAGCTGCCAGCGGAAGAATAGAGCCAGGGCGACTTCATGGCGCAAATGCCTAGGAAAGCCGCGTCAATACTGGCTCTGCGGGCGGCAGTTTGGCGACTCCGCGCTGCGCTCTCGCACGAAAACGCCGCCGCGCTGGTGCGGTGATTCACCAACCGCGATAGCCGGCTTCGCGCTGATGGCGGATGGCGACGATGCGTACGAGGCCTTCCGCCGGGGCGTGTTCGTAGAGCGCAATGTAGCCCGACTCGCCGTGCGAGATGACGAGTTCCCGCAATGCGGAGCCGACGCCGGTCGGGCGGCCGATCCTGGGGTGTGCATCGAGTATGAGTACGGCGCTGCGTACTGCTTCAATGTGCGCCAAGGCGGTGGCCGGGTCGCGCTTATAATTGAATTCGAAAATCTGCTCCAGGTCGTCGAGGGCCTCTTCGGCGAAGACGATCACGGTGCCTTGCGCGCCTTCGGCCGCGCCGGGTTCCCGCCCTTGGCGCGGGCGTCCAGATAGGCGAACACCTCGGCGGCGGGGATGCCCTTGCCCGATTTCTTCATGCGCGCGAGCCTGCGCTGCCCTTCCTCGAGAAATGCCGCGCGCGCCTCCTCGGCATCGACCTTGTCGCGGATGGCTTGCAGCATGAAGGCGTGCGCGGTGGTGTCCTGCGCGCTGGCGAGACGGTCAACGCGCTTTTTCACATCGTCTGGAACCCGCAGTGAAACCGCCATGAGCGCACCTTGTATCACAAATGAGATACTTCAATGCTAGCCGTGCCGCCGCAAGGGGTCAAGCGCCGGAGCCAGTCCTAGTGGTCGGCCGGATTTTCCCCGAAATACCCTGGTGCGATTTCGTCCGCGTAACACACCGGCGAAATGAGGCTCGATCCCTTCGCGTCGCTCGGCACGCCGAGGAACTCGAGCTTGTCCGCGTCGCGCCGGTAGACGCCGCGTTCGGTGACCACGTAATCCATGGGGATGTCCCAGGGCTGGGGGCGGATCGTGTCAATCGCGGCGAGCTCGAAACTCACGCCTATCACCAGGGGTTTGCGCGCCGCCAGATTCTCCAGCGTGCGATCGAAATAGCCGCCCCCGTAACCAAGGCGATAGCCCTGCCGGTCGAAACCGTTCATCGGCAGCAGCACTGTATCCGGAACCATTTCCGCGCCCTCGGCGGGATAGGGGATGTCGAGCTTGCCCAGCGCCATTTCCACTCCGGGATGCCACTCGCGGAAAATGAGCGGCGCATTCGGCGCAACCACTACCGGCAGCACCGCGGTCGCGCCCCGCTCGCGCAAACGGCGCAGCAGGTGGCGCGCGTCGTACTCGTTGCGGATCGGCCAGCAGAACGCCAAAACGCCCCTGGCCAGGCCCGGGAACCCGTGTTCCAGATGCCGGTCCATGGCTGTACGCCAGGCGTGCAGCTGCTGCGCAGGCAGCGCCTGCCGGCGCGCGAGCAGTTCGCCGCGCAGCGCTTTGCGCCAGGCCATCAGTTCAGCATGCTGCATATATTTGACGCGCGTCGTCCATCTGGTTCGCGGAGCGTTTATACTAGTCCCATCATGGGCTTAGGCAAAAAAGTCACTATAACACCCTTGCTCTGCGGGCTGATGCTGGCCCTGGGCCTCGCGCTCGCGCCCCTTGCGTCGCAGGCGCGCTCGTCCCCGCCGCAGACGCCGGAGGAGATTTTCCTCGCCGCGCGCGCTGCGGTGCGCACGGGCGATTACGACCAGATCGCCCGCTACAACGAGCAGTTGCAGGGCTATCTGCTCCAACCCTACGTCGAATCCTGGCTGCTGCGCCCGCGTCTCGAGGACGCCAAGCCGGATGAAGTCCGTGCCTTCCTCGCGCGCGAGCAGGGCGGCGTGCTCGCCGAGCAGGTGCGCAAGGAATGGCTGAAGGTGCTGGGGAAGAAGCGTCAGTGGGATCTGTTCCGGGCCGAGCATCAGCTGCTGGTCAACGGGGACGAAGATGTCGCTTGTTACGCCCTGCAGGACCGGTGGGAACAAAAGGACGCGTCTGCGTTGTCCGAAGTCCGCGCGCAGTGGTATGCGCCGCGTGAAATGCCCGAGGGCTGTGTGCCGCTGGCCGAGGCGCTCATCGCCGACGGCCGGCTGACTAACCGCCAGGTATGGGCGCGCATACGCCTGCTGCTCGAAGCCGGGGCGGTCAGCGCGGCTTGGCGCGCCGCGGACTACCTGCCGCCCAGCGAAGCGCTGGACCGCGGCCAGCTGTTCGCAGCCGCCGCGGGGCCGCTGCGCTATCTCGACAAGGGGAAGAAGAACCTGTCGCGCCGCCAGGACCGCGAACTCACCATGTTCGCGCTGCATCGCCTGGCGCGCAGGGAACCGCTCGCCGCCGCCGCTCGCTGGGACGCCAAACTGCGCGCGAAATTTTCGAACGAAGAACAGGGCTACGTCTGGGGCCGGCTGGCATTGCACGCGGCGCGGCACAACCTGCCGCAGGCGCTGGAGTGGTACGGTTACGCCGAAGCGGCGCAAGCGCAACTGTCCGAAGAGCAACTCGCCTGGCGCCTGCGTGCCGCGTTGCGCCAGGGCAAATGGAGCGAAGTCAGGGTCTCTGCGCAAAAAATGTCACCGCTGCAGCGCAACCAGCCGGCATGGGTCTACTGGGAAGGGCGCGCCGAGCTCGCGCTGGGAAACAGGTCCGGGGCGCGGACTTTGTTTGAGCGCATCGCCGGCGAATATCATTTCTACGCCCGCCTTGCGGCCGAGGAGCTGGGCCTCGAATTCACTGTCCCGCGCAAGGGCTACACGCCGACGGCGCAGGAGGTGGCTGCGATTGCGCGCATGCCGGGCTTTCACCGCGCGCTCGCGCTGTATCGCCTGGACCAGCGCCTGGCTGCGACGCACGAATGGATCTGGGCCATACGCGGCATGGACGACAAGCAACTCCTTGCGGTAGCCGAATTCGCGCTCCAAAACGAAGTATTCGACCGCGCCATCAATACCGCCAGCAAGACGCAGGAGCTGCATGATTTCAGCGTGCGCTATATCGCGCCCTTCCGCGACGCGCTGGGCGGGGGGGCACGCGCACAGCAACTGGAGGAAGCCTGGGTGCTGGGCCTGGTGCGCCAGGAAAGCCGCTTCGTTCCGGCAATAAAATCGTCTGCGGGAGCGACCGGGCTGATGCAGCTCATGCCTGCGACCGCGAAATGGGTCGCCCGGCGCATGGGCATGCACGACTATTCCTGGGCGCGCGTGACCGACGCAGATGTGAATGCCTCCCTGGGCACCTACTACCTGCGCTACGTGCTCGACGAGTTGGACGGCAATCCGGTGCTGGCGGCTGCGGCTTATAATGCGGGGCCCGGGCGGGCGCGCCGGTGGCGCGGCACGCAGGCGATGGAAGGCGCCATCTACGCCGAAACCATCCCGTTCGACGAAACCCGGGACTACGTCAAGAATGTGATGATCAACACCATGTATTACGCAGCGATACTGGGAGTGGACGGCCCGGCGCCCTCCCTCAAAGCCCGCCTCGGCATTATTGCGCCGGCCGGTGGCAACGATCGCGCGCCGGCGCGGCGCGAAACCGAGCAGGAAGTGTCGAAATGAAACTGGAACGTATAGCCGTCCTCGGCGGCAGCGGCTTTATCGGCCGCCATGTGGTGCGCATGCTGGCCGAACAGGGCAGGCGCGTGGTCGTGCCCACGCGCCGGCGCGAACGCGCCAAGCACCTGTTCATGCTGCCCACGGTGGAGGTGGTCGAGGCCGATGTCTGCGATGCGGCGCAGCTTGGCGCCCTGCTGCGCGGCTGCGATGCCGTGATCAATCTGGTGGGCGTGCTGCAAAGCCGCCCGGGCGAGCCCTATGGCGTCGATTTTCGCAGGGCGCATGCGGAGCTGCCGCGCGTACTGGTGTCGGCCTGCGAGCAATTGCACATTCCGCGCCTGCTGCACATGAGCGCGCTGAATGCGTCGAGCAAGGGCCCCAGCGCCTACCTGCGCTCCAAGGGCGACGGCGAGAACTGGATGTTCGCCGAGGGCAAGCGGCTGGCGATCAGCGTATTCCGCCCGTCGGTGGTTTTCGGTCCGGAAGACAGCTTCCTCAATATGTTCGCACTGCTGCAGCGTTTCATGCCGGTGGTGCTGCTCGCCTGCCCCGAGGCGAAATTCCAGCCGGTCTATGTCGAGGACGTGGCGCGGGCGCTGGTGCATGCCCTGGACGAGCGCGAAAGCTTCGGCCAGACCTATGATCTGTGCGGTCCCAGAGTCTACAGCCTGCGCGAGCTGGTCAAGTTCGCCGGGCGTGCGAGCGGTCATCCGCGACCCGTGATCGGCCTCAACGCCAAATACTCCATGCTGCAGGCCTGGATCATGGAATGGCTGCCGGGCAAGCTCATGAGCCGCGACAATGTGCTGTCGATGTCGCTGGCCAGCACCAGCGACGCGCCTTTTCCCTTCGGCATCCAGCCCGCAGCCATCGAGGCGGTTGCGCCCGCCTACCTGCGCGGAATCTACGCGCGTTCGCGATTCAACCTGCTGCGCGGCCATGCCGGCAGAAAGACGCGCGCGGCGTGAAGCAGCTCAAACTCGCGATCGCCAACAAGAACTACTCCTCCTGGTCGATGCGGCCCTGGGTGCTGCTCAGGCAGGCCGGCATCGACTTCGAGGAGATCGGGCTCAAATTCAGCGATGAGGGCAGGGTTCGCGGCGTCGAACCCTACTCGCCGACGCGCCAGGTGCCGGTACTGCTAGTCGATGGCGAGCCGGTGTGGGATTCGCTCGCCATCTGCGAAGCCGTAGCCGAATTGTTTCCCGACAAGCGCCTGTGGCCGGCGGACGCGCGCGCGCGCCAGATCGCGCGTTCCATCTGCGCGGAAATGCACGCCGGTTTTCGCAGCCTGCGCGACGCCATGCCGATGAACATACGCGCCTCGCTGCCGGGCAGGGGCATGAGCCCGGGGGTGCAGAAGGACATAGAGCGCATCGTCGAAATCTGGGAATCCTGCCGCGGCCGCCATGGCAGTGCAGGCGCGCTGCTATTCGGGCAGTTCAGCGTCGCCGACGCGTTCTACGCGCCGGTGGCCGCGCGCTTCCTCACCTACGCAGTAGGCTTGCCGCCTCAGGCGCAGCGTTACGCCGACGCGCTGCTCATGCTGCCTGCGGTGCGCGATTGGATGGCGCAGGCGCGCCGCGAAACCGAATTCGTGCGCGCCGACGAGCCCTATAGCTAAGGCCGGCCTGGCGCCGCAACGGGTCCCCGGTGAAAATCTACGCAGTAGGCGGTGCCGTCCGCGATGAACTTCTAGGCCTCCCGGTAAAGGACCGAGACTACGTCGTGGTCGGCGCGACGCCGGGGGACATGATCCTTCTCGGCTACAGGCCGGTAGGCAAGGATTTCCCGGTGTTCCTGCACCCGAAGACGCACGAAGAATATGCGCTGGCGCGCACCGAACGCAAGACGGCGCGCGGCTACCGGGGTTTCCAGGTTCATGCCGCGCCCGAGGTGACGCTGGAACAGGATCTGTCGCGGCGCGATCTCACCATCAATGCCATTGCCCGCGACCAGCAGGGTCGCCTCATCGATCCCTATGGCGGCGCCTCTGACCTGGAGCGCGGTGTGCTGCGCCATGTGAGCCCGGCGTTTGCCGAGGACCCGGTGCGCATACTGCGCGTGGCGCGCTTCGCCGCGCGCTTCGGCTTCAAAGTCGCGCCGGCGACGCTGCGTCTGATGCGCGCGATGGTGGATGCGGGGGAAGCCGATGCCCTGGTGGCCGAACGCGTGTGGCAGGAACTGGCCATCGGTCTGATGGAAGCTTTGCCGTCCAGGATGTTCGCGCTGTTGCGCGACTGCGGCGCGCTCGCGCGCGTGCTGCCGGAACTGGCCGGGGCGTGGGCGCGCCGCGGCGTGTACGCGCGCTCGCAGCGCGCGCTCGATTTTGCCGCGGCCCGGGGCTACGCGCTCGAGGTGCGCTACGCGGTGCTCGCC
>JACZJV010000015.1 GCA_014860355.1 Burkholderiales bacterium | reverse complement strand
ACGCCTGCTCGACGAATACCAGCCGCCGCCGGAGACGCCGCGCGTCGCAGCCCCGGCGGCGCCCGTTGCAAGCACGCTCTACGCCTGGGACCGCGTGCGCGCGGGATTTTCCCTGGCCGCGGTCGATGGCCCGCTGGTAGCGCGTTGGCAAGCCTGGTATCTCGGCCACCCGCAACTTCTACAGGCGATGTTCGAACGCAGCCGGCGTTATGTCTATCACGTGCTCGAGGAACTTGAGAAGCGCGGCATGCCGACCGAGCTTGCTCTGCTGCCCATGGTGGAAAGCGGCTACAACCCCGAGGCGCTTTCTTCAGCACAGGCCGCCGGCCTGTGGCAGTTCATTCCTTCGACCGGGAAGGAACACGACCTGGAGCAAAACCTGCTGTTGGACGCCCGCCGCGACATTCTCGCCTCGACCTCGGCCGCACTCGACTATCTGCAATCCCTGCACGAGCGATTCGGCGACTGGCGACTCGCGCTCGCTGCGTACAATTCGGGCGAAGGGGCCGTCGCAAACGCGATCGCCCGCAACAAGGCGGGGGGCTTGCCCACCGCCTACAGCGCGCTACCTCTCCCGGATGAAACGCGCAACTACCTGCCCAAGCTGCAGGCGCTGAAGAACATAGTCGCCAATCCGGGCGCCTTGCGCGCCGAACTCGAGCGCGTGCCCAACCGCCCTTACTTTGCGACCGTCGCCAGCGACCGCTATCTCGATGTCGATGTCGCGGCCAGATTGGCGGAAATTCCGCTGGAGGAGTTCATCGCCCTCAATCCGGCATTCAAGCTCAACCTGGTCTCCAAGAATCCGCGCACGCGGATCGTGTTGCCGGTGGAGAATATCGAGTCGTTCCTCAACAACCTGGAAAACTACAGAGAACCGGCAAAGCGTGGCGGCGGGACCGGCGGTGTTGGAGGCCCGACCTCGAGTCGACCTGGACCATGACCATGCTCCGGTCGGCCCAAGGCCGGTTCAATTGCGGCTTTGCACCGATATTGCGCGCGTTCGCACTGGTGCTCGAACTGCTGTTCATGACCGCGACCGGTACGGCAGTGGCCGAAGATACCGAAACACTGGCCAAGCGCGCCGCAAAAGGCGACGCGGCCGCGATCGTCGAACTGCTGGAGACCGCACGCGCGGGCGATGCGCAGGCGCAACTGGACGTGGGACTGCTCTACTATGACGGCGCGGTCGTACAACGCAGCTACGCGCTCGCGCTTGAATGGTTTCGCAAGTCCGCGGGCAAGGGCCAGACCCAGGCGATGAACCTGATCGGGCATCTCTACCAGGAAGGACTGGGCGTGGTGCAGGACTACGGCCAGGCGCGCCTTTGGTACCGGCAGGCGGCGGACACCGGACTGGCCGCGGCGGCCAATAACCTGGGCTGGCTCTACCTGAAGGGCTACGGCACCGGGAAGAGTCCGGCCCTCGCAAGAGAGTGGTTCGAGAACGCAGCGGAAAAGGAACTACCCGCGGGGATCTATAACCTCGGATATCTCTACGCTTACGGTATCGGCGCTCCGCGCAACGCGGAGCGCGCACTCGAGCTTTACCGCAAAGCGGCGGTACGAGGCTATGCCCCCGCAATGCGCGCTGTAGGCTGGCATTACCAGACCGGACAAGGCGCCCAACGCAACTATGCCGAGGCAAAGAGCTGGTACGAGAAAGCGTCCGAACAAGGCGAACTCGAAGCCGTAGCCATGCTCGGACAACTGTATCAGCAGGGACTGGGCGTGCCGCGCGACCTAGACGCGGCGCACAGGCATTACGAAAAAGCCGCCGCGGGCGGCGATCCCCTGGGACAATTGTTCCTCGGCTGGCTCTGCGAGCAGGGTCTGGGCGTAGCGCAGGACTACGGCGCCGCGCTCGCCTGGTATCGAAAGTCCGCCGGGCAAGGCAACGCGACTGCGCAGAACAACATCGGTCATCTCTACAACGACGGTCTGGGCGTCGCGCGCGACTACTGGGAAGCTTTCGCTTGGTACATGAAAGCGGCCGAGCAGGGCGAGCCGACGGCCCTGTTCAACGTCGGCTACATGTACGAAGAAGCCCACGGGGTCAAACGCAACCTCGACGAGGCGTTCCGCTATTATCAGCGGGCGGCCGAACGCGGGCATCAGCAAGCACGAAGAATTGTCGGGCAATCCGGGCGCTAGGCGCCTATGTGCCGGATCGCCTTCGACTAGACCGGCGGTCGATCTTGGCGCATTTCGAAGCGGGAACCCTGCCACAACAGCAATCCTGCTGCGATTGACATTGGCGGGCATTCGTTCTCTAATGTGCGTTCATAGCTTGAACGCACACCTAGCCTATGGATTCCGCAACCCAGAACCCGCCAGACCGCGCTGATGCAGGCCGGAATGTCGGCCGCCCCATGGATGACACCCGCTTTCGCCTGCTCCGGCTGCTCGAAGCCAGGCCGGATCTGAGCCAGCGCGACCTCGCGCGCGAGATGGGCATCAGCCTGGGCAAGGTCAACTTCTGCCTGAACGCCCTCATCGATACCGGTTTTATCAAGGTGCGCAACTTTCGCAATAACCGCAACAAACTGAGTTACGCCTACCTGCTCACTCCGCGCGGCGTCGAAAGCAAAGCAACCATCACGATGCAGTTTCTCAAGCGCAAGATGGCCGAATACGAACTGCTCAAGCTGGAGATAGAGCAATTGCAGCGCGAAATCGGCAATCTAGGCGAGCGCAGGAACGAATGAAAGCGCGGGACGCCGCGTTATAGAAGCTAGCGTAACGCGGCTGTAGCCGCGAGTTCTCTCGCGAAATGCAATCATGCGAAACACGCAAGTGTGTTGCAGGGCGGTAGCGTGGCCGATCAGAGCTGCGAAAAGCGAGAGGAAAGTGACACCATCGCGGCGATCGTCTCAGTCTACGCATAACATTTTGAAATTTTCTCCTAATCCCGAGGACCTTCCCCGCCATGACACTAATATTTGACCCCAGATCCATACGCATCGGCGTTATCGGCCTGGGCTATGTAGGCCTGCCACTCGCGGTGGAATTCGCCCGCAAGTACGCGGTGGTAGGGTTCGACGTCAAACAATCGCGCATCGACGAATTACGCCGCGGCGAGGACGGTACGCGCGAAGTCGAGCCGGCCGACATGAGCAGCGTGGTTTATACGCTAAAAAATCCCGCAACCAACAGGAAGCAACCCACGAACAGCGGCCAAGCTGGCCTGATGTTCAGCTCCGCCCCCGCCGACCTCGCTCCCTGCAATGTCTATATCGTCACCGTGCCAACACCTATCGACCGCTACAAGCGCCCGGACCTCAGCCCGTTGCTGCGCGCGAGCGAAACCCTGGGCAAGGTGCTGAAACCCGGCAACGTGGTGATCTACGAATCCACTGTCTACCCTGGCGCCACCGAAGAAGACTGCGTCCCCGTACTCGAAAAGCATTCCGGCCTCAAGCTCAACGGCGACTTCTACGCCGGCTACTCCCCCGAGCGCATCAACCCCGGCGACAAAGAGCACCGCCTACCCAGCATCAAAAAAGTGACCTCCGGCTCCACCCCGGGAGCGGCCGACTTTGTCGACCAACTCTACGCCAGCATCATCACCGCCGGCACCCACCGCGCGAGCAGCATCAAGGTGGCCGAGGCGGCCAAGGTGATCGAAAACACCCAGCGTGACGTCAACATCGCGCTCATCAACGAACTCGCCCTGATCTGCAACCGCCTCGGCATCGATACCCAGGAAGTACTCGCCGCCGCCGGCACCAAGTGGAACTTCCTGCCGTTTCGTCCGGGCCTCGTGGGCGGGCACTGCATCGGCGTCGATCCCTACTACCTCACGCACAAGGCGCAGGAACTGGGCTACCACCCGGAAGTGATCCTCGCCGGCCGGCGCATCAACGACAACATGGGCTTCTACGTGGCGGCGCAGGTGGTAAAGCTGATGGCGCAAAAAGGCATCGCCGTCGCAGGCTCCCGTATCCTCGTCATGGGCCTCGCGTTCAAGGAAAACTGCCCAGACGTGCGCAACACCCGGGTGGTGGACATCGTGTCAGATCTGGTTTCCTACAACATTCGGGTGGACGTCTATGACCCCTGGGTGAATCCCGAGGAGGCGCGGCATGAATACGGCATCTCGCCGGTGAGCGAACCCGAAGCCGGCGCTTATGACGTCATCATCATCGCCGTGGCGCACGACCAGTTCAAGGCCATGGGCGCGGCGGCGCTGCGCGCCCTGGGCAAGCAGCAGCATGTGCTGTATGACTTGAAGTATGCGCTGACGGCGGGGGAGAGCGATTTGCGGTTGTAAAAGAAGGCGCGCAGAAACCATTTATGACCAGCGCCGACGCAACTCTACAGCAGCATCGACAACGACCTCCTCGCGCTACCAAATTTGGAAGTCCCCATTGCCTCTCAGAGTCCCTACGCCCTGGCCGAACATGTCAACGAGTTCATAGCCGACGCGTATGCTCGCAGCTATACCCTGAAAAGCATGATCCAGCGTTACTTCAACGTGTTTGGTCCACGGCAGGACCCCGAGGGCGCCTCATCCCCAAGTGGATCGCCAAGATGATCAAAAGCGAACTGACATACATCAGCGGCGACGGCGAAACCAACGGTGATTGCCGCTTTTTTACCCAAGTGGTGTAGACCACTCTTCTGGCCTCCACACCAGGCACTGCACCATCCTCTCCGGCTTGCGGGAAACAGAAGTAAAGGGACTTTGTCAGAGGGTTGAGGTAAGGACAATGTCGTCAACCAAGTCTACCACGATAGGATAGCGCACCATCCTAAATGACCTCTATGCCCTACTCCGCCGCATCCAACTGCCACCCTACACGCATCTGCAAGGCGCAGAGCCCGCAGCCCGCTAATTTGGCGCTGGCGCTCCGTGCCACACGGACTGACCGACATTAGCAAGATTACCAAGCGCGCGAGCTATTTAACCACACGGAACATCGTGCAGAGTCCGCAACTGGCCGCGCCGTAGTACACCAAGCGAGAATACAGGCGGGAGCGGTCGCTATCCCTCCCAGTTGGTCTTCTTTAACCGAAAAGAAGCGACGCCAATTTCACCTCATGCTGATCAATGAATAGTGCCAAATTCCTTGCGATAGGGGCCGTAATACAACAATTACTATCTTTTTCGGTCATCCTGCTGATTACTCACTTGCTGGGAGCAAAAAGTTACGGCGAAATCGTCACGCTCACGGCTATTGCTTCAACGCTTTTTGCTTTTTCGGCGACATGGGCTCAGCCATACATAGTTAGAACGGAAGCTATCTGCTATGCCAAGTGGCAGAAAATCGGAAGCGCGTATTTTATACCTTCCCTGATATCGTTTTTCGCTTTGCTTGTAATCATCTACTTGATCACTCAGCACTTTTACGAGGACTTTAGTGGCTTCCGAGAATTTCCAATCGCGATGATCATTCTTTCGGCTATTGGGACCTTCGGGTTTCAGATGGCCAAGACCGGCTTACAGATACAGAGTCGTTTTGGCTATTACGGCATGATGCTCGCGCTCGACAAGGTCATATTGCTGGGCATTGTTGGTGGCCTCGTGTCTTTTGATCTCTTAACCAATACGTTCGTATTGTGGGCCTATGTCGCGGGCGTGATGCTGGCAGGCCTGATTGGCCTTAGCATTTGTCTAAGCAAGGACATTGATTGGGCGAGCGGTAACTTTTTACTCAAAGACTACGCTAAGTCGGTTTTGCCAGTTTCTGTGTCAGTCGCTATTCACTATTTTTCATCTCTTACATTTGTAATTATTATTGGCCACCAAATCGGTGGCTCACAACTCGCAGCGTGGATTGGTATGGGGGGCGCGGTATTGGGATTGCTATTGCAGCCTTTCACTTGGCTGGCGCCTACCTTGGCACCGAAATTATCTAACGACGTATTGCAGGCCGATGGTCAAACCAGAATTAGTACCTACCTAGAAGACTGGGCGCTGCCTTCCAATTTGCTAATTTTTTGGATTACCGTCTGTACGCTAATCTTCGTGATGCTTACCCCGATTCTGCCACTACTCCTTGGCAGTGGATTTCGGGGTAGCGTTACTGTAGTTGCGCTAGTAGCTATACTTTCTACCGCCGAGGCAACCAATCTTATGCTCGTCCCAATCGTCTATGCGAAAAAGCTCGAGACGCTGGTGACAGCGGCAGTGATCGTCAAGGCGATACCCTTGCTCATTGGGTACACTTTCGGCGCGTCGGCAGAACTTCTACTAATCCTTCTCAATCTTGGCAGCTGGTTAGCGATTGGTATTAGTTTGTTGGCTATTCGCAGCTACGTAAAGCCTACTCTGGCGCTTCAATATGCCGCTCTGGGTATAAGCACATTTCTGGCGTCAGTTATGGTAATCCTACCTTACGGAAAGTGGATTTTGTGCATCGCGTCTATTGCCGCGGCTCTGCCAATCATTAGGCTTTGTGGAAGAATGGTGTGCATAATTAGAACCGGTCAAGCCGGGATAAAAGCGCAATCTGGAATATAGTTGTGCCGACTTTCCCTTGCATTATTCACGGTACTTCTGTTCGTAACGCATAATGAAATTAAACGTATTGCGCCGTAAGGCAGTGAGCGCTGGAGTTAGATCATTAGGATACCTGCGCAATACTTTTTTTTACTTCGAGTCGAAGGTGCTCGGCATCAACATACAGCTCGGCAAAAATATCTCGATTGGGCGTATGGTGAAGGTGCAAACGACAGATGGTGGCTTGATAGTATTGGAAGACGGGGTTTCCCTTGACGATTTTGTGTATTTATACGCGCAACGCGGATCGCTTATTATCGGCAAAGGGTCATACATTGGCGTAGGCAGTCAATTGGTCGCGATCGACTCCGTGAAGATTGGTGAACAATGTTTGATTGCGGCGTACTCGGTAATACGTGACGCCAACCATGGCATGGCGAAAGGAACAGGTATGGCTAAACAGAACCAATGTGCGGCCCCGATTTTGATTGGGAATGATGTATGGCTAGGAAGTCATGTGGTAGTAACCGCGGGATGCGAGATCGGCTCTGGTGCAGTGATAGGTGCGAACGCAGTAGTTACTAAGGACATACCTTGTGACTGCTTCGCGGCAGGCGTTCCGGCAGCAGTGATTCGCGAGAGGCGGTAATCGCACTTATTTACGATACCGCGTAAAGCCTTTGCTGTAGGAATTCGCTCGATACGACTTAGATCACCATGATTCCTGAACGTTTAGACCGATGGAGCGCACTCTTGCACAAATTGCTGAAGCGCGCTTATCGGCTCCTACCGTTTAAAAAACAACTATTTAGCTTTGTTAATCATATCTATACCCCGCCGAAGCGGATATATAGGCACTTGCACTTCATTGGCGATTTTTCCGTTGCTGCAGATGACAAGCACCGTTTTATCATGAGGCACTACGGATATTTTCTTGAAAATGAAATATTTTGGACGGGCTTACGAGGGTGCTATGAGAAAACGTCTATACAGCTCTGGACAAGACTTTGTCGCCAATCCCGGGTTATTCTCGACGTTGGCGCAAATACGGGAGTGTATTCACTAATAGCCAAATCGGTAAATTCCGGATCGAGCGTCGTCGCCTTTGAACCCGTGAATAGAGTTTATAAGAAACTCTGTGCCAACAATGCACTGAATAAATTCGATACTGTTTGCCTAGAAGTGGCCGCGTCGAATAAGACTGGTTCTGCAACTATCTACGACACCCTAGATGAACACATTTACTCTGTTACGGTAGGAAAAGATCTATCTAGTCCGGGAACTACAACTATTCCGGTCTCTATTCAGACGATTAGACTAGACGCATTTGTGGACTCTAATCGTGTAGATAATATTGACCTAATCAAAATTGATGTGGAGACACACGAGGCCGAAGTCCTACAAGGAATGGGAGAATATCTCGATAAATTTAGGCCGACTATACTAATTGAAATACTAAACGACGAAGTTGGACGCAATGTGCAACAAATTGTTGGGGGGAAAGGCTATCTTTATTTCAATATAGACGACAGAACTGGATCAATAAGAAGGGTCACCAATATTGCAAAAAGTGACCTGTACAACTACTTGCTCTGTAGCGACAAGACTTCAAGGGAGCTCGGGCTCTCATGATGGGCATTTACCTATTGAAGAAAGCGGTAGCGCTTCCGCTAACATCTTGGTATCGATTATGTTCTTCCATGATGGGTTGAGGTGGATTTGTCCATTGCCCGAGAGTGCCCAATCTGCGGTGGTCGGCCGACAGGTGTAAGTTTCCCCTATGCAACCTATTTCAACGACACGCGCTTCTACTACTTGAAATGCGGCGAATGCAAAAGCGTGTTTGTCGACCCGGTTCCGGATACGCAGACCTTCGAACGAATGTATGCCAAAGCTGCATATCACGACCGATATTACGATGGCAGTGAGGGTGTCGAGTACAGCGATTCGACGCGGTTGTTGAGCCAGTACCTCGAACCCGGTGCCACGATTCTCGATTTTGGCTGTGGTGCCGGCAGTTTTTTGAAAGCGTGCGCATCGCAGGGTTTCGTCCCGCTTGGCGTGGATTTTGATAGCGATGCAGCGATATTCGCCGCGCGAAACGCCAATTGCGAAACCATGTCAGTAAATGTATTTAGCAAACTGACTACAGCCCCCAGCTTCGATGCCATCCACATGGGCGATGTTTTAGAACACCTACCCGATCCTGCGGCCACGCTAGCGCAGCTACTACGATCGTTAAGGTCCGGCGGCGTGTTGTTTGTCGAAGGGCCGATTGAGGAAAACCCGAGTCCAGTGCTCTGGGCTGCAAAACTTTTCGGTACGATAAAACGAATACTCACACCGACATTTGTGGCCGATCATCCACCAACTCATCTCTTTCGCACCAATGCCAATGAGCAAAGGGCTTTTTTCACACGAGTCGATGGGAGTTTGAGCGTGCGTCACTGGGAAATATATGAAACAGGCTGGCCTTACCGAGGCGGCGGAGTGATCAAGAGTGCCATTGCTTCCCTCGCCGTCTGGATGGTCGGGCGTCACTTTGCGGGTGTTATCTTTGGCAATCGGTTCAAGGCGATCCTGGTCAAGGCTTAATCAAGCGGGCAACGATAGAGTTGGTGGCACGCACCGCGGCTATGCCGCACGTTGCAGATCATATACTGCCCGTTTCCCACGCCGGCAGGCGCGCTTAATATTATTTGTGACGCAAAAGCGCATTCTCATACTTTTACCAGACCTCAGGGGCGGAGGGGCTGAGCGCTTGCATGTTTATCTGGCAAACGATTGGCATGCGCGAGGGATCCAGGTTGACTTCGCATTGATGCAGCGAAGCGGCGAGTTGCTCAATCTATTGCTAGATGAAATTGGAATTATTGAATTGGGGGCGGCCCGCATTCGCCAAGTTATACTGCCACTTGCACGTTACCTGCGAAAAGCTCGTCCTGATATTGTTCTCGCCGGCATGTGGCCGTTGACCTCGGCTGCTGTTTTGTCGTGGTGGCTGGCAGGCAAACCAGGGCGCCTATATTTAAGCGACCACAATGTTCTAAGCATTTCTAGCGCGCGAGAGCTTGGCATTTCTCCAAGATTTCTTGGCGCGGTGATGTCGCTGACCTATCCCTCGGCAAATGGATTGATTGCTGTGTCACATGGCGTTAGACAAGATATGTGCGAACTGGGTGGGTTTTCGGAATCGAAGGTGCGCGTGATCTATAACCCAACGGCTATTGGAGTATCCCCACACCGGGAGCCGATGCTAATCAAGGAAGAATTGTGGGGTGCTGGTTTCGACTGTCACATCCTTTCCGTGGGCACACTAAAGGCGCAGAAGGATCATGCCAGCCTAATCAAGGCATTTTCGCTATTGCCGCTTTCGCTGAATGCCAAGCTGACCATATTGGGTGATGGTCCATTGCGTGCCGACTTGAATAAGCTTGTTGACGATCTTGGCCTCCACGATAGGGTCGCCGTCCCTGGTTTTGTAGTGGACCCTTATCCTTGGTTTCGGAGCGCTGATTTATTTGTGCTGTCTTCCCGTTGGGAAGGTTTTGGCAACGTCATTGTGGAAGCATTGGAATGCGGTGTGCCGGTTGTCAGCACTGACTGCCAAAGCGGTCCCGCAGAAATACTCGCTAACGGACGATACGGAAAGCTGGTGCCTGTGGAGGATCCCGCGGCGCTTGCAGCGGGCATTGTTGAAAGCCTGAAACAACCGGTCGACCGAGACCGGTTGATGGAACGGGCCAAGGACTTCGCTATCGGCACCATATCGGATCAATACCTCGCATACTTCAACGAGGACCGCAGTTGACATGCAGCGAGTTCTCCTACTCATCCCGTCCATGGTCGGCATCGGCGGTACGGAGCGAATGGTGCATTCGCTGTGCAAGCTGTTGGCTGGCCCGGGGCGTGAGGTGCACCAAGCCACGTTCGACGCGCCTGCGTCCTGGCGTCATTTCGAAAGTGGCGTGCCGATGCATACGCTGGGACCCATACCCCGATTGCCTCTGCCTCTTAGATCTCTAGCCTACGTGCTGGCCGCTTGGCGCTTACGCCGGCTCAAGCAGCGACTAGGCATCGATGTCACCATCAGCAATCTGTGGGGCGCCGACTTAATCAGCGTACTTTCCGGGGGACGCGACCATAAGCTTGCGCTTTGCCATATCAATGTATTGGGCAATCCGTCCAACCGTTTGATGGTTCGGCTTCGGCCATTGGTGGCGGCAGTCTATCAACGCTTTGACCGTGTAATCACCGTCAACGAATCGCTAGCGCAGGAATTGAAGGCGCTTTACCGCCTTCCTTCTGATCGCATCAGCCATATCGACAATTTTGTGGACAGGCCTGATGCGATTTCGAAATTGCCATCTGATGCATTGCAACGTTTTGTTTGGTGCGGACGGCTAAGTCCGGAAAAAAATGTTGAAGGCCTTCTGCAAGCATGGTCTGGCTTTGTCGTGGACCAGTCTAATGCGCAATTGGTGCTCTTGGGTGACGGCCCGCTACGGGATTCTTTGATCCGGCTGACTGGCGCGCTTGGATTGAGCACTGGCAGCACCATTGATGACATTGCCGCCCAGGTTGTATTTGCGGGCAAGGTCTCAGACCCCGCAACCTATATGTTAGGTGCGCGTGCGTTGCTGCTGAGCTCCCATGCCGAAGGCCTGCCCATGGTGGTGTTGGAGGCGCTCTCGCTGGGCTTGCCGGTGCTGGCGTCAGACTGCCAGGCCGGAGGCGTGCGCACCGCGCTGCAGGGGCTCGGCATCTGCGACCCGGACCGCACTAGCGCGGAGTACACACCTGCGGGTGCCCTGCTCCCGGTGCCGGCAGAAGCGAAGCCGGACACCTTGGCGGTCTGGCGAGAGGCGCTGACGAAGGCTAGTCGGGACGACGTGCAGTGGACCGCTTGGTGCGAAGGGGCGCTGACGCGGGCGACCCATTTCAACAGCGCGGCCGTTAGAGACAATTGGCTAAAAGCAATACATTTTCAAAGCACTGACCAATGACGGTTCTCTACATGACCCAAAACGGCGTAACTGATCACATCGGCCGTTCCCAGGTCGCGCCATACGTGCTGAGCCTGGCGCGACAGGGCTTCAGGCTTCATGTTCTCAGCGCCGAGAAACCCGGGCAGGACACTTTGATCGATAAGTACCAGCAACTGTTCGATGACGTAGGCATCCTATGGACACGCGTGCGCTACCGCAACAAGCCGCAGTTGGTGGGCCAAGCGTTCACGCAGGTTGCAATGCGGCTGGCAGCGCACCGCATCGTTCGGCAAGAGGGCATACGCTTGATTCACTGTCGCAGCTTCCCCCCAGCGGTAATTGGTCATGGCCTCAAGCGGGCCTTAGGCGTGAAATACATTTTTGATTTTCGGGACTTCTACGTTGATGGTGGCTTGGAGAACAGGCGCGGCCTAGCCCGGCTCGCTTTTCGTCGTCTTAAGCGGCTCGAAGGTCCAATGATTCGGGATGCAGACAAAGTGGTGTGTCTGACCGACCGGGCGCGCGAGGTCTTGTCTGGCTGGTATCTGAGCGACGTCCATCAGCCGGAACGACGCTTTCGGGTGATCCCCTGCTGCGCAGACTTTACCCACTTCGACGCGGCACGGTTGACTGCTGCAGACCTTGCGCGTGCCCGTGAAAAGGCTGGATTGCAGCCCGGCGAATTTGTCCTCTTATATCTCGGCAGTCTCGGCCCCGACTACCTGCTGCCCCAGATGGTGGCGCTTTTCCGCCAAGTGCTGACGGTGCAATCGCGTGCTCGATTCCTGTTTGCATCCAATAACGGCAAGGAGCTAGTCGAAGCAGAGTGCGATGCCCAGGGCGTAGCGCGAGACGCGGTCCGATTTCTTTCGGCAGATAGGGAGGAAATTCCGGCGCTGATCGCTTTGGCCGATCTCTCTGTAGTATTCATTCGCGCAGCTCGCTCCAAAGCCGGATGTTCACCTGCTAAGCTGGCCGAGCTATTTGCCTGCAATGTACCCGTTATCGCCAACACTGGGGTCGGCGATTTGGACAATATCATCAGCCTGCAACGTAACGGGTCTGTTATCGTCCATGATTTTTCTGAGGAGACGCTGCGTGCCGCGGTACAACAGGTGATCCGGTTCAATGAAACCAGCACCGTCAGTATCCGCGAGAACAGCCGCGAATTTGCGTTAGAAGAAGGAGTCGCGCGCTACGCGGCCGTGTATCGAGAATTGTTGAACGAATAAAACAAGGATGTTCCGATCATGCTAAATGTGGTTATCTTGAATGGAGGCCGCGGCGCTGCCTCGCTGATTCCCGCGCTGCTTGCGCGACAGGGTTTGCACGTTACCTCCGTGGTCAACGCGTATGACGACGGAAAATCCACGGGAGAGATTCGCCGGATTTTCGGCATGCTGGGCCCGTCGGATATCCGAAAGGTGCAGGAGTTGATGCTGCCGCAGGACGACCCGGACTACGATGCCAACATGCACCTGTTTCGGTACCGGTTCCCACCGCACTGCGAACTGGCCGAGGTCCTCGCGCACCTGCGCCGGTTCGCGCAAGGTGACCAAGCCGACTTGGTCGGCGCCACCTTAACGAGTGCCAAATCGCATTCGGCCCTGCAGTCATTCGTTCGCGAATTTGTGACTGGTCTTGGCGCCATCGAACGGGTCAGCGGCGAGCGCTTCAGCTTTGCAGATTGCTCAATCATGAACTGCATTTATGCAGGCGCGTTTCTGATTTTCAACCGCAACATTGAGCGGGCCACGCTTTACATTGATCGCCTATTCAAACTTCGCGGCACCGTGCTGCCCACCAGTATCGAGGACAAGAAGCTAGTGGCTCTGCGCGAAAACGGGCAGATGCTCTACAGCGAAGCCGAAATTGTGGAGCTTCGCT
This sequence comes from Burkholderiales bacterium, assembly GCA_014860355.1. Taxonomy (GTDB): domain Bacteria; phylum Pseudomonadota; class Gammaproteobacteria; order Burkholderiales; family SG8-39; genus 2-12-FULL-64-23. The sequence continues at coordinate 25,315 of JACZJV010000015.1, read as the reverse complement.
CCAACGTGCGCGTGGAACGCGTTTATCTTCTGGACAAGCTTCTTGACAAGTCCCGATTCGAAACCCTGAGCACGGCAGACAAGCGCTATTACCTAGAGAGGCATCATTGCTACGTGGGCGTTTCACCTGGCGTACGCGCTGCCTTGCAGCAAGCCGACATCATCATTTACTCGGCGGGTACGCAGCATTCGTCGCTGTATCCTACCTACATGTCGGCAGGACTGGCGCAGACCATTGCAGACAACCACACGGCTTACAAAGCGTTTGTCACCAACATTGGCGCCGACTACGAAACACCTAGCTACAAGGCATCTGACTACATTCGTGGCGCGTACCGTTACTTGAACCTATCGGACGAGCATAGCTACGCGATGGTGCAGTTGTTTGATGTGGTGCTGGTCAACCAGAGTCGACTGAAAGCCGACGAAACGTATGTAGAATACGATGAGGATGGCTTTGGCGACATTGCGGTACCGCGCGTGGTTGATGCTTTTGAATCTCCGGAGTCGCCAGGCAAACACGACGGCGCCAAGGTGGTGCGGACCATTCTCGGCCTTTACGAAGAGGCGTCCGCACTGGTCGGCAGCACGTGAAACCGCTGCTCAATGTGGCGCAAGCATTGCGGGGCAAGCGTCTGCTGATTCTTGACTTCGACGGTACAGTGGCAGATACGACGCCCCTGCACGCCACCGCATTCAGCGCCGTGCTTAAACCACTGGGCGTCGCAGTCGATTACCCCAGCATCGCGGGGATGAAGACGCCGGATGCCATGCACCACTGCCTGGCGCGAGCCGGGCGTACGCTGGCAGAAGCGGAAATCACCGCACTTGTAACTGCCAAGCAGCAGCGCGTGCGCCAGATGATCGTTCAATCGTTGCAGCCATTGCGTGGTGTAGATGAATTCCTGCGCTGGGCCAGTCAGCGCTATCGGCTTGCCATGGTCACATCTGGGTCACGCGGTACCGTAAACCTTGCGCTTGAGAAGCTGGGCTTAACGGGCAAGTTTGACCCCCTGATTTGCGCAAACGATGTGGCCTGCGGAAAACCGGACCCTGAAGGGTTTCTCAAAGTACTTCAGTTGACTGGTTTGCCGGCGGCAGAGGCGCTGGTGTTTGAAGATTCCGAAGCCGGTTTCCTTGCCGCAAGTGCCGCAAACTTGCCACATGTTGATGTTCGGGGCCTGAATTGGTTGCGGGCACTGAATGACATGGAGCAGAGTCATGGGTATTGATATACACGCATACAACTTCATCAAGCTTCAGGCGGCCCAGCACGCGCTCGGAAAGGTATTGACGGTCGGAAGGCAGACATTGGATGTTGAATATGGGTTCATTGAAATGGACCTAGGCAAGACAATTGAAAGAACCGGCTATTGCGAACCCATGTTGTTGACTTTGAATGCAGAAAGCGTGGATTCTCTTGATATTTCTGATTATGAAGGTGCTACGTACGTTGCCGATCTAAATCAGCAATTAAGTATAGATGCTAAGTTTAATACCATAATCGACGCTGGCTCGTTAGAGCACGTTTTTGATTTGGCCTCCGCTTTTCGAAACACTATCAATCTATGCAAGATTGGGGGAAGAATAATCCATTTTCTTCCGGTAAATAATCTTAATGGTCATGGCTTTTGGCAATTTTCATCAGATCTACTCTATTCGATTTACAGTGAAGAAAATGGATTTTTGGAGACGGCCGTTTATTATGCCTCCAGTCTCGATTCATCTTTTTGGTACAAGGTACCGGTAGCCAAGCCCGGTGTCAGAATTGAAATTGTCTCGCTGGAGCCAATCATCTTATTGAGTGTGACGCGCAAAGTTCGCGATGTTGAGTCCATTTCCGTGATGCAGCCGTTCTATGCCCCGACATGGAATCCTGAAAACGCGTCGCGCACGCGTACGGCCGCGAAAAACGCTCCCGGTGTGAAAAACATCGTTAGGCGCGTACTTGCACGCCACGGCCGGTTAAGAAATTGGATCCGCAATTTTCATTTGATTTTTGGCCTGATTACTGGATTAAGTCAATACTCACTGAAATGCTCGCGCTTTCAAAAGATCAGGGTCGATCAGGCCCTACAGGACTAGTGGATGTGAAGATTCTGGCAGTAATCGTAACCCACAACCGCTGCGACCTCCTAGCGCGCTGCATCGACCATTTACTGGAACAGACCTGCCCGCCTGAGACGATCCTGATCGTCAACAACGCCAGCACAGACAGCACTGTCGAAATGCTGCAGCGTCGGGGCATTACCTTCGTCACGCAGGATAACGTAGGTTCGGCGGGCGGCTGGCACCGTGGGATCCAGCATGCGATGGACCGAGGATTTGACGCCGTGTGGCTGATGGACGACGACGGCTTCCCAGATCGGGGCGCGCTGGCGGCGCTGGCGGCCGCGATGGTCCCCGGCGTGGCGTGCGCCTCTTCCGTGGTCATTCACGAAGATGCGCCGGCACGCTTTGTGTTTCCGTTCCCTGTGCTCGACGCTGCCGGTCTGCCCGTGATCTGGGGATGGCCGCGCAAGCTGCCGACCTTGGCAGACTTGCGGGCTGCGGCGCCGGATGGCACGTATGCGTTTGCGCACCTTTTCAACGGCGCTTTGGTCTCCATTGCCGCGGTTCGCCAGGTCGGCAACGTGAACCGCGATTATTTCATCTATGGCGACGAGGTCGACTATTTCTTCAGGTTACGCAAAGCCGGCTCCGTTATTTCGGTGCTGGATGCGGTGCACTATCACCCGGACGTAAGCAAGCGCTCATATACACCAGTCAAAGCGTACTACTTTGTAAAGAATTCTCTGGTACTGAACGCTCGCTATTTCAACGCGGTGTGGACAAGGCATGTAATGCTGCTTATGGTTTTCTTGTACCGTATGGCCGCCCGCAATGGCATCGCCTTTGTCATTGCATTGTTGGTGGGAAGATATGCGCCCGTGTTCTATACGGCGATTGCCCGCGGCCTGCAAGGCAAGGTGGGTAAGGATTTCAATGGCTGAGATCCGCGCACTGGTGGCTGCTGCCGGGCGGGGCGCCCGCGCCGGCTTGCCATACCCGAAGACACTGTTCCCGATTGAAGGAAGGGCGATCCTCCTCCGGATCGCCGATTTGTTGGCACCGTATGACGTCCAGCCTACCGTCATCGTCAGCCCGTCGGGCGAGCTTCCCATCCGGCAATGCCTGAATGCCGCGGGTGTCCAGGCGAATCTGGTCGTGCAGCCCGAGCCGCGCGGAATGGGTGACGCCGTACTGAAGTTTGAACGATCGCCGTCGTTTTCGGTGGCAGAACACGTGCTGCTGATTTGGGGAGACATTCCTTTTATCCAAACTGAGACAGTGGCAGCTGTCGTGAACGCGCATATCCAGCACCATAACGATTTCACATTTGCTACTCGCGTAGTTGATTCAGCTTACACCGTGGTTACGCGAAATACGGCGGGGCGGGTTACCGGCGTGGTGGAGACCCGGGAACAGGGTATTGCCCAGCCTACGTCAGGCGAGCGGGACATCGGACTGTTCATTTTCCGCAAGGACGTGGTGCTCAATACTTTGCGCGAAGAACTGCCAGGTAAATGGGGCAAGACTACCCATGAGCATGGGTTCTTGTATGTCATTGCCCATTTGACAGCGCGTGGCTTGCTTGTGGAAGCACTACCCGCGGCTACGAAACTCGACCTAGTTTCCCTAAACAGCCTCGAGGATGTGATTCGTTATACCTGACGCGTGGTAAGAACAGTTTCACAACACATGCGCCATGGACAACATCGATCCGCGAACGTTAGCGAGCTTCGGCGACGAATGGTCGCAGTTCGACCAGTCAGGTATGTCTGACCATGAGGCGCACGAAGTTTATCCATTCAGCAAGAACGAACAATGTGCGGATTCGCAGGATTCCTGACCGCTGACGCCCGCACGATGGGCCGCATGGAAGACATCGCGACCCGAATGGCACTGACCATCCAACATCGGGGGCCAGATGACGCCGGCGTGTGGAGCGATTCAGAATCAGGAATAGCTCTGTCGCACCGCCGTCTGTCCATCTTGGACCTCTCGCCGTCTGGCCACCAGCCCATGCAATCTGCGAACGGACGTTATGTGCTGGTCTTCAACGGGGAGATTTACAATCACCTAGAGATGCGAGCTGAGTTAAATCGGGGCCCTCACCCCAACCCTGTACCAAAGGGAGAGGGAGCAATGCTAGATTGGCGCGGCCACTCGGACACCGAGACGCTGCTGGCAGGCTTTGCGGCCTGGGGCGTGAACGCTACCCTGCGGCGCACGATTGGCATGTTTGCTTTCGCTCTATGGGACCGAGCCGGGCGTCGACTTACCCTAGCCCGCGACCGCATGGGTGAAAAGCCTTTGTACTATGGCTGGGTGCGCGGCGCGTTTGTGTATGGATCGGAATTGAAGGCCTTGCGCGCCTACCCGGGCTTTGACAACCCTGTGAGTCGCGATGCGCTGGCCTTGTACTTGCAGCACTGCGTGGTGCCGGCGCCTTATTCGATTTACCAGGACATATTCAAACTGGAGCCAGGGTACATGCTATCGCTAGACTCTTCGAATTTGGCTAGCAGAACTGCGCGGCCCGAGCCGTATTGGCGCGTCACCGATGCGGTACACCAGGGGCTCGCCACTCCAATCGAAAGCGAAACTGTCGCAGTGGCGACGTTGGATACCACGCTACGCAAAGCCGTGGCCCTGCAGTCAGTGGCCGATGTGCCGCTCGGTGCTTTCCTTTCGGGTGGGGTAGATTCGTCCGTCATCATAGCGCTGATGCAGGCGCAATCCACGTCGCCGGTGCGAACCTTTACCGTCGGCTTTGACGAGTTGGGATTTGACGAATCGCCCCACGCCCTGGCGGTGGCGCAGCACTTGGGGACCGAGCATCATGCCCTGCGTGTGACCGCGGACGATGCGCGGGCAGTAATTCCGCAGCTACCCACTATGTACGACGAACCGTTTGCAGACAGCTCCCAAATCCCGACCCACTTGGTGTGCAAAGCGGCGCGCTCACTTGTAACCGTGGCGCTGTCGGGGGATGGCGGGGACGAGCTGTTCGGCGGTTACAACCGCTACTATTGGGGTCAGCGGATCTGGATGCGCGTAGGCTGGATGCCTCTCGCATTGCGACAAGCGCTGGGCGCGGGTATTCAACAACTCCCGGTGGCGGCCTGGGACGCCATGGGCCGAGCGCTGCCTAAAGCCGGGGGCGTTGCGCGTCTGGGCGACAAGGCGCACAAGCTGGCACACCGGCTAAAAACCGTGCAGAGCATGGACGATCTGTACCGCAGTCTGGTGACTGAGTGGCCACAAGGAACAGACCTAGTGCGCGGGGCGGGCCGCCTGCCGACTCGGCTGGACGATGCAGACTTGGTGGCCGGCGTGCCCGAATCCGAACAGCGCATGATGCTGTGGGACACGCTCACCTATTTGCCCGACGACATTCTGACCAAGGTGGACCGCGCCGCCATGAGAGTGAGTCTGGAAACCCGCGTTCCATTTCTGGACCATCGCGTGGTGGAACTGGCATGGCGCCTACCGCTGCACATGAAGTTACGCAACGGCCAGGGCAAGTGGGCGCTGCGCCAGGTGCTCTACAAGTACGTGCCGCGCGAATTGATCGAGCGGCCCAAGGCCGGCTTTGCCATCCCGGTTGGCGAATGGCTGCGCGGTCCGCTGCGCGATTGGGCCGAGAGCCTGCTGGACGAACGCCGCCTTCGGTCCGAAGGATACTTCCATCCCGAGCCCATACGCCGCACCTGGCTGGACCACCTCAGCGGCCGGCACGACTGGACGTCCCGGCTCTGGACCGTATTGATGTTCCAGGCTTGGCTCGCGCAGGAGCATTGAGTAGATGCTGACATACTGGCTGATGTTTGTCGTGGCGGCAGGCGTGGCGCTCGCCAGGACTGAACAAGGATATGCGTTTGCGAGTCAGCGCGATTCGCTGCGCCCGTGGTTCATCGGATGGGCCCTGTTGACACTGCTCGTCGGATATCGATTCGAAGTGGGCGGAGATTGGGGAAATTACCTATGGAACTATTTTCAGTCGGAGCAATTCACCCTAGCCGAATTAGTTTCGGAACACGGCGATCCAGCTTATTCAGTCGTTAGCAAAATTTCGACCGAAGCCGGTTGGGGAATTTACGGTATCAATTTGATATGCGGCGGCATCTTCTGTGCTGGCCTGGTTGCATTTTGCAGGGCCCAGCCAAGACCTTGGCTGGCCCTGGTTGCCGCGATTCCCTATTTAGTCATTGTTGTAGGGATGGGTTATACCCGCCAAGCGGCGGCAATCGGGTTGCTAATGTTTGGGATGGTGCAGCTTGGTCGTGATGAAACGGCAAAGTTCGTGTTCTGGATCGCACTGGGAGCCGCGTTTCACAAATCCGCGCTAATCATGCTGCCCATCGCCATTCTTGCGAGAATCCACAATCCGTGGTGGACCGCGTTTTGGGTTGGAGCGACGGGCATTTTTCTTTACTTCCTCCTGCTGGCGGAGTATGCCGACACTCTGATCCAGAACTATATCCTGGCCGAATACGAGTCCGAGGGGGCAACCGTTCGGGTATCTATGAATGCGGTGCCAGGAGTCTTCTATCTATTCTTTCGGCACCATCTCACTGAAAATTCCTTTGAGTGCAGACTTTGGACTTGGATCGCACTACTCGCCGTCGCGTTTGTTCCTTTACTGCTGTTCTCGCCATCTTCAACTGCGGTGGACCGCGTAGCGCTTTACCTGATCCCGATTCAACTTTACGTGCTATCGAGGTTGCCGGATCTGTTTCCGCGCGAGTCGCGGGGCCTTCCAATCTTCGGCGTAGTGGCGCTATGCGGCCTGGTTCAATTTGTGTGGTTGAATTTTGCGGCAAACGCGCGATCCTGGATCCCTTACCGGTTCTATCCACTCGAGTTCTGGTTCTCGTGAGTTCCCTTTTGCGCGCTGACCTTAGCGGCGAAGGTCGAGCGACGCAATCATGAACCAATCGCACCGAAAGGACGTCTGGATTTGCATCAACACCGCCTGGAATATTTTCAACTTTCGCACCGGTTTGATGACGGCGCTGGCGCATGCCGGCTTCCAGGTGACCGCGTTCGCGCCGCCGGACGAGTACGTCGCGAGGATAAAGTCGTTGGGGGTGCGGTATGTCCCCATGGACCTCGACAATGCACGGACCAATCCGGTTCTCGAATTGCTTACCCTCCTGCGCATGGTGACATTGCTGGGGCGCGAACGACCGGCGCTGATCCTGAGCTACACGCCCAAGGTCAACATCTACCTCTCGCTCGCGGCGCGTGCGTGGCGAATTCCGGTGGTCGCCAACGTCTCCGGCTTGGGTCGGACATTCATCGCCGGCGGCTGGCTTACCCGCGTCGCGCGGCTGATGTATCGAATCGCATTTTCCTGGCCCGCGCGCATATTTTTTCAGAACGCCGAGGACAGGGCGGTTTTTCTTGATGCCGGCTTGGTCAATGAGGAACGTACTGCCCTGATCCCTGGCTCTGGGGTGAACGTGTCCCGGTTTTCTCCACAGCCAAAGACGCGGGAGGACAGGACCTTTGCCTTCTTGATGGCGGCGCGCTTGCTGTGGGACAAAGGCGTGGGCGAATACGTAGCGGCGGCGCGGCAGTTGAAGGCCGAGTTCCCTGCGGTGTCCTTTCGCCTACTGGGATTTCTGGATGTCCCCAGCCCTTCCGCCGTCCCGAGAAACGAGGTGCAAGCGTGGCAGCGCGAGCGCGTAATCGAATATCTGGGACATTCGGACGACATGGTGCCGGTCTACGGTGCAGCCGATTGCGTGGTGCTGCCGTCCTATCGCGAAGGCATGCCAAAAACGCTGCTAGAAGCTGCCAGTATGGGGCTACCAGCAATCACCACCGATGTGCCGGGCTGCCGGCACGCGGTGATAGACGGGGAAACCGGCTTCCTGTGCAATGTGCAGGACGCGACCTCGCTTGCCGCAGCCATGCGCCGCATGCTGCTGTTGACACCGGAGCAGCGGACGAATATGGGTCGGCTTGCGCGGGAAAGAGTGGAGAAAGAGTTCGACGAGAAAATTGTGATCGAGCAATATTTGGACGTGGTGAAATCCATTTTGGGCCAGCCGCGCGGCTGAGCGCAGGCGTGCCTGGCCTATCTCGACCCGGCTAGCCAGAGCGCAAGGCGCGCGTGGCGCGCGACGGCCTCACGGAACTGCGGATCCGAGAAATGGATCGTCCACGCGCGCGCGGCGTACTGGCGAACGAGGTCGCGCAGGCGCGCGGCGTAGCAAAAGAGGATTCGCGGTGAGCGTTCGGGCACACCGTATTTGAGTGCGAGTTCGGCGCGCGGCATTAAGACCCGGCGCCAAAAGAGCGCGAGCTTGTCGGCTATGCCACGCCGTTCGACGAAGGCAAGGAAGTTGGGCGCGGTGGCGAAGTCGCCCGGAATTTCGTGGCTGGAGAGCAGGTGCTCGATCGCCTCGGACAACATTGCCGAGTCGAGCGTATCGGCTCCAAGAGCTGCAAACACGTCGCCGGGGACTGCTGCGCCCAGGTGATCGCGCGCGAGACGCAGCGCAGCGCCGACGCCTCGCTCCCAGCCATGGCGGCGGCCCTGGTCGACGACCACCGTCCAATCGAGCGCAGGGCAGGTGCGGACGATTTCGGCGATATCGCACAGGCCGCGCAGGCCGAGCAGGAAGGTGTGGTTGCAGGCGAGGTGCGCGCACACATGCAGCAGCATGAACGCCGGCGACATGAGCTGCACTTCGGCGTCCGCGAGCGTTCCCTTGGCCGCGGTGCGCCAGATCTCCTCTACTGGCGCCTCGTAGCCGTAACCGGGTTCGCCCAGGGTCCAGTGCAGCTCGATCAAGGTGCCTAGGCTCCGATGCCCGAGCGCTACGGCGTGACCTAACTCCAGCATGGCATCCGCCGCGCTCGACATATCCTCTTCCGGTCCATATTCCATACGCTGTAGCGTCGCTACGGCGTTCCCCAGCTCAGCCTGCGGGACCAGGATGTCCACATCTCCCATGGGACGCAGGCTGATGTCGCGGTAGACCCGTTCCGCCAGGTGCAGGCCTTTGAGCGCCATGAGCGGAATGTTTCGCCTCCTCAGCTTCCGCGCGATATCCCTGAACGCCGCGCAATTGCGCAGATTGGCGAAGGCCGTCGCCCGCCGATCTTCATCGAGACGCGCGCGCAAATGCTCCGGCAGTGCGGCGAGTACGCCGCTCGCTTGCAGCGAACGATGCAACAAGGGTGCGACGCCGTGGTCTAGGGCCAGGGAAACGATCTCTTCCCAAGCATGCGGGGGCAGCGCCCGCGCGCGGGCCGCCGATCCGGACGCTCCCTCGGGACGAAGTAGATCGAGCAGGTTGCGAGCGGCCGGGGTCACGTTGGCATTGTGCCACGATAGCTTTTTGCCGATATCGGAGCGCGCACCGCCACGTTCGCCACGACACCCCGAGCCTCACCCACGGTTTTTCGGGCTTTTTGGGCGTCAGATTCGCGAGTCCCCCAAATTGCATTCGCGAACGCGCTCGCGAACAATCTCCAAATCACGCCGTTTCGAGCAGTCGCTTTTCCCAGGCCAGCGCCGAATGCGTAATTTCGTCCAGGCTGGTGCCGCGAAGCTGCCAGCCGAAGGCAGCTTTGATTCTTGCGTTGGCGGCGATGAGTTGGGCAGGGTCGCCGGCGCGGCGTTTGCCGGTGCGCACTGCGAAATCCACGCCCGAGGCCTGTTTCACCGCTGCGATGACTTCGCGCACGCTGTAGCCGCGGCCGTAGCCGAAGTTGAGCACCGCGGAGTCGCCGCCGCGCTGGAGGTAGCTCAGCGCTTCGAGGTGCGCGCGGGCGAGGTCTTCGACGTGGATGTAGTCGCGGATGCAGGTACCGTCGGGCGTGGCGTAGTCGTCGCCGAATATCGTCATCTCCGGCCGCATCCCGAGCGCGGTCTGGCAGGCGACGCGGATGAGATGGGTCGCGCCGGCGCCGGATTGCCCCAGGCGCCCTTCGGCTTCGGCACCGGCGACGTTGAAATAGCGCAGGATCACGTACTTCAAGGGATGCGCCGCCGCGACGTCGGCGATCATGCGCTCGCTCATCAGTTTCGATGCGCCGTAGGGATTGATCGGCGCCAGCGGGTCGTCTTCCGACACCATTGCCTGATCGGCCATGCCGTAGACCGCGGCGGTGGACGAAAAAATGAAACGCTCGACCCCGTGCCTGACGCAGGCGCCGAGCAGCTGCAGCGTATTTCCGGTGTTGTTGGCGTAATACTTGATCGGATCGATGACGGACTCGGGCACGACGATGGAGCCGGCGAAATGCATCACCGCGTCGAACTTTCCCTGGCCGAGGACGGTATCGAGCATCGCGGCGTCACCGACGTTGCCCACCACCAACTCGCCGCTCAACACGGCCTCGCGCCGGCCGGTGGAAAGATTGTCGAGGACCGTGAGCGCATGCCCGGCCTCGCCCAGTTGTTTGACCACGTGGCTGCCGATATAGCCCGCACCGCCGGTGACGAGGATGCGCTTGCTTGCGCTGCTGCTGCTTGTTTTCACTTTTTGATTATATCAATGCAACAGGTCGGGGCGAGGGCGGCCCTGCTGCTAGGCCATGGTCGACAGGTCCCAGCGCGGTTTGACGGAGAAGGCGTAGTCGGGGGTTGCCGACGCGTTCGCGAGCAAGCTCGCTCCTACAGCAAGCTTCGCCCCCACGAGCCCTGCACCCAGACGCAGGGCACCGGCCAGGGCTATCATCGCGCCGTTGTCGGTGCAAAACTCGTATTCGGGATAGAACACCCTGCAGCCCCGCTCCGCCGCCGCGCGGTCGAGGCGCTCGCGCAGCCGCCGGTTGGCGCCTACGCCGCCGGCGACCACGAGCTGGGTCAGGCCGGTCTGCTCCAGCGCGTACATCGATTTCGCCGTCAGCACGTCCACGATCGCTTCCTGGAACGAAGCGGCGACATCGGACTTGCCCGCGGCGTCGGGCGCTTCCTTGCGCACCAGCAGCAGCACTGCGGTCTTCAGGCCGCTGAAGGAAAAATCCAGGTTGCCCGTCCTGTGCATTTGTTCGAGCATGGGCCGCGGTAGCTTGTACCGCCCCGCCCTGCCCTGTCCGGCGAGCTGCGCCAGCGCCGGCCCGCCCGGATAACCGAGGCCGAGCAGGTTCGCAGTCTTGTCGAAGGCTTCGCCGGCGGCGTCGTCCACGGTTTCGCCCAGCAGTTCGTATTGGCCCACGGCGGCGACGCGCATCAGCTGCGTGTGCCCGCCCGAGACCAGCAGCGCCACAAACGGAAACTGCGGCGGATTGCTGGCGAGCAGGGGCGAGAGCAGATGGCCTTCGAGGTGGTGGATTCCGAGCGCCGGGATGCCGAGGGCGAAGCCAAGCGCGTTGGCGACGCTCGTTCCCACCAGCAGCGCCCCGGCCAGCCCCGGCCCCTGGGTGTAGGCGACGGCATCGATCTCCTCCAGCCGGGCGCCGGCCGTGCGCATCACCTGGCGGATCAGCGGCAGCACGCGCCGGACGTGGTCGCGCGAGGCGAGTTCGGGCACCACGCCGCCGTATTCCTGGTGCATCTCGATCTGGCTATGCAGGGCGTGCGCGCGCAAGCCGCGCTCGCTGTCATAGAGCGCAATACCGGTCTCGTCGCAGGAGGTTTCGATGCCCAGGATCAGCATGGGACGGGGTTCCAGGCGCTCAGGTTCGTTCCAGGGATAGTTTCAGGCTTAGCTTTGGGTGCCGCCCGCCATGATACGCGACTCCGTGCTGCGGGCGCGGCACAGCCCCCTCGGGCTTGGCCCAGGCGGCCTGCGGTCCAGGAGAAACCGGGTGAAACAGTCCTTGTCCGGCGTCGGAGTGTCCTGATATAATTCACGGTTTTCCGCCCCTACCCAGTTATTGTTAACGCCGGAGTATTGATGCCTACCGTACGAGTCAAGGAAAACGAGCCGTTTGAAGTGGCGCTGCGCCGGTTCAAACGCACGATCGAGAAAACCGGGCTGCTGACCGAACTGCGCGCACGCGAGTTCTACGAAAAGCCCACCGCCGAGCGCAAGCGCAAGCTCGCCGCCGCGGTCAAGCGCCACTACAAGCGCATCCGCAGCCAGCAACTCCCGCCCAAACTGTTCTAAAGCCGTAGCGAATGGCGGAGGACGGGCCAGCCCGTTCCCGCAAGTCCGCTCACGCATCGCCGCCTCGCGTATGCCGCTCAAGGCACAAATCACCGAAGACATGAAGGCCGCAATGCGCGCCAAGGATGCGCCGCGCCTGTCGGCGATCCGCCTGCTGCTGGCGGCGATGAAGCAGCGCGAGGTGGACGAGCGCATCGAACTGTCGGATGCGGACATCCTCGCCATCATCGAAAAAATGCTCAAGCAGCGGCGCGACTCGGTGACCCAATTCGAGGCGGGCGGACGCCAGGATCTCGCCGACGTGGAAAAATTCGAAATCGGCATCCTCTCGGGCTATATGCCGCAGCAGCTCACGGAGGCGGAAATCGCAGGCGAGGTCACCGCCGCAATTGCCACAGCCGGCGCCAAGGCGATGCAGGACATGGGCAAGGTGATGGCGCTGCTCAAACCCAGGCTCGCCGGCCGCGCCGACATGGCCAGGGTGTCGGCGCTGGTGAAGGCGAAGCTGGGAAGTTAGCGGGACTACCCGTAGGAGCGAGCTTGCTCGCGAGTTCGGGCATTTGCGAGCTCTCTCAATGAGGACTTGCTTCGGGGGCAAGTCCGCTCCAGCGAACCCGACCCCTGCCACGCTGCCACGGTTTTTTGGCTTGCGTTCCGGCCAAATTGGCCTATAAAGAATTAATGTTCCCCAGGGCTCCGGCGCCGGGGATATTTTTTTCCAGCCTCTGGATCCCGACCCAAATAGCCCCGATTGCGCGTGATTCCTGACTCATTTAAACGCGATTTGCTCAATCGCATCGATATCGTCGAAATCATTCAGCGCCATATGCAGCTGAAAAAGGCGGGGGCCAATTTCAGCGCCTGCTGTCCTTTCCACAACGAAAAATCGCCCTCGTTCACCGTCAGTCCGTCCAAGCAGTTCTATCACTGCTTCGGCTGCGGCGCGCACGGCGACGCCATCGGTTTCCTGATGGAGTATTCCGGCCTGGGCTACATCGAGGCGCTCAAGGAACTGGCCGCCGGCGCAGGCATGACCCTGCCCGAATTCGAGCCGCGCTTCGGCGGGAAAAAGGAAGAAACCGGCCCCGACCTGTACGAGTTGATGCAGCGCGCGATGCAGTATTACCGCGAACAGCTCAAGGCCTCCCCGCAGGCGATCGAGTACCTCAAGCGCCGCGGCCTGTCCGGGCAGATCGCGGCGCATTTCGGCATCGGCTATGCCCCCGAGGGTTGGCAAAACCTGCAGGCGGTGTTTTCCGATTACGCCGACAAGAGTCTCAAGGAAGTGGGGCTGGTGATCGAAAACGACGCGGGCAAGCGCTACGACCGTTTCCGCGACCGCATCATGTTCCCTATCATCAACCAGCGCGGTTTCGTCATCGGCTTCGGCGGGCGCGTGCTCGGCGCGGGCGAGCCGAAATACCTTAATTCGCCGGAGACGCCGCTGTTCGAGAAGGGGCGCGAGCTCTACGGGCTGCCGCAGGCAAGACTGGCGATACGCGACGCCGGCCGCGTGCTGGTGGTCGAGGGCTATATGGACGTGGTGGCGCTGGCGCAGCACGGCGTGGGGTATGCAGTGGCGACGCTGGGTACGGCGACCACGCCGGTGCACGTGCAAAAGCTGCTGCGCCAGGCCGACGAAATCGTGTTCAGCTTCGACGGCGATGCGGCGGGCAGGAAAGCCGCCTGGCACGCGCTCGAAGTGAGCCTGCCGGCGACGCTGGACAACAAGACGATACGGTTTCTGTTCCTGCCCGAAGGCGAGGATCCGGACAGCTATGTGCGCACCAGGGGCAAGGCAGCCTTCGAGGAACTTGCCGGGCGCGCCGAGCCGCTTTCGTCCTATCTGCTCGGGCAGTTGCGCGCGCGCGTGGACACCAATACCGCCGAGGGCCGCTCGCGCTTGGTGCACGAGGCCAAACCCCTGCTCAAGAGCGTGGCCGCGCCGGGGCTGCAGCTGCAACTCTTGAAGCAGGTGGCGGACATCAGCGGCATGACCCAGCCGGAGGTCGAGCGCCTGTGCGAGCTGCGCCGCGACGCGCCTTCGCAGGGCGCGTGGCAGCGCCCGGCGCCGCCCAAGGTGACGCGCGCGGCGGTAAAGAGTTTTGAACTGCGCCTGCTCGAATGTGTCCTAGTCAAGCCGGCGCTTGCGTCCGAGCTGTCCGCTGATATCATCCGTGGCGAAAATCCCGAGGCACTGGCCTTGCTTGCCCTGGCCGATTACGCGCACGGCAACCCGGACGCGGGCTCCGAAGTGATGTTGATCGACCACTTTCGCGGCAGCCCCCACGAAACCCTGCTCAAGCAGGTTCGATCGGAGCTGATGGTTCTGGCGCTGTCTCCAGAGCAGGCCGAAGGAGAATTTCGCGACGCGCTGCCGCGACTGGAGCGCCAGCGCGTGCACGAGCAGTTAAATGAATTGCAGCGCAAGAACAAGACGGGGGCGTTGGACGCGGCCGATATCGCGCTGATGTACGCGTTGACCAAGCGCCTGGCGACGCTGGATCAGCCCCCGGGAGCCAACCGCCCCGTGGTATAATCGACGACTTTTTTTCCAATACTTCACCGACTTAGGATTAGCTCATGGCCGCACATCAAGCCAAGAAAACCGCCGCCGCAAAAGGCAAAGCCAAGCCGAAGGCTGCACGCAGGAACATCAAGGCGGCATCACCGCAGAAGAAGAAGCCCGCGGCGGGAAGCAAGCCGCTGGCCAAGAAAAAACCTCTGGCCGGCAAAGCCAAACCCGCCGCCAGGACGGCGCTCAAGCCTGCCGCCGCCAAATCGGCGGCGCCGGCCAAGCAAAAAACCCAGCCGGCCAAGGTTCAGGCTAGCGACAGGAACAAGTCCGCGGCCAAGCCGCCGGTAAGGGAAAAAGTCGGGCAGCCGGAAGCCGTCGCAGCAAAACCGCAGCAAACGGCCAAGCAAATCGCCAGGCAGATCGCCAAGCAACAGGCGGCGAAGCTCACTGCGAAGCAGAAGCAGGATCTGCGCCGGGGCGAGCAAAAGCCCGAGGACGTGGAAGCGCGGCGCACGCGGCTGAAGAACCTGATCAAGCTCGGCAAGGAGCGGGGCTTTCTCACCTACTCCGAAATCAACGACCATCTGCCCGACGACCTGGTGGACGCGGAGCAGATCGAGTCCATCATCACCACCTTCAGCGATATGGGCATCCAGGTCTACGACGCGGCACCGGATGCGGAAACACTGCTGATTTCGGAGAACGCGCCCGCGGCCGTTCCCGACGAAGACGCGGAGGAAGAAGCCGAGGCGGCGCTGTCCACGGTCGATCCCGAGTTTGGCCGCACCACCGACCCGGTACGCATGTACATGCGCGAAATGGGCTCGGTCGAGCTGCTTACGCGCGAGGGCGAAATCGAGATCGCCAAGCGCATTGAAGACGGCCTGAAGCACATGATCCAGGCGATCTCCGCCTGCCCCACCACCATCGCCGAAATCCTCGCGCTCGCCGCCAAGGTGTCGCGCGACGAGATGCGCATCGACGAACTGGTCGACGGGCTCATCGACCCGAACGCGAAGAGCGAGCCGGTGGCCGAACTCACGGAAGAGACGGTGGAGGAAGAAGAGGACGAAGAGCTCGACGAGGAGGCGCAGAACGCCGCCATCTCGGCGAGCCTGCAGCAGCTCAAGGAAGATTCGCTCGCGCGCTTCAACGTCATCCAGCGCCTGTTCGAGCGCAAGAAATCGGCCCTGGTGAAGCATGGGTCGCGCAGCAAGGAGTACCTCAGGATACGCGACAAGATCTGGGACGAACTGATGAACATCCGCTTCTCCGCACGCATCGTCGAGCGCCTGTGCGACTCCCTGCGCGGCCTGGTGGAGGAAACGCGCCGCTACGAGCGCCAGATCCAGCAGCTGTGCGTGACCAAGAGCAACATGCCGCGGCCGCACTTCATCAAGGTGTTCCCCGGCAACGAGATCAACCTGCGCTGGGTCGGCAACGAAATCAACGCGCGCCACCCCTACAGCAACCTGCTTGCGCGCCACCAGCCGGCGATCATGGAAAACCAGCAGAAGCTGCTGGACCTGCAGGCGAAGATCGGCATTCCACTGAAGGAACTCAAGGACATCAACAAGCAGATGTCCACGGGCGAGGCCAAGGCGCGCCGCGCCAAGCGCGAAATGACCGAGGCCAACCTGCGCCTGGTCATATCGATCGCCAAGAAATACACCAACCGAGGGCTGCAGTTCCTCGACCTGATCCAGGAAGGCAACATCGGTCTGATGAAGGCGGTGGACAAGTTCGAATACCGCCGCGGCTACAAGTTCTCGACCTACGCCACCTGGTGGATCCGCCAGGCGATCACGCGTTCGATCGCCGACCAGGCGCGCACCATCCGCATCCCGGTGCACATGATCGAGACCATCAACAAGATGAACCGCATCTCGCGCCAGATCCTGCAGGAGACCGGGCAGGAACCCGATCCGGCGACGCTCGCGCTGAAAATGGAAATGCCCGAGGACAAGATCCGCAAGATACTGAAAATCTCGAAAGAGCCGATTTCGATGGAAACTCCGATCGGCGACGACGACGATTCGCACCTGGGCGATTTCATCGAGGACGCGGCCACCATGGCGCCGGTGGATGCGGCGGTGTACGGCTCCCTGCGCGACGCGACCAAGGACGTGCTGGACTCGCTCACGCCGCGTGAAGCCAAGGTGCTGCGCATGCGCTTCGGCATCGAAATGAACACCGACCACACCCTCGAAGAAGTCGGCAAGCAGTTCGACGTCACGCGCGAGCGCATCCGCCAGATCGAGGCGAAAGCGCTGCGCAAGCTGCGCCATCCCTCGCGCTCTGAGCAGCTGCGCAGTTTCCTGGATAACGAGGCATGACGGCGGTGCCGTCGTGCCTCGTGGCGGTGTAGGCTGACTTGGGCGAGGCACAGGTTAGACGCGCAGCGCGACCGTAGCTACAATCTCAAAGGTAGATTTCCCCGTAGGGCCTATAGCTCAGTTGGTTAGAGCAGAGGACTCATAATCCTTTGGTCCCTGGTTCGAGTCCAGGTGGGCCCACCAATTTCACCCAGGCACATGTGTAATCTATGTGTAATCGTGCATGCACCTGGGCCACGGCTGTTATCTACGCAGTCTTCTGATATCGCGCCTGTGGCTTGTCCATTGCCACTTCAATGTGCTGCCCGTTCTGATGGCTGTAGCGCTCGACCATCGCAAGCGTTTTGTGCCCTGATATTCGTTTGACGATGGGCAGGTCAACGCCCGCCGGAACTATGGCAGCTCTCGGCACTGAAGTCGTACCGCTCTTTGCAGTGCCCGAGCTTGCCGGGCGGAATATGTAGCGCCTGCGTGATAGTCATTGATGTGGCCAGCGTGACACCGCTCGTTCCTTTTGACAAGGCTGTCCGGCCTTGATTGTCTTACACCAACTCGATTGAAACGCGGCGTCCGACGATTGCGGCGGCCCGCTGCAGGCTGGAGAGTGTAATGTCGTTTTTCGCATCGAGCAGTCGGTCCACCTGCGAGCGGCTCGTCTTGAGCATTGTGGCCATTTTGTTTTTCGATATTTTCTGTTTCTTCATGGCCTGTGCAAGCTGCCAGGCGACGACTTCCTTGACCGCCTGCGCCTGCGCCTCCTCGAAGACGCCTTCGCCTTTGAGAAAATCGTCGATACCTGAACCCATGTGTTTCTTGCTCATCGCTCTAACTCCTTCTTGCGTTTGCGCGCCAGATCCAAATCCTCAACCGGCGTTGTACGGGTCTTCTTGATAAACCCGTGAAGCGCCACCAGGTGCTCACGGTAGAGGCAGATCAGCAGGCGGGCCGTCCGGTTCGTCGGGAGATCCGTGCGGATTTCCCACAAACCGCTTCCCATCGGACGGCACAGCGGCATACTCACCGGCCAGCGCCATTGCGCCCGTAACAGGTCTTTGCCTATGGCGTGGCGCTCCGCTTCCGGCAACTCCTTCAGCCAGTCCCGCACAGGTTCATGTCCGGCCGACGTGCGGAAAAAAACGAGCGGAATTTTCTGGGCTTTCGGGTACTCTGCCATCCTGCACCTTACCTAGTACATAGTACTATAAAACGTACATGCCGCGCCAGTCTTATTTGTTCAAGAACGGCGAAGGACTGAAAAGCGCTTTGCGCCCTTTCTTGCGTTTGCAGTTGCTCACGAATAGAAAGCCGCGCTTTTCGGCAGCAGGAATCAGTTCAAACAGAAGGTGAGATGTTTTTCCGAACCGCCTTTCACCGGCGAGAGCCACCGGATCGCCCCGGGGCCCTCCATGGGCAGAGACATGATCCGCGCCGCCAACTCAGGCCTGCGGAAGTACCACTTCCGGTAGATGAGTTCCATCATTGCGGCGCATTGCGCCGTCGTCCGTAATTACGCAATGTGCTGTAACAGCCCGCATAACCAAGCTCCGCGTACCGTTCGGTCTCGCTGTCCGTTACCGCGTTGCCAAAACCGAGATATGCCCGGTTTCGCTGCTATTGGCGCGCGGCCGGATCATGATCTCCACGTCCTGATTAAGGGCGGTGAGGAACTCCATCAGGCGCTCGATGGAAAACTGGTCCAGACGGTAGTTCTTCAGAGCCGAGACTTTTGGTTGCGGCACGCCGAGCAGGGTGGCGATTTCGCGTTGTTTGAGCTTGCGCGCCTTGAGCAGCTCATTGACGGCCAGTGCGAGGCGCGTCTTGGTCTGCCGTTCAGCGGCGTCCGCGTAGCCCAAATCGGCGAAGACGTTGGTGGTTCCGCGGGTGATCTTGGTCATGGTTTGCCTCTGCTTTCGTAATCGGCCTGCGCTCGTTTTGGCCGTTCTGCAATCAACTTCACGTCTGTTTGCGGTGTCTTGATGCCTTGCTTCGATTTCTTCTGGAAAGCGTGCAGCGCGTACACCACCTCGGCAAAGCGCACCGCGTAGACCGCGCGGTAAGTGTCGCCGCGAAAATCCTCGACGATCTCCAGAATTCCCGGCCCTTCCCCTTTCCAGGGTTTGGCGTTCGGGCGCTTGGCGCCAAGTTGAGCCAGTCCGAGCGCATGGCCCATTTCGTCCTGCACCGCGGCCGGAAAACTCAAGTAGCCCTTCTTCGACGAAGCTACCCAGTGCAACGGTTTTTCACTGGACAGACTTGGAGGAATCGGAGACATGCCAATATATACCAAGACAGGTATATTAGGTCAAGAGGAATCCGCGACGCTAACTCCCGCTCCTCAACGAGCCGGATAACCGCCTGCACAGGCGCCGAGTGCTCCGGCACCGACAACTGCGATACGCTTGCCGATGTTTTATCCGTGTTCGGTTTGCACAGCAAAATTCGGGTCAGTAGGACTGCGGCCATCAGCGCGCAGGCATCTGCCCGCGCGCTGATGGCCCGGGAATGAAACCGTGAGTTCTACTTGTGCAACCCTTCGGCTTTCAGCGTGTCCTGCACCGCCGGTCGCGCGCCTACCCTGGCCACGAAAGCCTTGATGTTCGGCCACTTGCCCAGATCGATCTTGTGCATGCCGGTCCAGTTGAGGACGGTGTACAGGTAGGCGTCCGCGACGCTGAACTTGTCGCCCATAGAATATTGCTTTCCTTCGAGGAATTTCTCCAGGGCATTGAAGCGGCGCTCGATCACGCCTAACTGGACTTCCTTCATCTCTGCGGTCATCTTCGGGTTGAACAGCGCGCCGATCTGCTTGTGAATTTCACTGGCGCAGAAATTGAGCATCTCCATCAGGTGGTAGCGCTCCATCGTACCGAACTTCGGCGCGAGACCCGATTCGGGCTTCTGATCGGCGAGGTATTGGCAGATGACACCGACTTCGGTCAGCACCTGGCCGTCGTCGAGCTTGAGCGCCGGTACATAGCCCTTGGGATTGACGGTCCAGAAATCCTCGCCGCCCGCGGTCTTCTTGTTCGGTATGTCGACTTTCTCCAGGTCGAATTTATACCCTGCTTCGCGCAGGACGATGTGCGGCGCCATGGAGCAAGCGCCCGATGAATAATAGAGTTTCATGCGCGGTTCCTTCCTTGCTGTTGGATGTGATGGCTTCTCTAACAATGCCGATTGCCGATTACGTCACTCCGGGCTAAGCGAGGCATCTGCCTTTGATACGGAGCAAGAAGCAGATTCCTCGGGCTACGCCCTTGGAATGACTATCCTGGAGGCTCGATTTACCACTCGCGATTGAAGTTCGCGTTCGCAGCTTACACGCGTTCGAATATTCCGGCAGCCCCCATGGCCGCGCCCACGCATATAGAATGACCGCGGCCGCGCGAACACAGAAATCCATCGACCCGCCCTAGGTTTGGCTCTCCAGCATTTTAAGGGCCGCCTCGCCGAAAGCAGCGAGATCACGCGTATCGATGCGAATTGTCCGCATAACGATAACGTTTTCTTGCCCTGCGCAAGACCCTGGGATTTAACGAAATTTAACTGCCCTGTGCGGCTGCGGACGGACTCATAGACTATAAGCCGGCCTATAATCTCCGGCACATAGTCTTTTGGTTCCTGGTTCGAGCCCGGGTGGGGCCGGCAAATTGCGCGATGTTATCCAAGCGACCTGATCAGCCGACGCAAAAAACCGCAGCGCGTACCTTCAGTCAGCAAGCGCGATGGGCCAGGTTTGCGTTCATGGCGCTGTTCATCGTGCTGGCATTGATTGCAGTGCAATGCGCCAGGTTGGGCATCGCAGGTTTTTTGGTTCAGTCGGCGCAGGACGAAGTCGGCGCATGGACCCCCGCCTCGCCCAAGCCCGATGTGGCGCAAATTCGCCGCGCCACGAAGTATTACACGGACAGCCTTGGATACATTCAGGGCAATCCCTGGGCGCTCGAAGGCCTGGGCGCGATCGATCTGGCAAGAATGCGTGTCTCCACCATCCCGCGCGAAGCCCTGGCTGTCACCCGCAGCGCGCGCGCGCGCTTTCGCCAGGCCCTGCTGCAGCGGCCGACGTCGCCCTTCCTGTGGGCGAACCTTGCCCTGGCCAAGCTCTACCTCGACGAAATCGACGACGAGCTTCAAACGGCGCTGCGCCATGCCGACGAACTGGGCCCGTGGGAGCCGACGGTGCAGCAGACGGTGCTGTTCGTCGGGCTTGCGGCATGGCAGGATCTGGACCCCGATCTGCGGCAGAATCTGGCGCGTGCCATCGAACGCGGCGCGACGCGCAACACGCGTAAAATGTTCGATATCATCAGTAGTTACACGCGTTTTGACCTCATATGTGCTATAGAACAATATAAGCGCATTGCTGGCCGGAATTGCGCAACAGCTGCGCTGGACCACGGTGCAGGCGAAGCGATGAGACGGGAATAAATTCCATGATTGCATTCAAGGGTACGAATAGGATGGCGGGTGCATTGGGCACTTGCTGCATGCTGCTCGCCCTTAGCTTTTCATCCAGCGCATCGGCGCTGCCCAAGGCCGGCTTGGGCGATGCCAGCACACCGGATTCGGTCTGCCAGGGCGGATACGTGCACGAAATTACCGGCCTGGTCTCGATTCAGCGCGCTGGTACCAAGGCGATTCCCGCCAAAGCTGGAGATGTGTTCGAAAAGGACACGACCTTGCGCACCGGCCCGGATGAAGAAGCGATCCTGAAGTTTGCCGACGGCCAGACCGTGGCACTGGGTGCGGATTCGGCTTTGCGCATTGTTCGCTATTGCTACCTCGCGAACAAACTCGGGCAGAGCGGCACGAGCATGGAGCTGATCAAGGGCCAGATGCGGGTCGTTGCCGGGCTCATAGGCGTGTCCAACCCGCGGAATCTGCATATTGCGGCGGGCGATTCGATGGTGGGTATCCAGAAGACCGGCGGCGCCGACTTCATCGTGGCAGTGAATCCCGATCCGCAGGAGTCCGGCTACGCCGTGGTCCAATCCGGCGAACTATCCGTGCGCACGCCCTACGGCACTATCCTCAGGATCGCGGCTGGCCAGTATGTCCCGTGGCAACCGGGGCGCGCCACGCCACGGCCGATACCGTTCGCGGCATCGCCCGCCGTAGTTCAGGCGAGCCTGGCGGAATTATTGGCCTGCGTTTTGCCGGGCAACTCGCCCGTGACCGTCGCTAGCGCCGCGCTGACCGCCGGCATGCTGGCCGCAGCCAGCCAGGTTGACTTGGCAGCGAGCGACAATACGCGCCTGGCCGGATATGTTAAGGCAGTAACGAACACAGTGATCATGCAGACCAGAACAGGCAGCACCGCCACGGCAAACGCGGGGTCCACGTTCGAAGCGGGCACCAGCTTCAACACCGGCAGCGACGGACGCACGGTGCTCAAGCTCGCCGACGGGCAGGTGCTGGTATTGGGCCCGGACTCGGTGCTCAAGCTCGCTCAATATCAATTCAATCCGGCCAAGGTCAAGGCGAGCAAATTGACGGTGGAACTGGTGAACGGCGCCATGCGTTTCATCACCGGCTCCATTCAAACAGAAAACCGCGACGGCATAGGCATCTCCGCGGGCGCATCCATCATCGACATTGTGAACGCCGGACCCGCCGATTTCACCGTGGTAGTCGACACCCGGAGCCAGGAGGTCGGAGTTGCGCGCGTCGCGCTGGGCGAGATATCCGTGCACACGCCCTACGGTCCGATCGACAGAATCGGGGCGGACCAATCGGATCTGTGGGGGCCGGGGAAAGCGCCTCCCATGCCGGTGGCGAGCGCGCTTGCGCTGGTTCAGGCGGCGGTGGCATTGCAGCTCGCGGAGCTGCCGGACACGTCGCCGGTGGCGGTTGCGAGCGCTGCAGCCGCGACGGCAGCCGTAGCGCAGGCCAATCAAGCCCAGGCTGTAGCGAGCGCCGATCAGAACAACGCGCGCCTGGCGGCAGAAGCAAAGGCAGCCATGGAGCTGGCGGACCAGGCGGCTCGGGATGCTGCGGCCGCTGACGAAGCCGTGGCCGCGAAAATTATCGCGGCCGAGCTCGAAGCCCTGCCGCCGACGGCCGCGGGTCCGGCCTTGGGGCAGGCTCCAGCAGCCGCGCCCCTGGCATCATCGATACCGGCAGTCCCGGTGGTTACGCCCGGCGCGGGAGGTGGCGGCGCGCCTGCCTGTACCGGCAGTCCGTGTTGATTGCAAGACCTAAGCACCTCAGGCCCGGCAGCGCAATTTGCCGGGCCTGTTCATTTCAGGGCTAGCCATGCGCCGCAGTCCCGACGGCAGCCGCTGGATTTTTGTTTTCTATCTGGTCTTGCTCGTCTGGGTGCCGATCCCCCTGGGCAGCAACCGTTCCTGGTCCTGGGCCTTGCTCGCGCTATGGACATTGGTGCTCGCACTGTGGTGGCTGGCCGGATTTTTCCGCGGCAGACATGCCTACCCCGCCGTGCTGCGGGAATCCTGGCCCATGCTGCTGTGCGGCCTGCTGTGGCTGGCCTACGTCTGGCTGCACCTCGTCCCGCTGCCCATCGAGGTTCTGCAATTGCTTTCGCCGCAAGCCGCGCGATGGCACATCGCGGCTGCCGCCCCCGCCGCAATTGACGCGGCACCGCTGACGCTCGATGCGTACGCCACGCTGGGCGCCGCGTGCAGGAGCACTGCGTACCTTGCGTTCTTCGCACTGAGCCTGATTCTGCTGCGCGACCGCGACCGGATACGCTATGCCGCCTATACGCTGATCGCGTCGGGAGTGCTGCAGGCCCTGTACGGCGCCCTGCTCAGCCTGCAAAGCCCGGGCGATGTGGCATCCGGCACCTTCGTCAACCGCAACCACTATGCCGGCTATCTCACCATGTGCCTGTCTGTCGGTGTCGGCGTGCTCATTGCGAGCCTTTCGGGCGAGCGGAGCCAGACCTGGGGCGTTTTCTTTCGCAAGCTGATGCAATGGATCATCACCCCGAAAATGGCCTTGCGCCTGGGGCTGGTAGTCATGGTCGTCGCCCTGGTACTGACGCGCTCGCGCATGGGGAACAGCTCTTTTTTCATCAGCCTGCTGGTCACCGGGGTGATCGGACTGCTGCTGGCGAAGCGCGCGACCAAGTCCATGATCATCCTGCTCATCAGCCTTGTTGCGATCGACGTGTTCATCG
This sequence comes from Burkholderiales bacterium, assembly GCA_014860355.1. GTDB lineage: Bacteria > Pseudomonadota > Gammaproteobacteria > Burkholderiales > SG8-39 > 2-12-FULL-64-23. Next base: position 1,202 of record JACZJV010000015.1, on the reverse strand, counting down.
TCGGCACCTATTTCGGCACGCGGCGCGTGGTCGAACGCATTACCCAGACCACCGTGGAAAGCGAGGATCGCGACGAAGTAGCCGGCTATGCAATCGATATGTGGAAGGACTATCCCGTGTTCGGATCGGGCCCGGGCTCCTTCCCGGTGGTGTTCCCGCGCTACAGCGGGGCAGGAACGCAGGAGTCCTATACCCACGCGCACAATGACTACCTGGAGTTCGGCGCCGAAACCGGCGTGCTGGGGCTGTCGCTGCTCGGTCTGATGGTGGCGACGTCCTTCGCGGCTGCGCTGCGCGCGCAGTACCTGCGCCGCGACCCGCTGATGCGCGGCCTGTCCTTCGCCGCCATGATGGGAATACTCGCGCTGATGATCCACAGCGGCGTGGATTTCAATCTGCAGATACCGGCAAACGCGCTGACCTTCATGCTGCTGCTGGCGTTTGCGTGGATATCGCTATACCACGCCAGGGCCGAAGCGTGACCGCATTGCAGGCGCGGCGCGGCTGCTTGCCGCGCAGGGCGTTTCTCGAATGGGCGCTGCTGTCCGTGCTGCTGTCGACACTGGCGATCGTGCTGGGCGCACTGGTCGGGCTGGGGCGCGTGGACCTGGTCCTCTACGACACGCTGCAATCCCTGCGCAAGCGTCCGGCGCCCGAAGATATCGTGATCGTGGCGATCGACGACGAGAGCGTCGCCGCCGTCGGCCGCTGGCCCTGGCGCAGGGCGGTGCTGGCGACGCTGCTCGATCGTATCGCCGCAGCGCATCCGCGTGCGCTCGGCCTCGATGTGATCCTGTCCGAACTCGACGATCGCGACCCCGGCGGGGACGCGGCGCTAGCCGCCGTGCTGAAGGCGAACCCGGGCGTGGTGTTGCCGGTGGCGGCGCAGACACGCTCCGGCCCGGTGCCGCAGTTGCTCCTACCCGCGCAGCCTTTCCAGGACGCGGGCGTGCGCCTCGCGCATGTGCACGTCGAACCCGACACGGACGGCGCGGTTCGCAGCCTCTATCTGCGGGAAGGATTTGCCGACGGCGTATGGCCCGCGTTCAGCCTCGCGCTGGGTGCAGCCGCGCTCGGCGAGGGCGCGCTGCCCGGGGAGCGCCGGACGCGGCGACCGATGCAGGCAGACCACTGGCTGCGCGACTACCGCGTGCACATCGATTTCGCCGGTCCGCCCGGCACGATCCGGCGCATGCCGGCAG
>JACZJV010000097.1 GCA_014860355.1 Burkholderiales bacterium | reverse complement strand
TTGCTCGACCTTGAAGCGGTAGGTGAACGTTTCCCCCGGTGCAATCCCGGCGTAGCTGATCCCCGGCACGCCGTCCATCTGGTAGGGCAGAATGATGCCGTGCCAGTGTATCGAGGTCGACTCGCGCAGCTTGTTGGTGACGCGGATGGTGACCGTGTCACCTTCACGCCAGCGCAACGTTGGTGCGGGGATCGAGCCGTTGATGGCGGTCGCCATGCGCGGATTGCCGGTGAAATTCACCGGCGACTCGTCAATTACCAGGTCAAACTCGGTTCCGCGAAGAACGGGAGCAGCACCGCTAGCTCCATCGGGATTCTGCGCCTGTCCCGGAATCGACCATGCCGACATTCCGAGTAGCACGCCCCCGGCAGCCAGTCCTTGCACGAATCGCCGGCGAGGCAGGTCTGGAACCGCAAAAGAAAAGGGCGAATGACGTTTCATAAATGGAATTCCTCCAGTCAACTGTAAACGGATACGCGGGGGTCAAGATTCGAAGATCAACGTTGATCAACGGGCCAGTCGGGCGAGATGCGATAGCATCCGAGCCCCTTAACCGCTATGCGAAATTACTCCCGGCAAAACCAAGGGCTTACCTCGCTGAGCGAGATCGGCAAGGTTAAGGACTTGTCACCGTCTTGCACATGACGTGAACATTACATATATGTAATCAGTTCAAGGTGTAATCGGTTTAAGATGCGCGACGGCGAAGTGGACGCGCCAATTGGAGAGTGTGCGCGACCGCAACAATCAGAGACGGACGGAATAGGGCGCCAATACTTTGATCGGCCCGGGCTGACACAACAGAGTATTGCTAAAGGCCGAAGGCTTCCAGGAGCTTTTCTACTTTGCTGCAATGGAGTGATGATGGGGAAATTACTGCTGGTGACTTTTGCACTGTTTGGGGCCGTTTCGGCGATCGCCTGTGCCTTCGGCGCCGCTGTATATTACGGCGGATACATCGATATTTCTGCCGACACACCGCATGAAGCGATCGTGTTTGACTTTATCGAAGAGGCACGAGAACGTGCGATTGCGCGCCAGGTCCGCGATATCACGCCACCCACCGATTTATCGGATCCGGAGCGGCTTGACCGCGGGGCCGGAAACTATCAGGCAATGTGTGCGAACTGTCATTTGTCTCCAGGCATCTCGAACTCGGAAATTCGCCAAGGACTCTACCCAACACCACCTGATTTGACAAAACGTCTGGGTAAACGAGAACCCTCCAGCGCAGAGTCAGCGCGCTGGTTCTGGGTAATCAAACACGGCATCAAGGCATCCGCGATGCCGGCCTGGTCTAAAGGAGGAATGGAGGCCTCCGCGATATGGGATCTAACCGCTTTTCTCGCTCGCCTTCCAGCGCTCTCGCCCGAGCAGTATCAGAGCATAGTGGCTGCGAGTGACGGACATGCTCACAGCGGCCTGGTCGAGATGGGCCATGACGCCCCTTCCGCTCCGGGCCATGTCGACAAGCCGGGGTCCAAACCGCACTCGCATTAAGCGCGCCGGTGCCGCATCGGCGACACCGGTCGGCGCAATAACGAAAAAAGCAGCATCCCACCGCTGAGTTCCCCCCCGGTTGCGTCTAGACTCATTCATCAACCGCACAGGCAACGCGTTAGAAAGCGTTGGCTGCAATTCGCGGGCGCGGCAATGGTGGCCGCCCTTTCTTTCAATTGTGTAATCGGGCGGTCATGCTAACGATAGGCGCGACAGCGCAGACTGAGCGCTCGCAATGCAAAGACATTTATGTCCGGAACTACGCGAAGATGCTGGCGATTTTTTCAGTGTGGCGCCAAAACCAATATGCATGAGTCGGTGACATCCAGCGTCGTCGCGCGGCCCGCCCCCGGCGCGCAATCTTACAAGGAGCAAGACATGACGACAAATCTAAACTATTCACACCAAGTGCACGCGCACGATCATCTGCGCGCCGGATTCGCAACTCCCGGTACCGCGCCGTTAGTGAACAGTACCCATTACACCTGTATGAGGCACCCGAATATGGTGCGTGACTGGCCTGGCGAGTGTCCGGAGTGCGATACGACGCTAATACCCATGCACGAGGCCGTTGCGCGCACCATGATGGAGTTGCGATCGCTGTACGCGGTCACCAAAACATTGCGCCTTAATCGGATCTAGTTATGAACGCGAGACAGCGTCGAATCGCATAATGACAAACGTCTGACCTGAAACTGCGGATTCAACCGGTGGATACAACAACACACTAGAAGGTATCTCGAAAACAGTAGCTGAAGTATTTGTTAACGTTCAATGAGTTCTGTTAACTTGGGCGCATCAGTCAGGCACATGTGGAGGCGCCATGAGGCGAGCCGAGGAACTCACCGAGAAGCAATGGTCAGTCATCGAACACCTGTTTCCGGAGTTACAGCCGCACGAGGACGCGCGAGGCCGACCTCCGGCCGGTACGCGCGTAGCTCTTCGCCAATCTGACGCCGTGTCTCATCGGCATGGAGGCGTGTGCATCCGCGCACTACTGGGGACGACGCCTGCTCACTCGCATTACTAAAAGCGGTCGTTCGTCATTACCGCAAACAGGCCGTCGGCCGGGATCAATGATAATCGCTCGCGTGCGGCAGTATTGGCATAGACTCCTTAGGGTTGTAGGAACCATCGGAAGGATTGGCCTCTTGAGCAGATCCGCGAGTTCACATTAGAGCCGTCAGGGCTCTCTTTCGGTACAGACCTGTACCACTCTGATAAGAAATCCAGACGTTGCGGCGTCGCCATTTATTGTCGCACTCGGAAGGAAGGGGTAACAGGATATGAAAATGCAACCGAAGACGCTACTAGACTTAGCTGCGTCACTTGTAGCTATCGCAACGGTCAGCGCGTTGGTTTAGTCCAACAGGATTTTTAGCCAACCGGTCGCGGCGGAGGCACCGCCCACCTTATCGAACTCAGTGCGCCGCGTCCGCCAGGCTAAAAACCCTCTGCATTATGCGGTGCACCGCGCAGAAACCTTCAAGCTGTCCACGGATCCTCTGTTTATCGACAAGGTCCGGGACATCGTGGGCTTGTATCTGAATCCGCCGACCAAAGCTATGGTCCTGTGCGTGGATGAGAAGAGCCAGATCCAGGCCTTGGATCGCACTCAACCGATCCTGCCGCTCGCCCCTGGCCTGCCGGAGCGGCGCACGCACGACTACGAGCGGCATGGGACGACGACGTTGTTTGCGGCGCTGGATCTCGCTACCGGCCATGTCATCGGTGAAATGCATCGGCGTCACCGCTCCAAAGAGTTCCTTGCATTCCTGCGCACCGTCGAGGCCAATGTGCCGGCCGAGCTTGAGGTGCACCTGATCCTGGACAACTACGGCACGCACAAGACACCCTCGGTCAAAGGCTGGCTCGCCCGCCATTCACGCTTCCACGTGCATTTCACGCCGACCTCGGCCTCTTGGCTCAATCTCGTCGAGCGCTGGTTTGCGCTGATCAGCGAACGCAAAATCAAACGCGGCACTCATCGTAGTACCCTTGAACTCGAACGCGCCATCCGCGAATATCTGAATATGTACAACGAAAACCCCGCACCTTTCGTATGGACCAAGACCGCCGATGAGATCCTCGCGAGCGTCGCCAGATTTTGTAAACGCATTTCGGACTCAGGACACTAGATTGTTGTTTGCGCGATGCCAATTGACCAGACTGCGCGGCTGGTTTGACCATGGCGAAGCATCTTCAAACGTTGGACGAGAAAGAGAAATAGACAAAAAACTGGTGGTCAGCGCAATTCGCGCAACCTGGTCAATTCCCTTCGCGCCGCAACACCCCAGTTCCGAGAATCTTGATCACTCGCTTGAGGTTATAGGCAAGCACATGGAGACTCATCTCTGTACTGACCTTTTCAAAATCCTCGTGAGGAAATGCGCACTGCCCATCCATAACTTGATCGTCCCGAAGGGATGCTCTACCGTCTGGCGTCGGATGCGCATACTGTCAGGCGTGAGGTCCAGGCGCGTTTGCATGGATTCAAGAACATCCTCGCGCTCCCAACGCGTCACGCGGCATTGCTTGCTAGGAGTGCATTTCTCCTTGAAAGCGCACTGCTTGCAGTTCGAACTCCAATAGCGATGCACCTTTAAAATTAGCAGCTCCTAGTATCGCAAGCGCAACGGAATGCTTCAACATGGCCAATGACTGTCATCAGCATAAAGGAGCCAGTCTAGGAGGGGCACGGACATCTCGGATCGACGCGGCAGCGCTACGAGCCCCGTCTCGCCACGCTTGCTCGCATGCCGCTCTTGATCATCGACGGCTTCGGCTTGAAACCGCTGCGCGCGTCGGTCGACGAAGATCTACATGAATTGATCGCCGAGCGTTATGAGAGCGCCGCCACCCTTGTCACCAGCAATCGACTTCGCCGAATGGGATCAAGCCTTCCCGGCTAACCAGTTGCTTGCGTCGGCAACGCTCGACCAGCTGCGCCACAACGCCAATTGCCTGGTATTGGATGGCACTTCCAACCGGACACCAAAGCTCGCCCCGCAAGCGGCCAAATCGAGGGTTGCAAATAATCCCAAAACCACGCATTCTTAACCTCACCGGAATGTCCGTTTGCCCCCATGCAAGCTGGCTCGATTACGCGGGAAACACCAGACTCCATTATAGCGAAAGAGAAATCGAGCATGAGAAAACTCAAAACTGCTGTCCTGCTGATCGCGGCCCTACATGGTGCCAATGCCTGGGCCGCCTCCAGCGATGAAATTCAAGTCTACGACGACGCTATCAGCGACCCCGGTGAGGCAGATATGGATGTTCATATCAACTACGTGCCGTCCGGCATCAAGACCCCAGCCTATCCGGGCGAGATTCCTGCGCATCACAATTTCCGCATCACCCCGGAATTCGCCTACGGACTGAATAAGAACTGGGACGCCGGTCTGTATCTACCCATCATCCGCGAGGGCGGCGGCGACTGGCACGCGGAGGGTATGAAGCTGCGCTTGAAATACATGGCCGACCATTCCACGGTGGGTTTCTACTGGGGCTTAAACGGCGAACTCGGCTACAGCTCGCACCGCACCGAAGAGCAACACTGGAACTTCGAGCTGCGCCCCATCCTCGGTTATAAGAACAAGGACTGGAACCTCACGCTCAACCCTATCTTCGGCACGGCCTTGTCCGGCAGCGACCATACCCCGGGCTTTTCGCCGGCGGTCAAGATCAGTCGCAGAGTCACCGAAAAGACCTGGATCAGCATCGAACACTATGCCGACTATGGCCCCACTAACGCCCTGCGCAGCTTGACCCAAGAAACCTATCTGACCACGGACACGGAAGTCTTTGGTCACGCCCTGAACATTGGCTTTGGCCGTGGCTGGACCAAGGACTCGAACGACTGGACGCTGAAGGCCATCGTCAACGTGCCCTTCTAATCCTGATTCGACCCACCAAGGAGCGTACATGAAAGAGATCAAGGCCTTCATCCGCCAATACAGCATCGCAGACGTGATCCAGGCGCTGTGTGACTGCGGCTCGCGTGATCTGGGGCGGTGGGTGGCCGGTTCCACGAGCCCAATGTGTCGCAGGTTGAGCGGCCGCTCACCGGTGACGACCAGACCCAGCAGCACTACTCGATGGAGCTCGCTGAGGCGGTCGTGGCCGAATACAAGTTGGAGTTGAACTGCGCGGACAACCTGACCGACGCCCTGGCGGAGGCGATTGCCAAGGCGGCACGCGCAGGACGGCCTGATGTCGGCCGGATATTCATCAGCGATACCCAGAGTGCGATTGAAATTCACAGAACAACCAATTGACTGAGAACGAGTTCACTCATGGAATCGGATGTCAAATTGTTGGTGCTGGCTAGCGTGGTGATGCTGACGACAGCCTGCACATAAATCACCCTGCTCTGCACGATCCCCGATACGAATGCTTCCACCATCGTCGAGCCGGCGGGTGGTGACGCGATCATGGGGGTCATGATCATGTGGTCCTCCTCTCGGACTGGGCCGATGAAGACCCCATGCGTGTCTTCTCCAGGCTCAAGGATCAAAGCGACTGTTCAACTTGCTGCAAAACGGGTTGAGCCGCTGTTGCCAGTCCTGCACACGAATATCGGGGGCGGGACCGTGTTCGACAAACTGCATCGTCCCGCATGCGTTCGGCACGATGAGTGACCGGCAGCGTGTTGCGAACCCAAACTTCATTAACGGATACCCTTCCAATGGGTAGAACCCTGTATTCACATAATCAGGAACGAACGCGATACTTGACTTGGCAAACGCAAGAATTCATATCTAAGTGATGTAGTCACCGCAATTGCGAGCGCGAGTAACTTGCTTTCCTAGTCATCATGCCTGCAGGGGGAAATCTGGAAAATATAAGACAATCGCTCTACGACTTGATTCCGGCAGTCTGACTTAACCAAAGTTTTAGTGCCGCTCTGATTGTGAGATTAGTGGTCACGTTGATTGGATTTAGACTAGCGCGGGTTCGCTGGATGTCCGATATTGGATCGTTGCACGTCCAGCACTTGCGGCGCATGCCACAAATGGTTGAGAGACAGGCACCATTGTTATGACCACTGCGATACCCGTACCTCGCGCGTTCGTATAAAATCCGCCGACTATGCGCCGCGCCCTGCGATCCATCGCCCAACTCCTGGTTGCCGTCCTGCTCATGACGGTGCTATCGCCTTCCTTCGCCTGGGAGGCGGCGGCAGGCAACTCCGCACACGGGGATGACACCGTAGCAGTCGACGGAAGTGTCGCCGCTGGCGACCACCACGGCCAGGCGGACGGTCATCATCGCGACGAAGACACCCACCATCATCACCACGGCTGCGCTGGTCATTTGCTTGGCCACCTGCCTGGGCACCTGAGCGAAGCATTCGACTTCGCCCTGCTCGACTCCGACCGCGACAGTTTCCCCCAATCGCCGGCGGACTTTCCCTTCCCCTTCCCCGACAGGCTCGACCGCCCCCCGCGTACTCCGACTTTAGCGTAACACCAACTCGAATCTCGCCGGCTGCGTTGCGCTTGTGCGCTTGCCCGGCACGCTAGAAAAGGGGTCATGCATGGCAACGGAACACTCTTCCGCTGCGTCCGCCGCGTCTGTGCGCCGGCGGACGCACGCGATATACATCATTTGCGCGCTGCTCATCGCCGCCTGGCCGCCGGCCGCGCCAGCCCAGTCCACACCGCCATCGCTTACTGATCAGCGCGGGCGCCAGTCGCTGTCGACCGATCTCTACGACAGCCGCAAGGTACCCGCACCCGTTCCTGAGCTCGAATCCTCGATGGCGCACGAGGCCGCAGTACTGACGCTGGGCAATGCATTGGCCTTGGCGTTGCGGCGCAATCCCGAGCTGGCGGCATTCGGAAAAGAGCGCTACGCCGTGGAAGGCGCGCTCCTGCAGGCCGGCGCTCTGCCCAATCCAGTGCTGGATATTATTGGCGACAACCTGGGCAACGAGCGCAAGGCGCAAGCCGGCGACCGTAGCACGGCGATCCAGATCGGTCAGTTGATCGAGTTGGGCGGCAAGCGCGCGGCGCGCATTCGTGCCGCCGAGGCAAGCCACGAACTAGCCAGCTGGGACTACGAAGCCAAGCGCATCGAAATCCTGTCCTTGGTTGCGCAGCGCTTTGTAGACGTGTTGGCCGCGCAGCAGCGGCAGACACTCGCCGAGGACGCCGTCGCGCTGTCCCGGCAGGTGAGCGATGCTGTGGCGAAGCGCGTGCAGGCAGGCAAAGTGTCGCCGGTCGAGGAAACCAAGGCACGGCTCACGCAGGCCGGCGCGGAAGTGGAACTGGAACAGGCCAGGCGGGAAGCTATTGCTGCCCGCGATGCGCTCGGAGCATTGTGGGCCAACCCGAATCCGAGTTTCGAAAAAGCCGTCGGCGACCTGGAAAAAACCGCGTCATTGCCGGCCTTCGAACTGCTCGTGCGACGGGTCCGCGACAATCCCGAACTCGCTCGATGGTCTAGCGAGATCGAGCGCCGCCGGGCGGGTGTCGATGCGGAAAAGGCCAAGGCGGTTCCGGACGTGACGGTCACCGCCGGGGTCGCGCGCTTCAGTCAGTTCGACGATCACGCCTATATGGTCGGCATTTCCCTGCCCTTGCCGCTATTCAACCGCAACCAGGGAGGCATCCTGGAAGCCAGCCGCCGCCTCGACAAGGCAGGCGACGAGTTGCGCGCTGCGAAGAATCGCGTGCTGACGGAACTGACGCGGACTTACCAGCGTCTCGCCGCCATCGACAAGGAAATCGGAATGCTGCGCACGATATTGCTGCCCGGCGCGCAAAGCGCGTTCGAGGCAGCCTCCAAGGGATATCAGCTCGGCAAGTTCGGCTTTCTCGACGTGCTGGACGCGCAGCGCACGCTGTTCCAGTCACGCACCCAACACTTGCACGCGCTCGCCGACTATCAGCGCGGCGTGAGCGATCTTGAACGGTTGATCGGCGGTTCGCTCGAAAGTTCGGCTGCGCCCGCAAGCCAGAAATGAACAAGGAGTTATAGATGAAAAATAGAAGCGTTTTGGTCACCGCCGGCATTGTGGCGGTGGGGGTCGTGCTGGGCGTGCTTATCCTGATCGGCGGCAAACCGTCGATGACGACTGACGACCATGGCGGGGAGAAAGCGAAGCCCGAACATAGTCAAAATGGCGAGAAAAGCCACGGCGAAGAGCCGGCGGCGAAAGGAGCGCACGGCGGTCGTTTGTTCGCGCAAGGCGATTTTGCGCTGGAGGTCACGATCTTCGAACAGGGCGTGGCGCCGGAATTCCGGGTCTATCCCCTGGACAAAGGCAAGCCCACCGATCCCGCGGAAGTCAAGCTGCAGATCCAGCTCGAGCGCCTGGGTGCGCAACCCGAAATGGTCAGCTTTCGCAAAGAGAGCGATTTCCTGCGGGGCGAGCGGGCGGTCGCCGAACCGCACTCCTTCAAGGTATCGGTGGTGGCGGAACGAAGGGGACAGACGTATCAGTGGACCTACGAACAGCCGGAGGGACGCATACGCATGGACGACCCGGCGATGACGAGCGCCGGCATAGCGCTTAGCACCGCCGGTCCGGCGAGAATCCGCACCGCGCTGCAACTACAAGGTGAAATCCAGTTCAACCAGGACCGCCTGGCGCACGTGGTGCCTCGGCTCGCCGGAGTCGTGGTCAAATCGGCGAAGAATCTCGGCGACCCGGTGAAAAAGGGTGATCTGCTCGCGGTGCTGGAGAGTCCGGCACTCGCCGATCTCAAGAGCGAGCACCTTTCCACCCAGACACGGCTCGAACTGGCGCGCGAGACCTTCGAGCGCGAGAAGCGCCTGTGGGAGGAGAAGATCTCCGCCCAGCAGGATTACCTCGCCAGTCGCCAGGCGCTCGCCGAGGCGGAAATCGTCCATCGCAACGTGGAGCAGAAACTGCTCGCGCTGGGGCTCACCCACGCGGCTTTGATGCGTCCCGGCAGCGGCGGCGGCAATGGCCTGACGCGCTTCGATATCCGCGCGCCCATTGACGGCGTGGTCACGGAGAAGCACCTGGCGCTCGGCGAGGCGCTAAAGGAGGACGCGAGCATCATCACCATCGCCGATTTGTCCACCGTGTGGGCCGAGATAACGATTTACCCCAAAGATCTCGGCAACGTCAAGCTCGGCCAGAAGGTCACGGTGCGCGCGAGCGCTTTGAACGCCGAGGCGGAAGGCCGGGTGTCCTACGTGGGATCGCTGATCGGCGAGCAGACGCGTTCGGCCAAGGCGCGCGTCACCCTGCCAAATCCGGAGCGCAGTTGGCGGCCCGGGTTGTTCGTCACCGTGGATCTGGTGCAGGACGAAACCGAAGTGCCGGTCGCCGTATCCGTTGATGCGATCCAGACCTACCGCGACTGGAAAGTCGTGTTTGGGCGCTTCGGCGAGTTGTTCGAAGCGCGGCCGGTGAAATTGGGACGCAGCGACGGGAAATGGGTCGAGGTAGTGAGCGGCATCTCGCCGGGCACCCCATATGCCGCGACGAACAGTTTCGTTCTCAAAGCCGACTTGGGCAAGGCCGGCGCGAGCCACGATCACTAAGGGGGCCGACATGAAACAAATTACCGCAATCATCCAGCCACACATGCTCACCAAAGTGGAGCACGCGCTGCATGCGCTGCCGCATTTCCCTGGCTACACCCTGCTGCGCGCCAAGGGCCACGGCCGCGGGCGCGCCGCCGGACACGCCTATCACGCCACGCAATGGGAACTGGACGAGCACAACAAGGTGGCGCTATTCATCCTTTGTTCCGATGAATTCGCGTCGCTGATTGTCGAGGCTATCCGGCAAAACGCCCATACCGGGCTGCCGGGCGACGGCATCATCGCCGTGTGCGAGGCGACTGAAGTGGTGCGCATACGCACCGGCGAGTGCGGCGACGACGCCGTCTGACGAGGAAGAAAAACATGCTTGCAGGAATTCTGCGTTTCGCGATTCACCAGCGCTGGCTGGTGCTCCTGGCGGTGCTGGGCATGGCTGCGCTGGGCGTCTACAATTACCAGCGCCTGCCCATCGATGCCGTGCCGGACATTACCAATGTGCAGGTGCAGATCAACACAGAGGCGCCCGGCTATTCGCCGCTGGAGGCGGAGCAGCGCATCACTTTTCCGATCGAGACCGCCATGGCCGGGCTGCCGCACCTGCAGCAGACCCGCTCGTTGTCGCGCTATGGACTGTCGCAGGTGACCGTGATCTTCGAGGATGGCACCGACATCTATTTCGCGCGCCAACTGATCAACGAGCGCGTGCAGGAAGTGCGCCAAAAGCTGCCGCCCGGCGTCGAACCCGCCATGGGGCCCATCGCCACCGGCCTGGGCGAAATCTTCATGTGGACCGTTGAGCCGAAGGAAGGCGCGAAAAAGCCAGACGGAAGCGAATACACATCGACCGAGCTGCGCACCATCCAGGACTGGATCGTGCGGCCGCAATTGCGCAATATTCCGGGGGTCACCGAGATCAATACCATCGGCGGGTATCTGAAGCAGTTCCACGTGACGCCAGATCCGGCCAAGCTGATCGGCTACGGCCTGGGTTTCCACGACGTGCTGGCTGCACTAGCCAGGAACAACGCCAACGTCGGTGCCGGCTACATCGAGAAGAGCGGCGAACAGTATCTTGTGCGAGCACCCGGGCAAGTGGCAACGCTGGAAGAGATTGGCGACATCGTGATCCGCACCGAGCACGGCGTGCCGGTCCACGTCCACGACGTGGCCGAAGTCCTGCTCGGCAAGGAGCTGCGCACCGGCGCGGCCACCGAGAACGGCAAGGAAGTGGTTCTGGGCACGGTGTTCATGCTCATGGGCGAGAACAGCCGCAGCGTGTCGCAACGCGTCGCAGCCAAGCTCGCCGAAGTCAACCGCACCCTGCCGCAGGGCGTGGCGGCGAAAACGGTATACGATCGCACGACCCTGGTGGACAAGACCATCGCCACAGTATCGAAAAATCTGCTCGAAGGCGCGACGCTTGTGGTCGTGGTGCTGCTCGCCCTGCTCGGTAACTGGCGCGCGGCGCTGCTCACCGCGGCGGTGATCCCGCTTTCCATGCTGTTTCTCATTACCGGCATGGTGGAGAACAAGGTCAGCGCCAACCTGATGAGCCTGGGTGCACTCGACTTCGGCCTGATCGTGGACGGAGCGGTGATCATTGTCGAGAACTGTCTGCGCCGGCTGGCGCTCGAACAGCATCGGCTGGGTCGGATGCTCGCGCGCGGCGAGCGCTTCGAAGTCGTGTTCGAGGCATCGCGCGAAGTGTTCAGGCCCAGCCTGGTAAGCGTGATCGTAGTGGCGCTGGTGAATATTCCGATATTCACGCTGACCGGCGTCGAAGGGAAGATGTTCCACCCGATGGCGTTCACCGTGGTCGTGGCCCTGCTCGGCGCGCTCATCCTGTCGGTGACGTTCGTGCCTGCGTCGATCGCGCTGTTCGTTACCGGCCGCGTCGAAGAAAAGGAGAACCGCATAATGTGCTGGGCGCGCCAGGCCTATCGGCCGGCGTTGGATCTGGTGCTGCGCAACCCGGCACCGACGGTAGCGGCTGCGATAGTCTTAGTCGCGCTGAGCGGGCTGCTCGCCTCCCGTATGGGGGCCGAGTTCGTACCCAGTCTCGACGAAGGCGATATTGCGCTGCACGCATTGCGTATTCCGGGGACCAGCCTCACTCAGGCGATCGAAATGCAGCAGGCACTGGAGAAGCGTATCAAGGCCTTCCCGGAAGTGGACACCATCTTCGCCAAGATTGGCACCGCCGAGATCGCCACGGACCCTATGCCACCCAACGTGGCCGACAACTTCGTGATGCTGAAACCCCAGTCCGAGTGGCCGGATCCGAAGCGCAACAAGGATGACTTGGTGAAAGCAATGCAAGAGGCGGTAGAACAAGTTCCCGGCAATAACTATGAGTTCACCCAGCCGATCCAGATGCGCTTCAACGAACTCATCTCTGGCGTGCGCAGCGATGTGGCGGTGAAGGTGTTCGGGGATGACCTGGACACTTTGCTGAAAAGCGGCGAGGAGATCGCCGAAGTCCTGGAGCAAATTCGCGGCGCCACCGATGTCAAGGTTGAACAGGTAAGCGGACTGCCCGTGCTCACTGTGAACATCGACCGGCCGAAGATCTCGCGCTACGGCTTGAACGTCGCCGACGTGCAGGAAGTGGTCGAGGTGGCCGTAGGCGGCAAGGAAGCGGGACAGGTGTTCGAGGGCGACCGCCGCTTCGACCTGCTGGTGCGCTTGCCCGAGCGCCTACGCGTGGACGTGGAAGCCATGAAGCGCCTGCCGGTACCGCTGCCCGCGGGTGGCGAAGTTGGTACGGCAAAACTGGCGAGCTATGTGACGCTAGGGGAAATTGCGCAGTTTGAATTGGCGCTCGGTCCCAACCAGATCAGCCGCGAAAGCGGAAAACGGCGCGTGGTGGTTACCGCCAACGTGCGCGGTCGGGATCTGGGCTCCTTTATCGGCGAGACGCAGGACCGCATCAAGTCGGAGATCAGGCTTCCCGAAGGCTACTGGCTGAGTTACGGCGGTACTTTCGAGCAGCTCGCCTCCGCGGCCAAGCGCCTACAGGTGGTGGTACCGTTATCGCTCGCGCTCATCTTCGGCCTTTTGTTCATGACCTTCGGCTCGGCCAAGGATGCGGCGCTGGTGTTCAGCGGCGTGCCGCTGGCACTCACCGGAGGGGTCCTCGCGCTTTGGCTGCGCGATATACCGCTGTCCATTTCAGCGGGCATCGGCTTCATCACGCTTTCTGGCGTCGCGGTTCTCACCGGCCTGGTCATCGTCTCATGTATCCGCGACCTGCGGGCGCAGGGGATGGAGATCGATCAGGCCATCGTGGAAGGTACGCTGACCCGGCTGCGGCCGGTGCTCATGATCGCGCTGGTGGCGAGCCTGGGCTTTCTCCCGATGGCGTTCAACGTCGGTACCGGCGCCGAAGTGCAGCGACCGCTCGCGACGGTGGTAATCGGCGGCATCCTTTCTTCCACGCTACTGACGCTGCTGGTGCTGCCGGTGCTGTATCGGTTGTTCCATCGGGAACCCCTTGCAATTTAGCGTGTGATCCAGAAGGAGAAAATCATGAAGTTTGCTTCCAGGTTCATTGTTGCCCTCGCCATCTTCCGCGTGTTCGTTGCGCGACGTATCAAGATTCAGTGGTGAACACTGATAACATTTCAAATCGGAGAGTGATATGGAAACTTTTACAGCGGTATCGATTGTCCTTGCAGTCCTGGCACTTGCCGGTTGCGGTGCGCATACGCACAATCTTCTTCCAGAAGACGGTGATCGGAACATCACGGCGGGCACATTCCGGCACGAAGGGTGGGAGGCGCCGCCAGCGATGGTCATGGAGTACAAGGGCACGCGTTTTGAAGCCACAGGCTTTCTCATCGAGCGTAAGCAGAGTCTGGCGGAACTGCGGCGGCGATACGGTCACCACAAGCATTACGCCCGGATATTCTCCGGCCTCGATACCGATCACTACGTGTATTCTGCGGAACCACAGTTGCGCGCGAAAAATGGCGCAACCTTGCGATGCTTAGCAACATGGCGGCGCGGTGCAGTCGCGTCAGGGCGTTGCGTAACCGACGAAGGGAAGCACATCGATTTTCGCTTCGAGTGAACCAACTGTAGGCCATGAATTTAGAAAAAGAGAGTAGTGATGAAGGAAACAAGGCATTCGTCCGGCAGCACCGTATCGCGGACGTACTCCAAACATTGCGCTACTCCGGTCTTTTCAACTTGGGCACTGCCGGCGCCGACTGCCGCAATCTCAACATATCTTAGGTGCGGCGGCCGTATATGAGCAACTGCTGTCACCATCACCAAGGGCAGGAGCATGGGAACGAGGCCCGCCGCGGCCAGTCGAGTCCTGCGCGGCTCACATTCAAGAATATGAGATCGACCGGGTAATTTTCGCTTTCGGTTCGGACAAACCTGTAAAGGAGAAGATCATATGAAATCGAAAACTGCTGTGAGCACTCTGGTGCTCGGCGTCGCAATTCTCGCATTCTCAGGCTGCGCGCAGACCTCGCTGTTGAAAGCGGCATCGGGAAACGGCGCATCCGCTACCGTTGAGAATCCCATAGTTCTCGGCCGCGCGCGTCTCGCTGTGGTGCTCGACGGCAAGTCCTACAACGGCGTGGCCGGTGAATCACGCGAGGAAACTACCGGTGAGCAGGCGCTCAGGTTCGGTTGGACCCCAGAGCACAAACACCGGTGGATAAGACAGGAGATGGCATTCCTGTTCGGCTCGACCATTCTGGCAGCGAACGATGGCGCAACGCTAGCCTGCGATCACCTGCAACATGGGGACGACTGGCGTTTGCGCTGCAAGAAGCCAGGTGGCGGAGAAGTCGCGTTGCAACGCGTGAGGGAGTGATTATCTGAACGGATGCTCGAATGACAGATAAAGCACAATTCCATACTTGCCCGTAGATGGGCGTACTCCAATCGGTATGGAAATTCCTGGGACGATCTGAAGGCCGGAACTATAGTTGCTGGCGAAGCGAACGCATGGATTGATGAAGGAAGTTTTTTTCTCTAACCAGAATGTGCGCAAGTGTCATTCTTGATTCGACGATTGCCTGTCCGCATTGCGTTCACATGAAGACCGAACGCATGCCGACCGATGCCTGCCAGTGGTTCTACGAACGCGAGGCGTGCCATGCTGCGCTCAAGCCGAAACCGGGTGACTGCTGCTTCTACTGCGGTTACGGTACGTTGTAGTGCCCACCCCTGCAACTAGGGGCCGACGACAGCGGCGCGTAACGCGGTGCACTAGCATTGACCGGCGCAATCGCGTGACGGTTGCAGCCACCTTTCTAGAACACCAATACCTTCTCCGCCCATTGCGTCCAGGTGGTGAGTTCCGCGAGGGTACTTGGACGCGCGCCGTTCACAATCTCCGTGTCAGCAATGCCGCGAGCGTCCATGCAAGTACCGCAGAGGCCTATCTCTGCACCCGTACGCGCGACCTTGCCTATCATAAGCTCTAGATTGTAGAAACCCTCCGGAACCTTTTGCCCGGATTTCGCGCACGACACCGCATCACCCATGAAGAACAACCGCACTTCCTCTCCATCCACTTTCGAAAGTGAGCCGGCTAGTCGTAGGGCGTTATAGCTGCGCTCAGTCCCGTACGGCTGGTCATTGAGAACAAAAAGCGTCTTGGCCATAGCGCATGCCCTCCGAACATTGGTGCCTGTTGATGTCGCCGTTGGAAAAACTGTGAGTCGAGCCCGTTTCCTCAAGCTTCTTTATAGACGACCTGAGAAAGGGAACTCTTGATAATCGTCAACGGAACAACCAGTTCGCTTCCTTCTTCGCTCGAACCCGTCGCGTTCCGGGGCCGACCGGATGGTTTTCCCAGTGAATAACGCGCGCTCAGAGTCGCGCCGAGAGGGCGTTTGAGCTTGTCCTAGAAGGTGCCCAGACTCGGGGGGTAGCGGGTGACCGACAGGTGCTTTAAGCCCTGGGTCGTCTTGCGATTACGGTGGAAAAGCGCTTCACAGTCGCACCGGGCGCCGGAAACAAGTCAATCTTTGACTCGACGATTTCCCAGTCCTTGAAATACTGTTCAAGTTCAGGCTCACGAAACAGGTAATAGTGGTTTGGCTCAAACATATCGAGGTAGGTTGTTCCTTCGATGAGCGTGTTTATTACTGCAATTCCACCGGGCGTTACCGCAGTCCTGATTTCGCCCAATCGTTCCTTCGCCAAATGGGGAGGAAAGAACATCAGCAACCCGATGGAAACGATACAGTCGTAGGTCTCCTTGATGCGGTACTGCGCGAGGTCGGCAAGCTCTGCCGTTATTGGCAGGGCTAGCGACTGAGCCCGGCGACGCAGGTCTTCTACCCCTGCGGGCGCTGCATCCAGCGCATGGACCACACAGCCGTGGCGCGCGGCCTCCACCGACAGATTGCCCAGCCCGCAACCGAGGTCGAGTACACGGCCGGACAGGTGAGGCAGGGCCATTAATTCAAACGGATTTAGCGCGTAATTTTGCTGCTGCGCCTGGGTGCAAAACTGACTTTCAAAGAAGGCGATTGAGCGATTGGTCATAATTCAGCTTGGACCTGCGGATTCTGCTGACCCATAGTAACCCCGCCGCCCGCGACCCTGCGAGTCCCGGTCCTTGGCCGCCTCTGCTGTTTGTTATGCCGCGGTTAGTCGGTTTCCTCGGGTGTTAGGTCGCCGCGGCAAGTTCCGCCCGCGCTGACGCAATAACTCGCATTGCGGAACGCATCAGGAGCAGCACCAGGCAAGAGGCCACGGCAATATCCGGCCAACCACTGCCAGTGAGCCAGACTGCGCCGGCTGCAACAAAGACGGAGAGATTTGACGCGATATCGTTGCGAGAACACTCCCACACCGAACTCATATTCACGTCTTCATGCCGATGACGCCACAGGAGAAATAGGCAAAGAGCATTCGCAGCAAGGCCGACAAGACTGAAGATACCCATGACCTCGAAAGCAGGGACGGATGGTGCGAGCAACTTGGACACAATTTGAGCGGCCACGGCGCAAGCCGCAAGGAAAATAAGCCCGCCCTTAAACAGAGCCACTCTGGCCTTGGTAGCATTACCTCTGGAAACGGCATAAATGCTAAGACCATATGTCAATGCGTCGCCAAGATTGTCAAGGCTGTCGGACAGCAGGGCGGAAGATTTCGCATAAAGGGCAGCAACAACAATTACGAAGAACATTACCGCATTTACAACCAGAACGACCTGGAGGGTCCCTCGCTGCCTTTCGCGCAATGCATCCAGGGAACAGTCACTATCGCAGCAACCACTCATGCCAACGCCTTGAGCTTGAAAAGGACATTGTGACAAGAAAACGAAGGCATGACTATCCAGCGGGAGCCTGCATTTCTTCGACGCAGGCAGGTCGAAGCGCGCACGGGACTTGCGCGCAGCACAATCTATCAGTACATCACGGACGGGGTCTTCCCGAAGCCCGTGCCTCTCGGTCCGCGCGCGGTCGGGTGGCTCGAAGCGGAGGTGAGCGAGTGGATCGCCGAGCGCGTGCGGATCGCCCGGGGCGGCAGCCGGCATGATGAAGCGCATGCAAGGCTGCCGGCAGAATTGAATTTAGCGGGT
>JACZJV010000096.1 GCA_014860355.1 Burkholderiales bacterium | reverse complement strand
GTGTAAGCGATCCGCTCCGGGAAGAGCGGCGTGCCGTCGAACTTGAGAAGGCCCTCCTTCACCATCCGGCGCATCAAGTCCGATACATCTGCAACGTGGACTCCGTCGCGGAACCGGCCCTCGAAACGGTCGCCATCGAGGAGTGCCATGAAGAGCTGGAAGTCCTCCTCCTTTCCGTTGTGTGGCGTCGCCGTCATCAGGAGGAAGTGCCGGGTGAGGGTCGAGAGGAGCTGACCGAGCCGGTAGCGCTTGGTGTACTTGGTCTCGCCGCCAAAGACCGTGGCCGACATCTTGTGCGCTTCGTCGCAAACCACAAGGTCCCAGCGGCAATCCGGCGCCTGCAGCTTTTGCTGCACATCCTCGTTGCGCGAGAGCTTGTCGAGGCGCGCGATGACCAGATTGGTTTCCATGAACCAGTTGCCGGTGCGCGCTGCCTCCAGCTTGTCGTTGGTAAGAATCTCGAACGGCAGGTGGAAGCGCCGATAGAGTTCGTCCTGCCATTGCTCCGCCAGGCTGCCGGGACAGACGACGAGACAGCGGTGCAAATCGCCACGGGCGATCAACTCCTTCATGAGAAGCCCGGCCATAATCGTCTTGCCGGCGCCGGGATCGTCCGCGAGCAGAAAACGCAGCGGCTGGCGCGGCAACATGGATTCGTAGACCGCCGTGATCTGGTGCGGAAGCGGATCGACGACCGAGGTATGCACGGCTAGCACGGGATCGAAGAGGTGCGCGAGGCGAATCCGCTGTGCCTCCGAGACGAGGCGAAACAGCGCGCCGTCGCCGTCAAAGCTCCAGGGACGGCCCTGCTCGACCACTTCGAGGCGGGGTTCGTCGTGACGATAGATCAACTCGTTGGCGACCCGACCCGCCGAGGTCTTGTAGGTCAACTCCAGCGCTTCGGACCCGTACCACTGCACGCTGACTACAGTGACCAGCGCGTCAGGCAGGATGCCGCGGATGGCGGCGTTGGGTTGGAGTTCTTCTAGTTTCATGCCATACCAGCGTTGGAATTGGGGGCCAAATCCTTTGCGAACATCATGGCGCCTACCTTTTCGCCGATTTCGCCGTGCGGTCGTCGCCCAGAGACAGTGTCTTCTGCTCCGGGATCGTGATGCCGTTGCGCCCGCAATAGTCGCGGATCAGCACTTCGATCATGTTGGCGATTGATCGGTGCTCGCGGTCGGCGGCGGCGCGCAGCCCTTCCTTCAGGCCCGGTTCGATGCGAAAAGTCAGCGTGGTGGTCTTGCCCGTCGCCATTATTTCCTCTTTGCAGCGGTTGTAGTGCGAATATACTGCACTCTACAGCAACATCCCGCATCGTCCAATGGCGTTGATTGCGCACCCCACGCCAAGGAGGAAAAGCGTGGCCCGACGTTGCTTAATCAGTGATGGATTTCCGCAGGCACCGAATGGCCTGCTCTCCCCCATTTCCATCCCGGGGTTCTATCCGGCAATTTGGACTTCGCGGCGATGGGACTTGGACTATCGGATGGAGATGCGCCAAGCCGAGTATTTCTTCGGAATCCCGTTACTTTATCAATCCTTCGCGAAGCAACGTGAGCACGCCACGACCGGGTCGATCTCACCTGATTCTTGGATTGCTCGCCGTCAGTCTTCCGACGCGAATATGCGAAACACCATCACAGTCCAGCCTTCTGCAATAGCTTGGCAACAGTGAGTTCGAGGGCGGCCGCCAGTCGGGCCAACGTCAGAACGGCAATATTGTTGTCACCACGCTCCACGCGCCCTACATAGGAGCGGTCCACTTCCGCCAGTAGCGCCAGCTTTTCCTGGGAGATCCCCTTTGATAGACGTACTTCACGGATTGTTTTCCCGAGCGCGACTAAGGATCGGTGCTGACGCTTCTTAGAAAGATTGGGCACCCGCCCATCATTCCGCTAAGATGCGCCATTAGCCACGGTACATGTACCGCGGTACAACGGCTGCGCGAAGAAACTAAATGCAATGGCGCGCGATATTAGAGAAATGTCTTACTTTGAGAATCCGATGCGGGCGAGGTGGAATGGCGTGTCGCACACCTGGCAGGCCCAACCGCGTGCGATCGGAGAAGTGGCCCATAGGATTACCGACCAGGTAAGCGGGATTTTAATTCTTGGGGCGTGCGGCGGCGGCTGGCGCGGTTGATTGTTGGGCATCTCGCTAATGACCAGAAACGAAAAACGAATCCTGCGCTCGGCAATCAATGCCGTTGCGCACCACAACAAGGTCCTGTGGTGGGAACTTAAACGCCAAGTATTTGACTACGGCGATCAGTCCTACTACCCCCGGCAATCCGAATATGAATTGCCCGCTAAACGTGTCGTAGCTGGTCTTTCAGATATAGAAAAGGCTTCGTTGCTTAGTGAATGGAGAAACGCAAGACCACCTCGCCCCGAATGGACAGATGAACAGATCCTTGCCTATTACGCGCGGCTCATCGTAGAAGAAATCGTCGAGAGAGCTCGAGTTGCTGCTTACACAACTAGCAACTGGTAGCTGCCCAACAGGTCGTCCGCTTACCGGAATCTGAAAATTGGCTGGGTCAAAAAAACAAAATTTTTGGAGAGGCGCGGCCCCTTTTCCTCAAGGTGCTCGGTTTCTTATCGGACCAAAGCGGAGGGACACAACCCGCTCTCCTAGCGCCCGTGCCAGGTGGGCCCCGCGGCGACGCGATGCCCGGGTTCGTGCACGGCGTGCGCTGCGCGCGCGGCCCGCGTCACGCTGGATGCGGTGCGACCCCGCTGGCAGTGGAGGGGAGCGGCGTCGTGATCGGTAGCCGGGCCAACTCAATGCACCTTGCCGGTGACCGCGGCGCCGAGGAGCTGCGGCGCGAAGTCGGTGTCGACGACGAATGGACGCCCAATTCTGGACGCGATCCGCCGCAGCGCACCACGGCGGAAATGCGCGATTGGTAAGCAATCGGGTGTTATGTTCAATGGAATTCGACCACGCGATCGACCGGATTGCTGCACTGCCGTGCCCATCAAAACAGGTCCGGTTTGACCGTTCGCGGCCGGTCTCGGCGGTTCATGAATCGACTCTGGGATGGGATCGCGGTCGAGGGGATCCACGCGGCTTGCATTCCGTGAACGCGGCAACGTTCTAGCGCCGCCCTTCGTTTCTAGTTTCTAATATGGCGCCTGCGCTAGTGTATGGGTCGGAATCCCTCGTCGAGCGGGCTTCTTCGGTCGTACCTGCTTGATGCGCTCCGGCTTGACCGAGGACGGTTCAGTCGCGCCTCAAAATTCTCCGAATTTTTGTCTGGATACCATCATCGAGTGATAGACGGCGCGCATGCATCCTTCCAGCGTTAACCGAATTGCCTGCGTATCAATGCCGGCATGCTTTGATTTGTTTGCGATTTATCGCGCGACCCTCGCCAAAAGCCTGCGTGGCTGGAGTGAGTAGTGGCTGGGCGCCGTGGCATGCGATTTAGTGCTGATCGACGGCAATTCGGTCGTCGGTGTCGCGCAGTGAAGGCATCACCACGTCGACGTTTGGAGATTCGTGCTGCTGCTGGTCCAGGCGACGGTGGTGGCGGGGGTGACCGTGAGCGTGAGGGTGTCGCCGAGGACGATGGTGCGGTCGCCGCCGTCGATCGTGACGCTGACGATGGTGCCGCTCGGTGCGCAGCGACGAGGGTGAGTCCGAGGGTGGCGGTGATGGCGAGGCGTGCGAGCGTCGCGAGC
>JACZJV010000095.1 GCA_014860355.1 Burkholderiales bacterium | reverse complement strand
GAGAAATCCAAACTCAAAACCCGCCAGCGCTCACTGCGCGGCGCATCAAAACACCAGAATCACGCGGATTTACGTCACCGCTGACACCTACCTCATTCTGAGTGTGGCCAGTGTCGAAAAGTTACTCCCCGGGTCCTAAGTAGACGCAATTCAGCCTATTGGTGTCTCCGCTGGCCGCTGAAAATACGACATCTAGACGATGCCTACCCCCCTCAGCAGTGTGATTTATTTGGCAGTTCGCTAGGCGACCGTCTTGATCCGCACAACCATCGGCATTGCGGTGCCGCCCTATTTCCGCACCTTGAATGCCATCGGTCAATTTTTTTCAAGTCATTGACTTACCAAACTAATACAGCAGTAAGTACAGTTGTATCGCGCTATCTTCTCGACCCACCTTGCCCCGCGCCTGGCTAGCACCTTGGCACGCGTCGTGCTAGAGCTTGAGGCATGGCTAATCAAACAGAGTGAATCGTCGTCATGAATATAGTCAATTTTGAGTGGTGGGCCGCGACACGTGAGGCGTCGGAGTTCTGGCGCCAGCTTGAGGAATTTAAACAAATGGGCGAGCACGGTCGCAACAGCCTAAATCACGAGAAAACTTTGCGCCAGACTCAGGAAACAAGGGCTCGGCATCTCGATGTACGCGACAATTATCAGAGGCCGTCGTAGCCGGTAACCGCCTTTTCGAGCCCGGCATGGGCTGACTTGACCGGCAAGGTGGTCGGAGTAGCCGATGGCGACACCGTCACTGTCCTCGACGCCAACAAGCAGCGGCACAAAATCGGAGTAGCGGGGATCGATGCGCCAGAGAAAACACAGGCTTTTGGGTCCCGTTCGAAACAAACGGGTCCATGACCGCGACGTCGTCGTCGAAGGACACAACAAGGACCACAGCGGAAGGCTGCTCGGGCTACGTCCAGGAGGGTGCCACGTTCTGGGTCACCCGCCACAACAGCCCCGCGTAACCGCCGAACAGCTGGCGCTACTTGGGAAGCGGACACTGGGGAAACACCGCGCTAAACTGGCGGCATGCGAACATTCCTCGTTATCCTTGCGCTCGCCTTTTCGAGCCCGGCATGGGCTGACATCACTGGCAAGGTGGTCGGCGTAGCCGATGGCGACACCGTTACTGTCCTCGACTCCAATAAGCAGCAGCACAAGATCAGAGTAGCGGGGATTGATGCGCCGGAGAAAGCACAACCGTTTGGTTCCCGTTCGAAAGAGAGCCTCGCCAAAAGGGTCCACAACCGTGATGCCGTCGTCGAAGGACACAAGAAAGACCGCTACGGAAGGCTGGTCGGAAAGGTCATCGTGGACGGACACGACGCCGGTTTAGAGCAGGTTCGCGCTGGTCTGGCCTGGTGGTATCGCGCATACGCCAAGGAGCAGACGCCGGATGACCGAGTAGCTTACGAGCTGGCTGAGAAGGCAGCGCGTGAGCAGAAGTTGGGACTGTGGCGCGACCCTGATCCTGTGCCGCCGTGGGAATGGCGTAGGGCGAAGCGCGAGAAGTGATGCAATAGGGAATTGCTTCGAGTTCGCCATGTACGCCATCCGTCGTCATCGAGCCGCCAAAGAAGCCTGGTGCTGGCGCGTGCATTTCAAGCGGCGCGGAAAGGCGTATTCCAAGACATTCTACGACCTGACTTGCGGCGGCTCGAAGCAGGCCAAGGCGGAGGCTGTCGCTTGGCGAGACGACCAACTGGCTAAGCTCAAAGCCTTCACCTTGGTGGAGTTCCGCCAGCAGAAGCGATCCAACAATGTGAGTGGAGTGACCGGGGTTCATTTTCACAAGACACCCGCTCAGCCCCTGGGTTTCTGGCAAGCATCAATCAGGTTCCATGATGGCAAACGAACAGCCAGGTCCTTTTCGGTGCTCAAGTTTGGGCGCCAAGAAGCCTATAGGCGGGCTGTCGCCGCCAGGTTGGAGATGCTGGAAAAGGTCGAGAACCGCCCGTACCTTTATGACCCTGTGGCGAAGCGGTTCGTTAAGCAGGAATGAGTGATGGCCCAGTGTCATTGCCGCCATGGGAGTGGCCAGGGACGGACACCCAGCCTAGGCTCGGCATGCCAGGCGAGCGGGCCAACAGTCGGCCAAGATCCCCTGTCCAGAGCTGAAATGATCCTTTTACTGCTCTCCAGAGGCAAACTTTTGCGTGAAAGCAAAGGCGGCGTCTGCATCGCAACTCAAAAAATCGCTTGACATTACGCAACGACATAATTAATCTTATCGATATGAACAGACATTACATGAAAGCCATCCCGGCGCCGTGGCGCAAGATCGCCCGCGCATTCACTGCGATGGGCGACGAACACCGGCAGCGCATTCTGCTGCTCTTCGAACCGGGCGAACAACTCAACGTCGGGCAGATCGCCGAAGTCTCGACACTGGCACGCTCAACGGTATCGCACCACCTCAAGTTTCTGCGCGAGGCCGGTGTACTGCAAAGCCGCAAGGCTGGCAAGGAAGTGTACTTCTGGATAGACAAGCAGTTTCTCGCCCAGGCACTCGGCAACGTGCTTGACTATCTCAACATACACGCCTGAAATATCTCTTTTTTTGCCAGTACATAACGATAACAGTAGGGATTTCGATATGACAGATCACGACAACGCCAACCACGCCGGTCAGTTCGGGCTGTTGCGGCAACGCCGCTTCTCACCCTTTTTCTGGACGCAATTCGCAGGCGCCGCCAACGACAATATCTTCAAGTTCGCCTTTACCGTGCTCGCCACCTACAGCGCGTCGCAGTGGGGCGGACTCGACCCCAAGTCGGCGGGCGCCGTGATCGGCGGGATCTTTATCCTGCCGTTCGTGCTGTTCTCGGCCACTTCAGGCCAATTGGCGGACAAGCTGGAAAAGGCGTCGCTCATTCGCTTCGTCAAGAATTTCGAGATCGCAGTGATGCTGTTGGTCGGCGCCGGCTTTCTCTGGAACATCGTCTGGTGCCTGTTTGCCGGCGTGTTTCTCATGGGGCTGCATTCGACATTGTTCGGACCAGTCAAGTATGCGTATCTGCCGCAGCACCTCACGCAGGAGGAGTTGGTCGGCGGCAACGGCATGGTCGAGATGGGCACTTTCGTCGCGATTCTGCTCGGCACAATGATCGGCGGCACACTGGTGTCAATGGGGAGCGTCGGCCCGCATTACGTGGCCGCAGCATCCGTTGGCACCGCGATCCTCGGCCGCATCGCTGCGGGCCGGGTGCCGCACTCGCCCGCTACAGATCCAGGGCTAAAGATCAATTGGAACCCGTTTTCGGAGACCTGGCGCAACCTGCAGATCGCGCGCAGCAACCGCTCGGTGTTCCTGTCGGTGCTTGGTATTTCCTGGCTGTGGTTCTTCGGATCGATCTTTCTCACCTCCTTCACCGGCTTTGCCAAGGAGGTGCTGGGCGGCAATGAGCAGGTGGTTACCTTGCTGCTGGCGGTGTTCTCGATCGGCATCGGCACAGGATCGTTGCTGTGCGAGCGTCTGTCGGGGCGCAAGATCGAGATCGGTCTAGTCCCGTTCGGATCGATCGGAATGACGATATTTGCCGTCGATCTGTGGCTCGCCAGCCGCGCGATGCAGCCGACCGGCATCGGCGGCATCGGCGGATTTCTCGCAGTGGCCGCGAATTGGCGCGTGGCCGCCGACCTGTTCCTTCTTGCGATGTTCGGCGGTTTCTATAGCGTGCCCCTGTATGCGCTGATTCAGAGCCGCTGCGAACCGTCGCACCGCGCCCGCATCATTGCCGCAAACAACATCCTCAATGCGCTATTCATGGTTGTGGCCTCGATCATGGCCGCTGTCCTCATCGGCGCGGGCATGACACTGCCGCAACTGTTCCTGGTCACTGCCATTCTGAACGCACTGGTGGCGATCTACATTTATACCCTGGTGCCGGAATTCCTCATGCGGTTTCTGTGCTGGCTGCTGATCCATTCGGCCTACCGGTTGCAAAAACAGGGACTCGAGCACATCCCCGAAACGGGTCCGGCGGTGCTGGTCTGCAATCACGTGAGCTTCGCCGATGCGCTGATCATCATGGCAGCGAGCCCGCGGCCGATTCGCTTCGTCATGGACCACAATATCTTCCGCATCCCTTTGCTCTCGTTCGTGTTTCGCACCGGCCGCGCGATTCCAATTGCGCCCTACAAGGAGAACCCGGTTATGCTCGAGCGCGCCTACGACGAGATTGCCAGCGGGCTCGCCGAGGGCGATCTCATCTGCATCTTTCCCGAGGGCCGCATCACCGACAACGGCGAGATGTATCCGTTCAAGTCCGGCATCCAGCGCATCGTCGAGCGCACGCCGGTTCCAGTGGTGCCGATCGCATTGAGTGGATTGTGGGGCAGTTTTTTCTCGCGCCATGGCGGCGCGGCAATGACACGGCCGTTCCGGCGCGGCCTGTTCTCGAAGGTCGGTTTCGCCGCGGCGGCGGCGCTATCACCACAGAACGCGACGCCGGAATTATTGCGTGAAGAAGTTCTTGCATTGCGCGGCGATTGGCGCTGAGGCCGCTTGCTATGACTCATCAGCGCGTTTACTCGAAAAGGAGTCCTGTATGAAACCAAAAACCATTGTTGTTGCGTTGGCGCTATTCCTGTTGGCAGCCCCTGTTCAGTGGGCATCGGCCCAGAGCGAGACCCGCGGTTCGGAGGGTTCGGCAGCAGCCTCGGCCGGATCTGGCGAAATCATCGCGGGCTCGCTGGACATTGTCGCCAGCGGCGGCGGCTTGGTCGTGACCGGCATCGAAACGATCGGAGCATCGACAGTGGTCGTGGCCAAAGGGGTATCGACGGCTGCGACCGAGTCGGTCAGGTTCTCTATATCGGCCGCCGCCGGCGCGTCACTCGCCGTGGGCACCGTCGTGCAAGTTGTCGCGTTTTCGACCGGCTATTCGTTGAGTGTTGCGGGTCAGGCAATCGCGTTCATCCCCAACGAGGTCGGGCGTTCGCTGCTTTATCATCAACGCGCTGCGGAGCGGCGTCTGTGATGGCCGGAATATTGCGCGGCTTCACGTTTTCGCTGTTGTTGTTCCTGTTTGCGATGCCAGCCGGCGCAGGCACGGCGTGCAGCGAGAAGCTGCCCACACCCGATGCGGTCCGCAAAGCGCTCGACCTCGGGCTGAAAACGCGCTCCACCTTGGACGCAAGCGGCGCCACGGTTGCGATCATTGGACGCATCGGCTCCGACCTGTCGGAATATGGCCTGCGCTACTCGCACGCGGGCTTTGTCTGGCGCGATCATCCGGGCGGCAGGTGGCGGGTCGTGCACATGCTCAATCAGTGCGGCACGCCGAACTCGGATCTATTTGTGGAAGGCTTGGGCAACTTCTTTCTTGATGACCCACTGGTCTACGAGGCGTTGCTGGTGATTCCCTCGGCCGAGTCGCAGGCGCAAATCGCGCGCGTTCTCGCATCCGACTTGCCGCGGCGCCTTTACGAACCGAAGTACAGCCTGATAGCCAACCCCTGGGCGACGCAATACCAGAACTCCAACCAGTGGCTCCTGGAAGTGACTGCGGCAGCGAGCCCAGACGCTCCAGTGGCAAGCCGCGCGACGGCGCAGAGCTGGCTACGTTCGCATGGCTATTCGCCCTCCGTGCTGGTGCTGCCGCCGCTAAAACGACTGGGCGCGCGACTGTTCGCGGTTAATACCCGCTTTGACGATCACACGAATGAAGAATGGTCGAGTTCGCACTACAACGTCGTCAGCGTCGAGTCCATTGAGCGCTTCCTGCGCCAAATCGATGGCAAGGCGCGCAGCGTCGTGGTTACTCTTCAGTGATCGAACGACAATGCAATTGTGCTTTGCGATGAGTGGATTTGTTGACGTGACTCCAGAGCTTCAACCAACGAATAGGTCCACTCTCTAAAGATCGCGCCATGAGATCTAATCGAAGCGACATCCTCGACTGGTCGGACCAGGGCCGGATCCCGCACGGGCGCCTGCGCGCTGCGCTCGAGTTGGCCGGCGTGCTGCCTGGCGCGGCCGACTGGCGGAAGTTCCTCGACCGGATGCTCCTATGGCTGGGCGCGGTGATGCTGGCGGCGGGGACAATCTTCTTTTTCGCGTTCAACTGGGACGAAATGGGAAGACTGGCGAAGATTGGCCTGGTCGAGATGCTGCTCGCCGCGGCGATAGTGTCACTATGGCGGCTGGGCTTGGAGCGCGCCAGCGGCAAAGCGGCGTTGTTCGGCACCTGCATCGTCGCCGGCGCCCTGTTCGCGCTCATCGGCCAGATTTACCAAACCGGTGCCGATACCTATGAACTGTTCGCTGTTTGGGCGATAGCGATCCTTCCCTGGGCGCTGGTCGGGCGCCTACCGGTGCTCTGGATCCTGTGGCTGGCGCTCGTCAATCTGGCCCTGTCGCTGTACTTCCTCACTTTCGGCGTGTTCTGGGGGATGCTGTTCGCACCGCAAAAGCTGCTCTGGCTGCTTTTCGGTCTTAACACGCTCGCACTCGTCGTGTGGGAGGGGCTCGCGGCTGGCGGCATCGAATGGCTGCGCGAGCGCTGGTCGGTGCGCATTCTCGCCACGGCGAGCGGCGGGCTGATCACGGCGCTCGCGCTGCAGAATCTCCTCGATTGGCGCCACGCCAGCCAATGGGGAGTGCCGTTGTGGTTCGTCTGGATGGTTGCGGCGTATCTCCTCTACCGGCTCCGGGTCAAGGACGTGTATGTGCTTGCCCTCGGCGTGCTGTCTGTGATCGTGTTGGCGGCGGCCTTCCTCGTCAAGAACGCGCGCCTGAACGACGCGAGTGCGTACCTTCTCATCGGGCTGCTGGTCATCGGTCTGTCGGCGGCCGGTGGCTACTGGCTGAAGCAGGTTGCGACGCAGGACGACCAGTGAACACACAGAATTGCGTACTAAGGCGGGACGAACTCTGGGGCCGGCTGCGTGATGCGGGGATGGCGGCGGGCGAGATGCCCGAGGCGGGCGACGCGCGCGCGCCCTGGTTCGTGCGCGTCATGCTGGGGATCGCCGGTTGGATCGGCGCGATGTTTATCCTCGGCTTCGTCGGCGCCGGCTTCGCATTCGTTATGAAGAGCTCTGGCGCGGCATTCGTCGTCGGCGCGGGCGCCTGCTTCGCCGCGGTGGCGATCTTTCGTGCGGCGCCGAAGAGCGACTTCGTCGGCCAGTTCGGCCTTGCCGTGAGCCTGGCCGGACAGTGCCTGCTAGTGTTCGGCGCCGCGCAGTGGTTTGGGCGGTCTGCCACGGGCATTGCGCTGTATGTCACGCTGCAGCAGGTATTGCTGTTCATTCTGGTACCGAACTTCGTGCACCGGTTCTGGACGTCCTGGACCGCGGCGCTCGCTGGCGCTTACGCCATGCTGGACGCGGGCCTGTTCGCGTTCATGCCTGCGGCGACGGCAGCCGCATTTCTCTGTGTCGCACTGTTCGAATTCGAACTGGCACGATTCGGCACCATGGTGCGAGCCGGTGTGTACGGCCTCGCCTTGGCAGCGGTCCAGACTGCGGTGCTGCACGGCCAATTGCTAACGGGCTGGCTGCTCGTGGGCCATGACCCCGGGCTGCTCGGTGGCGAAGCGGGGATGTGGGCGGGCCGCATCGCATCGGCGGCGGTGCTGTTCGTGGCGGCCGTGGTGCTGTTGCGCAGGGAAGGGCTGTCGCTCACCTCCGGACAGGGGAGGATCGGGCTGGCGGGCGCCCTCATTCTCGCCGCGGTGTCACTCAAGGCGCCCGGTGTCGGCCCGGCGGCGGCGATATTGATCGTCGGCTACGCCAACGCCGACCGCGTGCTGGCCGGGCTCGGAATCTTCGCGTTGCTAGGCTACTTGTCGCACTACTATTACGCGCTTCAGGCTACGCTGCTGGAGAAATCGGCGCTGCTTGCTGCAGCCGGCCTCGCGCTGCTCGCGGTGCGACTGGCGATGCGTCACTGGTGGCCGCAAACGGAGGAGCCCGAGCATGCGTAAGACGGTCGCAATCGTCGCCGGCATCGCCATCCTCGTGCTCGTCAATTGGACGGTATTTCAGCGCGAAAGGCTGCTTACCAACGGGCGGACGGTATTGTTGGAACTCGCGCCCGCGGACCCGCGCTCGCTGATGCAGGGCGACTACATGGCGTTGCGTTTCAAGCTCGCCGATCAGGTCTTCGGCCGCGGCTTGGCGAGGGAAGTTGCCGACGGCCGGATCGTGGTCAGCGTCGGCGAGCATGGGGTCGGCAGTTTCGTACGGCACGATGCCGGTGAATTGCTGGCATCAGGCGAGGTGCGGATGCGCTACCGCGTTCGCGAGGGGCGGGTGAAGTTCGCAACCAATGCCTACTTCTTCCAGGAAGGTACCGCGGGTGCTTACGCGCGCGCCCGATATGGCGAGTTCCGCGTCGCGGCGGACGGAGACATGCTGCTCACCCATCTGGTGAGCGAGCAATTCAAACGCTTGGGCCCGGTGGCGCGCTATTAAATGTCGCACCGATGTTGCGGCGCGCGAGCGTCGTTGTAACGCTCGATTAAGTCAGCAGACCCGAAAGTCTAATAAGGGGTAATAAGAATGTGAGGTAATAGACTTTCAAGACCGGAGGGGGAACAAACATCGAGAGCTCCGGGGAAAACGACAGCCGTATTTCGACCATCGAAATTCGCGTCAATAGAATCGGGGCGCTGCTACTGCAATTGCCAGGACCGGCAGCGAAAGATCGCGCCGTCGCCGAACTACGGACACTTGCGCCGGCACTGGCGCTGCGAAGCAGCGAGAGCGCTCGCCATTCATCGGCCCCTGGCAAGCCGCTTAACCGACAAGGAAGCGAGGCACCCGCTGGCTAACAATTGTGCGGGACGGTGTGTGGGCTGAGCCGGTATCTCGAATTGTGGTTGAAAAATTATAGGAATAACATTGATATAGGGGACCCTGGGAACATCGATTCAGACCGCTTATGCGGCGGCGCGTAGGTCTCAACCTCAGACCAAGATGAGGGGGAATGATGAGCAGGAAAACGAAAGTACACCAGCTTGGCGACAATGGGCGAAAGTGTGACGCCAAGCTTCGCGTCATAGCGAACGGAGATACTGAGGTCAATGTGGTTCGCGCAGAACGCTGCGATGCATTGTCCGTCGCCAGAACCTATCGCCTAGAACAGCGGCAATACTCGATGGAGAAGGTTGAGGCCGTCGAGGCGGCGCGATTGCAATCGGACGACCCGCTCGGATGGCGCGTCAGGCCCGCGCGCCCGCCAGCCCGCGGCAAGATCAAATCGGTCACGTCGCACATCTATGCCAATGTTTTCATCTCCAAGCACCGGGACGAGCCACTGCCCAAGTCGCGTCAGGTGCAAGAGACGGCGCAAATGGGGACGCTCTCTACGGCCAAGGTGCTGCTATCGAAACTCAAGACGCTCTGCGCAGATCCGCTCGTGCGTCACGTGGCTTTGGGTCAGGGGCTGCGCGATCCGAACCCGGTGATCTCGACCGGGAGGTTCTCGGATCCGGGCCTGAAGCTTCGTGAGGTCAAGCACGCGAACTTGCACAAGAACGGCAAGGGGGTTCTCGTCGGGATCATTGATGTGCAGGGCTTCGACTTTGCGCATCCGGATTTCATCGTTGAGCGAAAGACCCGCTTCAATGCAATCTGGGACATGGGGGCCGAACCCGACGGGACTTCGCCCAAGGACTACGGCCGTGTGATCTCGCGCGCACAGATGAATAAGGCACTCGCAGCGAACGTCGGAGCTCCAGCTACCCAACTGGAGCCGCAGTCGCAGATGGATTTTGGATCGCACGGCACGCATGTGGCGAGTATCGCAGCGGGCAACGCCGGCGTGGCGCGCGAGGCCACGATCGCGGGCGTGTTACTTTCGCTGGGACCCGCGGACTGGGATAGACGCCGATCATTCTATGATTCCACCCGCATCGCGCACGCGGTCGAGTGGCTGATGCGGCTGGGCGACACGCTCGGCATGCCAGTGTCGATTAACATCAGCCTAGGTACCAACGGTCACGCACACGATTCGAGCGCGCCGATCAACCGCTGGATCGACGCATGGCTCGCGACTCCGGGGCGCAGCGTGTGCGTGGCGGCGGGAAACGCCGGGCAGGAGAAGGCGGAGACCCCCGACGATGTGGGCTTCGTCATGGGCCGTATCCATACCAGCGGCAAGATTCCCGCGGCGGGCCTCAGTCGCGACATCGACTGGACTGTTGCCGGCAGCGACGGACATGATTACTCCGAGAACGAGCTTGAGATCTGGTTCAGCGCGCAGGACAAGATCGGTGTATCAGTTCGCGATCCCGCAGGGCGCATCTACGGACCGGTGGAACCCCTGGAATTCATCGAGAACCGCCGACTTCCGGACGGCACGTTCATCAGCATCTACAACGACCTATACCACGCGGCGAACGGCGCCAACTACATCGGCATCTTCCTCTCGCCCAACTTCAAGGCGGACAAACCGATCGGCATCGCGGCGGGAGAATGGGTCGTGCGCCTGCATGGCCGCGACATTCGTGACGGCCGCTTCCACGGCTGGATCGAACGCGACGACCCCGCGCCGCTGCCGCCCGACCCGGAGCAGCCGAAGCGCTGGCGTTTTCCGTCATTCTTCTCCGAGCGCAGCAACGTCGATGACTCCTCGATCTCGACGCTCGCGTGCGGCGATCGTGTGGTCGCGGTGGCCAATCTCGACAAGGCGCGCGAATGCATCAACGTGACGAGCAGCCAGGGGCCGACGCGTGAGGGCAGGAGCAAACCCGACATCGCGGCGCCCGGCACCGACATCGTCGCGGCCAACGGTTTCTCCAGCCCGGCGGACGCCTGGGTGGGAATGACGGGCACCAGCATGGCAAGTCCCTTCGTATGCGGGGCTGTTGCGTTGATGCTCGCAACGCGCCCGGACCTCACGGCGGCCCAGATCATCGGGATCATGCAGCGCTCCGCCAAACCGTTGGTGGGCAAGGGCTTCACCTGGGAGAACGACGCGGGATTTGGAGAGATCGATCCGGCGGGTTGCGTGCTCGAAGCGGAACAGGTGAACTTGCCGCGAAAGGACAAAACGTCATGAAGCTGCGCATCTATCAGTCGGACAAAGGCGATTGCCTGTTGGTCAGCGGAGACACCGGCGGCCGTATCCTCGTCGATGGCGGCATGCGCAAGGCGTTTCAGGACCACGTGCGCGCGGATCTGGGCAAGATGGCGAAGAAGAAGGAAGCGCTGGATCTGGTCTGCGTCTCGCACATCGACCAGGACCACATCTCGGGTGTGCTCGAACTCCTGGACAGCGTTATGGCTTGGCGCGTATTCGAATATCGTAAAAAGCAGGGCGCGAACGTCAAGGCGCCGACGTTCCCAAAGATGCCCGCCATCAAGGAGATCTGGCATAACGCCTTCTCGGACGTGCTCATGGACAACGCGGGGCCGGTGGAGCGTCTGCTCGCGCAATCGAGCCTGGTGCTGGGCCTCTCGTCGAGCCTCGAACTCCAGACCCTAGCCCTCGCGCACCACGAGCTCGCCTACAGTGTCGCCGAGGCAATCCAGGTCTCGCAGCGCGTCTCGGCTTCGCAACTGAAGATTCCGCTCAACGCCCGGTTCGACGGCAAACTGATCATGAGCCGCTCGCCGGCGAAGCGCGAGGCGCGGATTGGAAAGATGAACGTCTTCGTAATCGGTCCGCTGCCCGCCGAGATCGAGCGCGTGCGCGACGAGTGGAACGCGTGGCTGCGCAAGAATCAGGACCGAATCCGCAAGTTGAAGAAGGAAGCGGAAGCGGAGGCCCGCTCGATCGGCAACTCCGCGGACAGGATCGCCGACCTCCTGGCCGCGCGCGTGGACGAGCTCGGCAATCGTGATGCCGTGACCGCACCCAACCTGGCCTCCG
Organism: Burkholderiales bacterium; assembly: GCA_014860355.1. Taxonomy (GTDB): domain Bacteria; phylum Pseudomonadota; class Gammaproteobacteria; order Burkholderiales; family SG8-39; genus 2-12-FULL-64-23. Next base: position 17,174 of record JACZJV010000095.1, on the reverse strand, counting down.
TGATGCTGCTGCTCGAAGAGGGAAACACGAAGGTGCTGCTCACCGGTGACGGCCATTGGCAGGACATCTTGAAGGGCCTTGAGCACCACAGGAAGTTCGATGCGAAGGGAAGACTCCACGTCGATGTGCTGAAGGTCCAACACCATGGGTCCGAGCACAACCACAATGCGGAAATGGCCGAGCGCGTCACCGCGGACAACTACGTCTTCTGCGGCAATGGCAAACACGACAATCCCGACACTCGGATTGTGAAGCTCATCTGCGAATCCCACCGCAAGATTCGCCCTAGGGACAAATTCACGCTGTGGTTCAACTGCGCACCCGACCTGGCGCCATCGGGAAAGCCCAGGGCCTACATGAAGAAAGTGAAACAGGAGGTCGATGACCAGATCGCGGCCGCGGGCGGGAAGATCAAGGCCAAGTATCTCGACAAGTCCTTTTTCGACCTCAGGATATGACGCGCTTGGCTGTCTATCCGCCGCTGCGCCGGTGAAGGTTCCTCGTGCACAGCCCGTCTGGGATGGCACTGGTCCAGGCTAGCTTGACCGATTTCAGCCTATATTTGACGCCACGAAGCAAAAATGCAGCTAGTTATGATGTCATTTATAGTTATTGACATCACATTAGAATTAAAGTAAGCTGCGGTCATGTCCAGAAAAGCTACGACTGTCAGGATCGACCCATTGGCACAGGCTGCGCTGGAGAACCTTAGCCGCGTGTTGAGGCGGCCGATGAACCAGTTGGTCAACGAGGCCGTGAAGGACTACGTCGGTCGACGCAGCAGGGAAGTCGAACGCGATCTAGAGGCGACCTTGTCGAGTCTTAGGGCGTATCGCCAGCGCGATCCGCAGTTCGACGGGGCGATTGCCGCGTTCGTGGATGCGGAGGCGCGACTCGGCAAGGAAGATCCAGCTGAAGGCAAAGTGGTAATCGGTAAGCTGGTAGACGGGCAACTGGTTGCAGAGCGGATGATTGAAGGTGCCAGTCCGCTGCAGACAGAGATCCGCCGGCTGTTGAATGCCTCCTCCTGACTGGGACGCCGACAGTCCCGAGCTTCGTCGGAATCTTGTCGGGCTCCTGCAGTCGATCAAGCAGGACGCCCGTCAACGTAAGCAGCCGACCGTCGAAACAGCGCGTCTCTGGCAGGTCGAGATCATGCGCGACCTCCAAGCGGACGATCCGAAGTACGTCGGCACATTTCGCGGCGAAGCCGGATTGGAAAATATCCAGGTCCACGTGAACGGGATCTTCGGCGTCGCAGCGCCTGAGGTCGCTGATGCACTGGGCGAATTTGAGCGTCGCCTACAATCGGCGGTAGCCTATCTGGATAATTTGGTCCCGTTCGGCGCCGAGCCGAACGCTGATCAGATTGCGGTGATTGTTGAGATTTGTGCTTGGGCGCATGCCGAATGGGTGCGAATTCATCCCTTTGCGAATGGTAACGGCCGCACTGCCCGGTTGTGGGCCAATAGCCTTGCGTTGCGCTATGGTTTGCCGACATTTGTAGGCTTGCGCCCAAGACCAGAGGGTGACTACGCTTCCGCCAGCGAAAAGGCGATGCGTGGCGATTGGGAACCGACTGTGGCGGCGTTTCATCAACTTCTCGATGATTTCCTCAAGGAACTTGGCCCCGATACCTAGCTTCGGCCAGGGTACGGTCGTGCGCAGCGTTAGCAGTGCTGACAGCTATGCCCGCCGCACTGGTAGGGCTTGCTACTTACCGTCTCAGCGCCCTATGTAAACTGCGGAAATTTGCTCGCGCACGTGCCCCAGTTCCCGGCTGATCGTCAGCCGCGCTTCGTGGTCAATTGCCCTCTGCGCCGGTGTGAGTTCCGTCGAGCGCGGTCCGCCGGCGGCCGGCGCCGGCCAACCGGTGATCTCCCGGTAGCGCGCCTGCGCGTACTGGTGTCGGTGTCCGTGTACCCGGTCGATACCCGCCTTGGCACACTGGTACTCGAAGCGCCGGAGCTGTTCCACGTAGCGCTGGTCGGCCGGAATGAGGCTGCCCCTGCCGGCGAAGCGCTTGGCCTCGTCGAGAACACGGCGTTGCTCCTCATTGCGGATGGAGATTTCCCTCGGACGGCTGCCTTTGGTCCAAGAGTCCTTCAGAATCAGCCTGTCGCCGCCGTCCGCAGACTCGGGCCGGATCTTGATCGATTCCCCGCGCCGCAATCCGAACGCTGCCTGCAGCTGCAGCGACATCTGCGTGTAGGGGTCGGTGACCTTCGACAGCTCGCCGGCCGTCAGCTCGCGAGCCTTGCTGACGTTGGTGACGAACTGGCGGTTGCCGATGTCGTAATGTCCGTTGTCTTTGGCGATCAGGTTTTGCTTGCCGATCTTCTCCGCCCACCATCGAAGCCCCACCATTCGATTCTTGATGGTGCCGACGGCCAGACCCGCCGCCTTCCAGCTCTCGACCAGGCGCTCGACGTGCTTTGGCTTCAGGCTCGCAGTTCCCATGTGCCGATAGCCCCAGTCGTGGAGTTGGTTGGCGATCTGGTCGAGCACCCGCTCGCGGTCGTGCTGGGTCACACGACTGCCGTCGCGATTGCGACGGCAGAGTTGCTTCAGTGCATAGTTGAAATCTCGCATCAGTTCCTCTCCAGGTTCATTCCCTTTCTCCCTTTGTTGCCCTTTCCTTACTGCCATTACGCTGCTGCTGGTGTGTAAAGCCTGTCCGCTTAGTGTTTCTGTCCGTCCCGCACGCGTAGGCGCGACGGGATCTACAGGGGACACGGGACACCACTCCCGTTTCGTGCCGTTTCGTTTGCTGCTTGCCGCCGCGGCACGCGGCATTGGCGTCGATGGCGCTTCCTGTGGGAAGCCGATTCATCGATCTGAGCCGTTGACCCAGGGCTCGGAGGGGCGCTTCTTCGGCGCGGCTTTACAGTGAGCCCGCAAGGTGCGGGCAGGAGGACGGACCGCGTTGCACGGTCCAGGTTGGCGACGGGTCAGGGAGCCCGTCACTGGGGGTTGTTACGTGCGCCAGCCACCGATAAGTCCTTGATGGCTGGGGCATCGTGCGCATCGTCACTACCGGCTGGCGCCTTTGTAGTGACGATGCGATTGGCGCAGAGATGCTGCCGCAGTTACGCGGCCAGGATTGCAGCAGCAACCATATTGGCTGGTGCCGCTACGATCCGCCGGCCTGAAGCTGCCACGTGCGTGTCACACGCAGCAGCGACTGGCGCAGAACATTTCTGACTGAAACTGATGGTGCCGTTGGGGCAGTGGAGTAGGGCTGTCACACGCGGATGCGGGTGAAGCATGATTGCGACCGCGTACCCGTCGAGCGAAGTCGCGGCAGAACGGCAACCGGAGCAGATTGGCTGGACGTTGTGCGGACTTTGACTGCGGGCTTACGTGTATCTCCGAGCCTTGCGGCTGCCGGTTTTCAGGAGATGAGGCCGGCGTTTGCGCTCGTTCTGGCGAGCATAGGGCGATGCGTTTGCGGGCATCAAGCGGGCTGACTCAGCCAGCGTAAATCGATGTTCAGCGTCCTGCGATCCTGCACACAATGGCAAAAGCATATTGTGCAGAATGCATTGATCGCGGATCTAGCGGTGTGACCGTCAAACCAACGCGCAAGTTCCGCAGACATAGAAACGTGCGTGTCAGCAGTGCTAACGTTCTTGCACGACAACGGTTGACGCGGGCAGCTTACCCACCGCCGCGCGTTCCGTGCGTGAGAGGCGCCTCCACGCGCGACCGTGGATAAGGCTTTTTCCATGTCTTTATTCTAGGTAGGCGTCCGGTGAATACCTGTCTTGTTTTCGTAGACGAGAGAGGCGAGGATGGTGTCCGCTCAGCGTGTTCCTGGACGCCAAGATGGCTGATAGCGCGATGGGTTTGGCGCAGCCGCTACGTGTACCCGCGAAACGGCCTGCGGTATTTCAGCGCGACGCATAAACGGATGGTGGTTCAGAAGTGCTTGGCGCTGGGCGCCTCCTTGGCGGCAGTGGCGCTTTCGCACGGATTCAACGCGAAGCTGGTTCGAAAATGAATACGCCAATACCAGGAGCGCAGCCTCTCGACGAAGCTTGTCCCGGCGGTGGTAACGTCTCAAGTGCCATTGGCAAAGGTGCCATTGGCGAAAGCAACGACGAGGACGGTCTCATCTTTGCGGATCGCCAGGGTTAAGCCAAAGAACGTAAGTAGTTCCTTGGAACTTCAGATCGGCGCGACGCGACTAATCTCGCGCGCAGTCGATAACTACGAGGTAATTGGTGTCAATGCCGATCCTTTTCGAATAATATAGGTTTCACGTTTCTGGCCTGACATCAATATGCCTCTTCAAAATCGCGTTGACCCCTGGGGTAAGCTACAAGCCGTCCCCATGCGGGGATCCCTCATGGGTAATAGAGGCATCCTTCATAACGAGTCGCGCCAGATCGTTCGGCCCTGGGCTGGGAAGTCCTGGGTAAGCTGCGCGCTCCAGTTCAACGGAGTTCACCGTACGGTATTCGACAAACGGACGTATTCCGAGCTTTTCTTTCTTGACGAGGCAACCGCGTTCGCAGCCGGACATCGTCCGTGCAATTACTGCCGCAAGTCGAGGTACATGGAATTCAAGGCAGCCTGGCTGCGAGCCAACCGACCTGATGTCGTTGGAAATATACCAATCACCGAGGTCGACAAGGTGCTCCATGCCGAGCGTGCCATCCCTGGCGGCGGAAAGATGAGGTTCAGTTCAGCCCTGAAGGACGTTCCGTCCGGCGCGATATTCGAGTACGAAAACGCCGCGTTTCTTGTATGGAAGGGAACGGTTCATCGCTGGTCGTTCGACGGGTACACGCCGTCGTCGCTTCAGCTTGGTCCACAGGAGGTAAATGTGCTTACGCCGGTCTCAATCGTTCGAATATATGAGGCCGGATTTACCCCGGGCGTGCATGCGTCGGCTGAGGCTGCAAGATGCTGAGGCATTCGCCGCGATGACTGATTCAGAATCAAAAAGCAATTCGGAACCTTCCACAATTCCAGGGCGTCATGAAGACGGATTCTGTCATTTCCTTTGGGCCACCCGAAAACGCTTGCTCAAGACAAGCAATACAATGTTGATTGGAAAACCCCTGCCGAATTGATCCCAGGAATAAAATTCGATTAGGCGTGTCTGTCCATCCTGAGCTACTTTATCGCGATGACCGGCGTCACCCGTAACCTCTCGACTCAGAATAATGACAAAATCCGAATTGATCGCCCGATTGGCTGAGCGCTATCCACAATTGGTCGCAAAGGATGCCGAGGCCGCGGTCAATGCGATACTCGATGCCATGTCGTCCACCTTGGTCAGCGGCCAGCGTATCGAGATCCGCGGGTTCGGCAGTTTTAGGATCAGCTTTCGGCCGCCGCGCACAGGCAGGAATCCAAAGTCCGGGCAGAAGGTGCCGGTGCCCGAGAAGTACGTCCCGCACTTCAAACCTGGCAGGGAACTGCGCGAGCGGGTCGATAGTTAGCGACGATCTGGCTAGCGCAGGACGCCATACTCGGCGCACCTGACGCCACTAAGACGACACCGGTGGCAACTATGAAGGCGCTGCGGACCGAGCTCAATGCCCCGGTTCAGCACTCCACAGTTCCGCGGCTCGCGCGAGAGCGCCTTTCACCAAGCGCTCCTGCGGAAATCCGTCGAGCATGTTTCGAATCTGCGTCAACGCGGCTTCCTTGCATCGTGCGACCTCAGCGGCGCTCACTATCAGGTTATACACGGTCAGGATTTCGCCGGTTGTCGGATCGTACGCGCGACCTGCACAAATCCAATAGAGCGCCATCAGCCCGCTATTCAGTGCGAAGAGCGGCTCCGTCGCAGCGAAATCCTCCGCTGCGCGCATGAGGGTGCGGTGATCCACGGGCGATTTCTGCGCGAGCTTCATCGCGAGGCCGTAAAGCTTCGCGTTCTTGGCCGCAGCAAACCATTTGCCTTCGTCGCCAGGTGTGGTGGCGATCAGATCTTCGAGAATGGCCTCCGGTTTCTTGTGCGGGTACTTTCGGCAGATCGCGCCAAACTTCGCGAGATATGTGCCGGCCTGATTGGCGTCGAACGCATACCGTTGGTATGCCTCGTCCGCCAGACCTGACGAAAGTAGAATTTCTTCGCACGCTTCGGCAATCTGCCCCACGGGTTCGTTCCGGCCGCGCGAGGCTTCCGCATAATGCAATGCCTCGGTCTTTCTGCCCATGGCGACGAGCGCCTTGACGCCCCATTCGCGGTAAGACCAGAACCGGTACGGGCATTGGTCCAGCAAGGCGAGCAGCTGTTCGTGCCGTCCGGCGGCGAGTAGGGCCGACAGGCACATGGTCGTTCCATGAAAAAAGCCGTGTTCTTCCCGGCCGCGGCTCCACATTCTTTCGACGGTGCCCACCAATTGCTCTGCCCATTCTGTCGCGAGGTCCGGGGAGGCGCAGAGCTCACCCCAGTAGTTGCCCAGGCTTTCGATGTACGGAATCGCATCGTCGGCATGGGCCTGGTAAAGCGGTTCCAGCCATTTGCGACGTATTGGCGTTTCGGCCGGCGCCTTGGCAATGATTGGAACCAACACTTCGATGGCTCGATTGACTGCATTGCCAATGGCGCCGGATGAACTGTCGATGTTCTGCAAGGCAGGGGATAGCTTCTGCAGGAATAACACGGCTCCCTCGGCTGCAAGAAGCGGATCTTTTCGGCTGGCTGCCTTGATCTCGGCAACGGCTTCCTTGATGCGGGTAATCGCCGGATCCGAGCGCCATCCGAAGGCGCCTCTGCGGAAACGCGGAGCAAACGACCAGGAATGCTTGTCCCCGGCCTTACTCATCCCGCTCGGTCGCATCGGGCTCACGTTGGGAGTCCAGGACCTCCAGTTCCAGCATTTCGCCGCTGAAGGCGCTGGAATCGACCACCCGATGCAGCAGGCCGTAGGAAACGCGCCACTGTTGCCGTCCACAATGCAGTGTGACGGTCTTGTCGTTGAGCCGGACAATCCGGCCGCTACGCTGTTGATGATTGCGATCGAGAAAGCCGACGACGTCACCGACAGCCACCTCGTTCCGGCCAAGGCCCTGTTTCGGCTTTTCCCGGATCTCGACGTCGGCGCCGTCGAGGTTGACCGCCGCGTATGAAATCAGCCAGCGCTTCTGGGTGGCCAGATCGAGGACGACCGCCTGCTTGCGCCGCAGTTCAAGAATCTGTCCGGAATGGGGGCGATTCGCCTGCGGATCGAAATACTCGATGGCCTGGCCGATGCGGAGCCGGGACCTGACGGCGTCCATCCACCCCGGTTGGTCAAGGACGCGATCGATGGCTGCGCGTAGGCGGTACAGGTCAAAGGCGGAGGCTTTGTTGAGGGTGACGATTGTCTCGGAGAAATTCATGGTCTTGCGGCCGTCGTGGTTCCGTATCAATCAACAGCTTAACAACCGTTTGGGACGTGGGACAGAGTGTGCTGCTTCAACCTAGACTTGCCTTTGCGCGAAATCCTGAACCTATGGGTTTTTTGTCCCCCTGCAGAAGAAACGACATGATCTGTCACTTATGATCTAGGCGATGTGACCGATGGCCCATTCACTAAACTTGGATGATCCCGCGTCACATTGCGAGGCGGACGCGGCTTCCTCATCGTCAAGGGGGCGCCTGGGCTCACGCTGATCACTCCCAATTGACCGCGGCAGCCATTGGCGTATTATTTCAACGTATCGATGCTTCGTTTCGGCACTACCATGAATGACTGCGGAAAATCCCTACTTGAATCCTTGACCGGATGGGTCGCTTCGCTCGGCGTTAGCTTGCGTGCTGCTTTTTCGTCGCCAATCTTCGACGAGAGTATCGTTGCCGATGCGGAACGGCTGATTGATCCAGACTTCGAGGGCTGGCTCCACGGTAACCCGATGGTAACGAAGAATCCGACCAGTCGATATGGTGACCGAACTCCGGGGTACATCACGGGCAATGGCCTTGGTAGCATGGAGATTGGCGCGGCCGACGACCAGAAGTTCGACCGTTCCTAACGGTTCCCGGGCGATTCCTTTCCGTCGGTCGAACGACTCGCTTCTTGCGGTCCTGACGGTTGTTCGGCCTTTGCGACCGATCTCGCTGAATCCCATGTTTCGGGTTTTGAGCCGAGAACCGGGACGCCGTCTTTATCGAGATGCCACTCGCCGATGTGCGGCCTATCCGGGGACATACCCAGCTTGGCACGGTTATCAGCCTGCGCGCCAACGGTGTCCCAAACAGCTCGATTTCCCCCGTGGTCCGGACGCAACTTTCGAGTGTGCACAGTCGTGTTGTAGTTTTCGCTCAGGGCGCCTTGCTCTTGAGAGACATCCTGTCTACGCGAATCGAGGGTCGTGGAGGCCCGGCTTTCCGTCGCACGAATCCGCGCCGCGAGGTCATTACCAACGGCTTGACCTGGTGCAACGCCTCGACCGGTTTGGCGCTCGCTAATCCCACCGTCGTTCGTGCCTACCTGATTTCGTATCGCATCGGCGTTTCTCGACCTGTCTGCTGGGTCGAAGTTCTCGCGCAACTTAGACGACGTCCAACCGAGGAGTTGGGGAAGAGGACGACTCGGCGCCAATGGGCTGTCGCCGGTGACGAATTGGCTGCCGACTTGACCGCCTTTCGCGTATCCGAAGGCAATCTCTGAGACGGCGCGCTGCAACTTGATCGGATCGTCTTCGCGTAGTAATCCGCGTTCGGAAAGCCGGCGCGCGGCGTAGTTGGTGAAGTCGGTCTGTGCGCCGCTGCTCCACTCGCGCATGAACTGCGCGGCACGGGCGAGTTCCTTGGAGCGCCCGTAGGCGTTTTCGCTCGCCGACTGATGATCGACTGCCTCGCGATACGATGAGTCGAAGCCGGAAGTTCCAGTTGTTCGGCTGCCGTGCGCCCACTGGTATGCATCGGAGGATCGGAACTCCTTGACTAGGGCGGTTGCTTCCGACAGTTGTGAGGTCTGGATTGCCTTGCGTGCGTAATCGTAGGCACTTTGAAGATGCTCTTGGTCCGCGTGTCGGCCCTCTCGTGTCATTTGTCCGCCTATCTCAGTGAGTGGAATCTTGGCGCCAGCGGAAGCAGATGCGACGACGCTCTTGCCGACAATTGAGTCTTCACCCAACCCCAGCCGCCGGTTGACCTCGCGCGCCACCGAATTCAGTGTCTGGAGCTGCGTCGAGTTGGAGCCGCCGTCGGCTGTGGTGCTTGCTCCGGAACGTTGCTGCGTGCGCTCGAACGACTCCTGAATGCCGAGTGCATTGGTGAGGGCGGCGGACTGGCTCCGCTGCATCGAATCGCGCTCGGAGTGGGCCAGGGATTCTGCTTCCCGTGCGTTGTCCGAGAGCGTTGTCGCCTGCCGTTCCGTGAACGTGAACGTCGTGGCAAGCCGGCTCAAGGTTGCCTGGTAACGGAAAACACCCGCATCGGGACCGGAGCCTTGAATGGTCGTGCCATGGGCGTCAGATGCCGTGGACATGAACGCAGACGAACGTGTCGGAGCGAGCTGCTGCTGGTCGATGGAGATTGAGTCCTGGGTAAGATTGCCTTTGCTGGTGCTGCTGGCCTCCCCCGATACGGCCGACTGGATCGGCCCGACGCCCGTAACCGCTTGAAACGCGACTTCACCGCCTTTGATGATAGCGGTGGCGATGATCGGGATCGAGATCACCATGTAGCCAGCCACGGCCTGGTCCGAGATAGCGCCGTGGTAGATGCTGGACGCGGTTTCGAGGGCCAGACCCTGCGTCGCCGCGCCCATCCGCGCGGCGGCCTCGAGGTTCTTGGCGCTTGCTAGCGTGGCTACGTAATTGAGGATTGCGTAGAGCGGCGGCCAGAGCTGGATCCAGACGAGACTCAGCACGAAGCTCTTGATCGCCAGCCCGAGGCCACGTCCTTGCGCCAGCAGGAACAGCAGGAAAACGAACGGGAACACGGCGTAGATGATCGCCTCGATGACATTGCGAATCAGCGGCAGGGCCTGCTCGGCGACCTTGCCCATAGTCAGGAACGATGAATTGATCGAAGCTGTGGCATTGGCGCGGGCGGTTGCGATCATGACGGAAGCGGGGTCATTGATCTTCTGGCCGACGATGCTGCTTGTGTCCTGAACCAGGTTGATCATGATGTTCTGGCGCAGGAGATCCGCTGCTCCCTGGGCGGCCGTCGCGATCTTGGTCTTGTAATAGGCCTGCTCGATCTGGCTGTCGATCACGCCTTGGGCGGCGGTGGCGTCGAGGGACGGATTCAACTGAAACGCGAGCAGCGCGCGGGCTCGGGCCACCTCGGCCGGCAGACGGTTGGCGAGATAGGTGTACACATTGGGGCAGGTATCAACCTGAACCGGGTTGCCGTAAGTGGAAAAGCGCGCCGGATTGGGGGTCCCCATCAGTGACCAAATGTCGATGCTCTGGGAGAAGCCCGCAGGATCGATGGTGCCGTCCTGCAGGTCGTAGAGGGTGCAGTTGTAAACGAATGCGATCAGGTCGGTTCGCAACTGGGGATCGGCTATGTTGGCGCTGCGTGACGCCTGAATCAGCCGATTACCGAACATGACGCCGTTCTTTTGATAGGCAAGTTCGCCGGGAAGCTGCGCGTTTGCGGCCGGGATCACCTGAAACGCTGTCTCGAAGAACCGCGTCATCACGTCGCCCACCTTGCTCGTGTAGTGGCCGAAGAAGGCGACGCCGATGGGGACATTGCCGACCGCGACCGGCGTTTGGCTGCCCAGTTTGTCCACGATCACAACATCGGTTTTTGGGACGAAGAGGGCGTAGTAGAGGAACATGAATCCGATCAACCAGCCCCAACCATGGAAGCGCCCCGGCGTGAAGAGGCCCGTGAAGGCCGCCACCAGCACGCCGGTCACCGCGACGGTCTTGATGAGGCCGAAATAGTCGTCGCCGCCCATGATGGCGGCGATAGCGTTGAATACCCCGGTCAGGGTATCGACGTTGCCGTAAGCGTAGATCTCGAACATGGATGCGTGAAGGTCGTCTGCGCGCCTAGTCCGTATGCGGCGCTCGCCCGACCGGAGCCCCTAGGAGCCGCGTGCGCCCGAGTTAGCGCTGAAATCGAGCATCGACTTCACTGCCGGCGGCATCGAACTCCAGAGCTGCCGCTCCAGGGTCTGCAGGTCCTGCGTCATGGACGAGACTGAGCGCACCTTGGCGTATGCGGTCTGCTTTTCAGTCAGCAGTTGCCGCTGAGCTTCCTGGGCGTTGCCCCTCAATGTCTCCACGTACTGCTGCTCGATCGCGGTGCGCTTCAGCGTCTGCGAGAGCGCCGTGATGGCCTGCCGAATCACGCGATTGAGGAAAGTCTCGGCGTAGTCGAGTGCGATCACGTCCTTGTAGGTTTCGATCAGCGTCTCGGCGGTGTTGGAACCGGGAACGGCGTTGGCGACCGCCAGCATCTTGTAAACCGGTTCCGTCGTGTTGTTGATAAATCCGATGTCCGCACTCGTCTGCGGGGTGCGGGTCGCGATGTTGTCGGACATGCGGCGCAGCCGCTCGGAAACCATGCGCGTGTAGGGTTTCGCGGAGACGGTGGTGCGGGCGGGGTTGAGGCACTCGGCCGGTTCGTCGCAGACGTAGACGTCGATGTCGACCTTGCCCTCGGTGGCGGAGGCGCCGCGCCCGAGCAGCAGATCGCGCAGGCCCACAATGCTTGGTTCCACGTAGCGCGGCATCGCGCCGCTGCCGTTGTCCGCCGGTGGATAGAGGATAACGGTGCCGATCACGCTCATGATCAATTCCTTCTCCTGCCGGCTGATAGTGCCACCCACCTGGTTCAGCGCCAGCCAGATCACGTTGCCCTTCACGAATGTAGCATTGCGCACGTTCGGATCACCGGAATTGGCGGCGCTCTTGACCACCGCCGGGGCGTTGGTGGCACAGGTGAAGCGTGCATCGACCCGGTCGGTGACGCTTCCCAGGTACTGCGAGATGTTCGCGCATCCGCTTTGCACCGAATTGTCGTATTCGCCGACGACGCCGTTGACCAGCGCCTGCGAGGCCTCGCAGGAATTGATGTTCATTGTGTTGATCTTGTTGATCTGGTCCTGCAGCTCGGTGAGCAACTTGTCGATGTCCGGGGAGATCGACTGCAGCGCGAGTTTGAAGGCGTAACCCACCGCGTTTGATCCGATGTTCTGCAAGAGCGCGACGAACTGCTGCTTGTTGATGAAGGAGAATGCGCCTCCGAACAAGTCGATCCCGCCGCAGCCTGCCCGCAGGCTCGGGAGCTGCGCGCTGCTGAGCGGGTAGTTCCGACCGGGTGCGCGCATCATCAGGCTGCCGCCGGTGTAGAGGTTCATCGCCTGACCACGGAAGGCGCCCGGTGAGGTGACATTGCCCAGTGCACCCAGATCGTTGAACATCGCCTGCATCTCGGCATTGAGATCGGCCGGCTGGCTCGCGGTCGGGGCCGTAACCAAGGCTGCCCCGAGCAGGCAGGCCATGAAGCGTTTCGGTCGTGTGGTCATCAATCTTCCTTTGAATCGCTAGAGGGGGTCCTCGCGCGGGTCTTGCGCAAGCACCGCGATGCGCTCGATGAGATCTGTCATCGCCATCATGCCGAAGCCGACGGTGCGTATCTGCCGCTTGGACGGCGCGGTGAGGTAGAGCGCCGGCACGACCGTGCTGTTCAAGCGCGTCGCGATGCCATTGTCCATTTGAGGATTCGGGTATTCCGGCAGGCCGCGGCCGTCGAGGCTCACGGCAAATACCGTCATTCCAAATTCCTGCTCGAATCGCTTCAGGACGGGTGCGAAGTGGTGGCAGTAGGGGCAGTCGCTCCTGAAGATGAAGACGAGGCCATGTGTCGAAGCAAGGTTCCGAACCAGTTGTGCCTGGCGGTCCCGCTGCTGTTCATCGAAGGCGCCGATTGCCATCGAGTTGGTAGGCCGGCCCCTCAGACCGTAGTCGAGCTCGGGCACGGTCCAGACGAGGCGCTGCCAACGTTCGGCGAACACCTCGGACTTGTTCATGACAAACCGCTGGTAGCGCATGTAGGCGAGCAGATTCGCATCGGTCGGATTCATGACTGCGACGCGCTTTAACTCGTCGAGTCGCTGTTGCATCGCCTCGAACTCAACCAGCTCCGGCGGGCGGCTCGACGGTGGGGGGGCGGCTTTGGGCGGACTCACCGGCGCGGGCGGGTCGTGGTACCAGAACCACCCCTCGCGGTTTCGCAGCCAGTAGGTCCGGCTTGGCTGCGGAAGGGGCTCGACGGCTTTGAGGCTCGTTGCAGACGTGCTCTCCTCGGCGGGAAGGGCGTCCACGGGTAGGACGGCGAGCAACAACGCGGCAAGCGCGACAAGCGTTCGCACGGTGGTCACCGTTTTTCCGGAAAACGACCGTCACGACAGTAGCTCACCTGGTAGACGAGTTCCTTGTCGCCGCGCTTCGCCTTCTCCAGCACATCCTTCTGACGCGTCGTTACCTCCAGCCGGCTGCAGCCAGGCTGAGGCAGGGCGTACAGCGCACGCACGTCGATTTCTATAGGGGCGCTGGCATCGAACTTCTGGCGGACGTATGTGACCGATTCACCCGCCAGGACACCGTGCGCCGAGCCCTGTTCGATCGCCCGGAGCAGGAGCGGGTTGATCTCGGAGATCTGCATTCGCGCAGAAGGCTGAGCCCATGCGCCTTGCGCAAGCAGCAGGGATGCAAGGCTGCCACAGAGAATGATCGTCGGACGATTCATGGACGGAAGTAGCTGTTTGCTTTCTGTTGGGCGCGCTGCTGCGTGGCGCCAGCGTCCGGTAGCGTAGGCGCTATCTCGGCGTAGAACTCCGCCAGGTCCATGCGGGAGAAGTCGAGCGCCTGCAACTGTGGGATGGTGAAGCCGCTGCAATCGGGGCTCTCCGCTCCTCCCCAGCCTCGGCCTAGCTGGGCGCGGCCCTGCTCGTTCAGGATGCGCGCAAGGCGGGAGTTGAAGCAGCAATAGGACTGGGTGGTCTCGGTACAGACGCGGATGATGGGAACGCGCGCGGAGCAGTAGCTGCCCACGCCGTGGCAGAGCCGGTTGTCTCGTTTCATGGCGAGGACCTGCTCGGCCTGCTCGCACGAGAGGATGCCCGAGAACTGGATCGCCAGCATGGCAATAGTCCAGGGCCCGGGCACCAGGGACCCGACGAACGAGGCGACTGATACGTCACCTGCGAGCAGCCCGCCCAGCGCCGAGGAACCGCCGCCAGCGCTGAACAGCGCCTGGAAACCTGCGATGACCATGTTCGGTGCGTCCGAGGTGAACAACGCGTCGTAGGTGTAGCTCGAGCCCAGTGCCCCGACCGCTTGTCCACCCGCGCCGAGGATCAGATCGAGGTTGCTGAAAAGCGAGCCGCCGGCCCCCGCGCCTTTGCAGCAGTTGACGAGCCCGAAGAATTTCTTGCGACAGCGGTTGTCGTAGCCCTTGAACACCGCCAGGGCGCTCGGATCAATGTACTTGCCCGCCTCGCGCTGAATTTCGAGCCCGGTGACGACCCGGGCGAAATCGGGATCGGGCGCGTGAGCGGTGTTGAAACAGCGACCGTCGAGACAGAACTGTTGGCTGCCGCAGTTCGTGATTGTCGAGGTCGATCCGCCCGACACCCGGCACTGATAGGTCTGTCCAAAGAGCATGCAGGCGCCCTGCGCGTTCGTGTCGATGCAGCTAGATCCGATCTGACTGCAGCCACGGTCGACGAGCGGCTGGCAGTCGTTCACATAACTTGCCGACTGGCAGGTAAACGTCGCTTGATAGCGCCAGCAACTGCGGTACACGTTGAGCCCGTTGATATTCCGGGTGCCCGGCCCGTCTATGCACACTTCGGCCTGGGAGCGCACGCAGGTACCGTTGCCGGCATGCGCGGCGAAAGGCACCATCATGACGAGAAGAATGAGGAAACGCCGGGCCGCTGATCGGAACGTGTTCATGGCAGCCTTGCTTCCAACGCGGCGCACTGGTTGCTCCAGGCATCGGTCACCGTGGCGATATTGCGCGGGCGCGTGAAGCGGTAGGTACCGCAGGCGCGCGTCGCGTTGATCTGCGTGGTCGTGCAACCGGACTCATCGCAGGTCGCATACTCGACCTCGTAGCGAGTGCAGAAGGTGAAACTGCATTGCTCGGCCGTACAGCCGCCGCCCTTGTAGTCCACGCGATTGAACAGGTCGGTCGTGTACCAGGAGCGGCCGATGAAATTGGTGAAGACCTGCGGCGAGACGGCACCACTCGTGGCGTTGACCTGGATTTCGGCGTAGCCGGAACAGGGTGTTTCGGTGCAGATCGCTTGAAATCTCATGCGCACCGTGCTGCCCGTCTGGCAGTAGGCACTAATAACAACGCCGGCGTAGCGGTAGCCCACTTCGCCATTGCCCCATGTGTTCACCCAAAAGTTTCCGAACCAGGTCCCTGGTGTGCAATTGTTGCTCCAGCTTACCTGCACCGTGAGCAGCTTCTGGCAGCTCAACTGCTCCATGGTTCGATACTGGTGGCATACCAGCGTCTCGAAGATGTCGGGGCGGGTCACCGTCTGCACGGTGCAGCCGCTGTAGGTGCCGGCGAGATTGCCGGCGATCGCCTGCGGGTCGGCAGTGATGGTCTTGGCGCGTGTGAGCAGCGGGTCGTTCGGGGTAATGGAAAAGTTAGGCCGACGGCCCGGATTCGTTTGCGAGAAATCGACCGCCTTGCAGGCTTGATCGGAAAAGCCGCCGGCCGCGCCCCGGCCGCGAGCGCAGGCGCCGGTCTTGGCCGAAGCGGAGGTCCCCAGACCTGTACTGCCAAAGTAGGAGGCCTCCGGAGCCGTAGTGGTGTAATGGGGCACCGTCGATTGCGCGGTACTCCCGTTGATCTGGCTTCGCGCCGCCGCATTGCCGGTTTGCCCCAGCGCAGCGCCCTGGTTGTACGCATCGGACAACGACTGGGCGTGCGCCGGCATGGCTAGGGCCGCGATCAAGACAACCAGCAGCGAGCGCATCGTCATGATCCCCGCAGCCGTTTCAGGATGGGTTCAGCTCGCGGCGCGGCTTCCGGCCTGCGGCGCATGATCGCCTCCAGCGCGTAGTCGAGGCTGACATCGCCGGCGATGCTTACGAAGCCGGCTGGCGTTACACATCCGCGGCTGCAGCTACCCTGTGCGTAGTTACCCGCGGCGTCGTTCAACGTGAGTACGAAGGTCGGCGCCTGGTACACGGCGAAACGCGTGAACGCTTCCGGATCGATGACCCATGCGACCTTCCGCTCGCCGATCAGTTCGCCCACGATGGCAACGGTTTCCCGCATCGACTGTGACTTCAGGCCACGAAGCACCAGCAGGGCACCTGCCCGGGACGCCTGGTCGGTGAGCAACTGCAGGCTCGCCGGCGGCATGTCCAGCGTGATGAAGATTCTGAGTGGCGCGGGCGCCTGGCCAGAGGCGGCGTCGGCGTTTGGGAGATCGACCTTGCCTCTTGCAATCGCCTCGATGTCGATCGCGCTGCGCTGCGGATTCACGCGCGGCGGCTGAGGGATCGGCTGTGAGCCGATCCGTTCCGCGCCGGGGAACGGGTTCGCCTTCAGGGCGCCGTCCATATCCTGCGGGGTCGGCCACTGCGGGGCCTGTGCCAGGGCCACGCAGGGCACGAGGCAGGCGAACGCCATCAGGGCAAAGAGATCAATACGCCGCGGCACAACAGTTCCTTTTCCGGAAAATCTGATACGAGAAATCCTCTCCCGACACCGGGAATTCGCGGCCGGCGCCCCAGATCATCGTCGTGCGCCCGTAGGGCTGGCAGCACTCGCCGGCATCCTTCTGCGTGTTGGGAACTGGGTAGACCATCTGCAGCTTGTAGTGAGTCTTGTCCATGATCGGCTGCATGTAGTAGCCGCACAGGCCCGCCGGTCCCGCGCCGTCGAAGGTGGCAAGCTGCCGGTGCATCTTGGCGGTCATGCGCTGGGTGAGCAGCGCGGAGGCTTGCACGCCGCCGATGTGGGCGGCGACGTGGCCAGTCATCGGGTAAATCGATCCCTGACAGCCGGCGCACCAGAAAAGACTCGCGATTCCGAGCCCGGCGGTGGATGCGACACAGTCGGCGGCGCAGGCGGCTTTCGCCGACGCATTGGCGAAGAGCACGGCCTCCGGGTTGAGGATCGCGGTCAGCTCGTCGTCCGACCAAAGCGGATCGACTTCGGTGAGGTACACGAGATCGAGCGAGCCTTGCTCCAGGCACGGGAAATCGAGCAGCACTTCGAGCCA
>JACZJV010000094.1 GCA_014860355.1 Burkholderiales bacterium | reverse complement strand
GAGCCAGTACCGGGACCGCTTCCGGTGCCGGGGCCTGCACCTCAACCGGACCCCGACGACGAGGACGAGCCGGAGCCAGCGGACGCTTGTCAGGTCTTGCTCGGGCTCCAGCCGGGCATCAACGATCGCTGGCACGCACAGCGTCCGCCTATCGGTCCCCTCGGCGATATCACTGTCGATGCGGCGGCATTCCGGCTCGATGCCGGCATCGCGCCACCCCGCGGGCAAGGTACAAACACCGCTTCGCGCCTCTGGGTGCGAAGAATCGGCGGCCGGCAGAGCGACCAGGCAGGCCACGTCATCGCCCGCCGCTTCGGTGGCTCGCGGATATTCAACGGGCCTGACGGGAATCTCTTTCCGCAGAACCCGACGGTAAACATGGGATATATGAATGTGTTCGACGGGATTGCAGCTGAAAAGCACAGGGAGGGATGCGATGTCTGCGTGCACATCGCCCTGGACTACGGTTCTCCCTCCGACATGAGGCCGCACACGGTGCTCTACACTTACCTCTATCGTTCTGTCGGTGCGACGAGATTCAATCCGCCCATCGGACCGGTACAATTGCCCAACCCATGACGACGAGCAGCAACAACGCAATTGAAGGGCTTATCGACCTGATCGAGCGCGGCGATGTGCGCGCCGTGGCAGAGGCGCTGGGTGCTGACCGGTCGCTGGTATCCGCGAGAACCCCGGAGGGAGACAACGTGCTGCACATTGCTTGCTGGCAGAAGCAGGTCGTCATCCTCGGCACCATCCTCGCCTATGAGCCTGATGTGAATGCGCGTGGGAGCAACGGCCGCACGCCGCTGCACTACGCGGTACACGAAGGCGGCGCCATCAGTGCACCGATCGTCGGATCGTTGCTCGCCCTGGGCGCCGATCCCTCCATCAAGGACGATTACGGCTTCACGGTGGAAGATCTGGCCAAGATAGAACTGCACGAGGGGCTGCGCGAGGTGCTCGACCTGCTTCGGCGCCCATCCTGGAGACGGCAGCCATGAACCGCGTGATACATCGCTCGAGCCGCTCCAGGCCAGCGGTACCTATGCAGTGGGGCAAAAAAAAGATCCCGACAGCACAGGCTATGCGAGTGCCCCTGGAGGTGGTGGCGCTGTTTGCGCACAAGGCGCCCGAAGACCTGGGATTTCTTGCTCACCGGACGCCGCGCGTCGAGGCGAGACTGCTCGACGAGATACCGCTCTTCGTCGGGCCGGAGTCGGAGCTTGCTTTGCTCCTCACCTCCGAAGAACGACAGGCTGCGGCCGCCGCTCGTGCGGGCTTGCTGCTGCGATGCGACGACGGTACACCGTCATCGGCCCGGCTCTCGGCCAGCGTTGATCACATTCTCAGGTGCCGCGAGCTCGGTGCCGTTGCGATCGTGCTCCCCGCTGCCCGCAAAGTCATCGGACCTTCTGCCCTCGCGGCGCTCGCGCCCGCGCTGTCCAGCACTAAGGGCCAACTCAAGCTCTTCGTTCAATTCCATGTAGTGCAGGACGATCGACATGCCTGGTCGCACACTCACGGGATGGCTCACTACGGTCTGCCGGACCTGGAATGCCGCACGACGCTGGAGAACCGCGAGTTCGCGGCGCGATTGCTGCAAGCGGGCATGGCGCACTTGATGAAACAGGGCCCCGATGCGCTCGTACTTGGCAGCGTGATGGAAGCCATCGAGCCCGATGGCCGGTCCCTCGGCAGATTCGAGGTGTGCGCGCCGCTCGCGGTGGAAGGACACTCTTACGATGCGTGGGGCGCTTTGCAGATGCTGCCCCTTCCCGCAGAGGCTGCCGACGAAGGACCTTTGGAGGAGCACAGGATGGATACCCTCTCGCAGCTAAGGCTGTTCATCGCCAACAGGCTGCGCGCCCATGACATCGATCTGCACGAGGCGCAGCTCGCCGCGGCGAACCTATGCGGCCTGAGCGCCGACAGGCTCGACTTGTCCTGGGCCAATCTGCGTGGTGCGACGCTGCGCGACGCCCGTCTCGGCGATTGCCTGCTGCGAGGGGCGTGGCTGGAGGACTCCGATTGGTCCGGAGCCACTTTGCGCGTATGCGTGCTGGATGATGCGCGGGTTGCGGGTGCCTGTTTCGACAGCGCACGCATCGAAGACAGCTCCGCAAAAGGCGCCGATCTCACGGGCGCGAGCTTGCGCGGCACAAAGCTAACCGAAACGTCTTTCGAGCGCGCCGTGCTGCGCGGAGCCGTATTCGATGATGCCGAGGGAGAGGGTGTTGAATTTCGCGGCGCCGATCTCGCCGGTGCGAGCCTGATCGGAGTGCGTCTTGATGAGGCCGACTTTCGCGGCGCCAATCTTCAGGGAGCCGACCTGTCACGCGGGCGCTTTCACAGCGCCGACTTTCGCGGCGCGATTCTCGAAGGGTCGCGATTCGACGACGCCGATTGCGCAGGCGCTCGCTGTGACGAAGGGGCAGGCCCTCGCCCGAACTCCGCGTCAAATGCCGACGCGAAGGCTGCTGCTTCGTTCGACGAGTTCGCGAACTCAGCCCTGCGCCTAGGGATGGCTGCGCTACCCGGCGTCTTTGCCGCGCGCGAGGACGCGACCGCGGAGTTCCTAGAGGGCGTGCAGCGGACGGTCGATGCGCTGGGTGCCGCTGCCGATCGCCCTCCCGAGGAGTGGAAGCCATGGCTCGAAGCACTGGCCAATATAAAAGCAGGGAGCGGTCCGATCGACCGGAAGGCCGTGCTTGCTGCCTTGGGCGAAGGGCCACCGGGACTGCGAAACGCGCTTGCCGCGCGCGGGATACCGATAGCGCAATTGCAGGAGCGTTTGCAGCACCTCTTTAGCGCGCTCGACGCCAATAGCGACCAGCCCCCTGAGGAGTGGAAGCCATGGCTCGAGCCGCTAATGAAGATGGTCAATGAAGGGCAAGCACTCGATCTGAAGCTCGTGTTCGAGGCGCTGTCTTCGTTGACACAGCGCCCGCCGCCCAAACCGGGCGGGCCGCCGACTTCATAGCAAAGCGACCAGTACGCGATGCTTGGATCTGCATCGACGAGGCGTACATGCTCCGCCCCGTCGCGCATTGCCACGTGCGCGCAAGTAGCACTGCGGCATTCACGGTAACTTTGATAACGCCGAAAGTTCTCGCTTGCCCGCTCAGCCCAGCACGCTCCACTGCGTCATGATGACCAGCCCATCGCGCACGATCCCTTCGCACTCGATGCGCTTGCCCTCCAGCACATCGAGTTCCGGATCGCGGAACGGATTGCCCTCCTGGCGGCGCAGCCTGTACTCCTCGCCGTCGGCCGTCACCAGCACCAGCGCCTCGTGCTCGCTCTTGGAGCCCAGCGACACGCGTTTGCGCACGACGCGCCCTTGCAGGATCATCGGCTGTGGACTCTGCGCATGTGTACGATCTTGCCATCCTCGACCGTGGCGGCCAGGGCGACGACGCGCTTCACTTTATCCGGGGTAATCTTCTCGCCGAACAGCACATAGACGGAGCGCCCGCGCCGGGTGGCGGCGAACTGTTTCATGTCGCCGCTGGACGCAGATGTGGGAAAGGAGACGGCGTAGGACTGGCGTGACAGCTCCTTGATGCGCGACTCTTTGGCGATTGCGTTCAGCGCGCGCGTCACATGCGTCGGCGGCCGGGTCTTGACCGGCCGCGTGGCGCCGACGGAGCGCGCCAGGTTGGTTCCGGTGCGCGCCAGCCGCTCGCGCCGAAACGCGCGCCCGCCCGTGGTGGTCTTGGCCCCCTTGAATGCGCTCTTGAACGCCTTGGTGCGCGACAGCGCGTGCGGTACCGCCCCGACTGCCTGTATCGAAGGATCTCCGAGCAGATAGAACTGGGTAAGCGTCTTGAGATCCGTCGGATCCAGATGCGTGTACAGCGCCACGAAACGCTGCCGGGCTTCGAGCGTGGCCCTGCCGAGCGAGGCGCCGTTCAGCACCGAGTCTAGAAAAAACTGGCAGATGAGGTCCGCCTGGCCGTTGCCCTCGCTGGGGCCGTAGGCGATGGTGGTGCTGCCGAAGAAGCCATAGGCGCCGTCGGCGAGGTAGGTGCTGCAGATCCCTGCCTGGCCCGCGCTGTCCTGCGGGTCGTAGAGTTGCGCGCCGTAGCAGCACTCCGCCGCGATCACCGTGCCATTGCTGACCTTGCGCTTCAACCGTGCGGCCTCGTGCGCCACCGGATACTCCTCCTTTCCGTCCGGCTGCCCGTAGTACTGCGGGCTGCTTTCCGCGCCGTGGCAGTTGATGAAATGGGCGCGCCGCGCGAGCTGCGCGTTGGTCCAATTCGGTCCGCGCGGCGGCGTGGTCTGCAGTGCCGTCGAATTGCCAAAGACCTTGGCCAGGCTCAGTGCCGTGGACGCCTGCCACACCTGAGCCGACAAGCCCAGGTAGCGTTGAAACGCCTCGCGCGGACGCATGCGATAGCGCGCGGCCGTGCCGAGCAAGCTCACCAGGTAGGCGGGGTTGGTGCCGCCGAGCAGATCGGGCAGCCGGCCGACGACGCGGGTCGGTCCGAGAAACGCGGACGGGTCGCTGCTGTAGGGCGCCGCGCAGGCGTAGGGCAGGTCGCTGGGGACGTTGGCATCGCCGTCGCCGCGGGTGGGATTGCGCAGGATCTGCATCGGCACGACGTCTGGCGCTCCCAGGATCATCAGGTAGTCCGGTGTGTATGCCGTCCACACGGCGTCGATGGCGGCCTTCGCCTGGCGCCGATCCGAAGCCGTGGTCACCGGGGAGCCCCCCGCCGAACGCATGTCCACGGCCGAATCGATCGCCACGTGCAGTGTCGTCAATCCGCGCTTTTTGTCTGCGGCGATCAGGCGCGCGATCGCATCGCGTACGCGGCGAAAGCCGGCCGAATACTTGCCCTGCAGCACCGCGAGGTTCGTGACGATCACTTTGTTCACTGTCATTTTGTTTCTCCTCCGATCAAACGCCACGTGTTTTGAAGCGCATGCCGAAACGTAAAATGCCGCAGCCGCGCTTCAATCTGCTTCCGCATCGCGCGCAAATTCCGTGCGTTCAAGCCCATACTTCTTCGCCAGCTTTCCAAGCCGGCTGCGTTCCTTGCCCGATATTCGTGCCGCCTGGCTGATGTTGCCGTGGGTGCGCGAGAGCAGCTCGACGATGTACATGCGTTCGAATTGGGCGATTGCGCACTCCTTGGCTTCCCGGAACTTGGACTCCGTAAGCCGTGACGACGCAGGGCTCGGGGTTTCGTCCAGCCGCGATCCAAGCGATTCCAGGCTGTGGAGATAAATCACCGGTCCGTCGGTCATCAGGAATTCCCGGTGGATCATATTCTCCAGTTCGCGAACATTGCCGGGCCATGCATAGCCGAGTAGAGCCAGGATGGCATCGGGATGAAGGCTCTTCGGCGGCCTGCGGTATTGGCGCGCGAGGCGCTTGAGGAATAGCTCAGCCAGAAGTACGACATCGCGCTGTCTTTCCCGCAGCGGCGGAAGATTGATGGACAGGACATCGAGCCTGAACAGCAGGTCCTGCCGGAAAGATCCCTCCTTTACCAGCTGCCCAAGGTTCGCGTTGCTCGCCGCAATGATCCTGACGTCGGCGTTGCGCACCACGCCCCCTCCCACCGGGCGGTATTCCAGATCCTGGAGGAAACGCAGCAGCGCGACCTGCGCCTTTGCGGTCAGCACCTCGATCTCATCGAGGAATAAGCCCCCCCCCTGCGCCTCCGAGATGAGACCGCGTCTGGCGTCGCGCGCGTCGGTGAACGCTCCTCGGGCATGACCGAAAAGCTCGCTTTCCACCAGGCTGTCGGGCAATGCACCGCAGTTGACGGGGATGAAAGGGAATTCACGACGCGCCCCAAGATAGTGTATTGCGCGCGCTACCAGTTCCTTGCCGGTTCCGGTTTCGCCTTGCAGGAGGACCGTGGCATCACAGCCGGCAAAGCGACTTGTCAGTTCGAGCACCTTCAGGAACGCTGGTGAACGCCCGACGAGATTGAACTTGCCGAAGGCTTCCGACATGCCGCCCTCCCACTATTCCTTGCCGAGCTAAGCCACGCAGTCCGTGCGCGAAGCACGCGTACGCTCAACGCGCCCCAATTCACGATAGATTGCTAGGATTCGATAACGCGGATTGCGAAGCGTCTTCATGACTTTGATGATGGACTGGACTTGGGCCACCATGCGGCGCCGCATGCCGCCCTCGGCATTTGTGGCCCAATCGTCACACTCAGTCGATCGACCGGTGCCAACGAACAAAAAGTTTCCAGTTTGGCGCAATAAAACCATACGCCCTCCATGGACTTCGGCTGCCTGGCCTAGGATCACTTATTGCGGCAGCGCAGGTTTGCCAAGCTACACGCGTGCGCCAGCCGATGTCAAGTTCAAGGACACCCGCCCAGCGACACCTAAGTGCACGGCATCCGTCGCGGCGCTCCCGCATCAGGCACGGCGCGGTTCATATTGACACCCGCAGCGGCGCAGGACAGACTTCACTAATGGTTCCCCAGCAGATTTTCCTCAGCTATTGCCATCGCGATGATGAGCCGTATGGTCCGCAAAATCGGCGTTGGGTGGAAGAGTTTGAAAATGCGTTGCGCGAATCGATAGGACAGCGCATCGGACCCGGCCGAGTCGAACTGTGGCGCGACAAGCGCCGCCTCACGGGCAATGAACTCTTCGACGCACAGATCGAGCAGCAGCTCGACCGGTCGGCTATTTTCATTACTGTACTGTCGCAGCACTATCTGTCGTCGGCGTACTGCAAGAAAGAATTCCAGAGCTTCGGACAGCGCCGCATCGCCAGGGGCGACCTGAACATCGATCATCTCAGCCGCATCGTGAAAGTCTACCGGCGTGCCATCGACCGCGCCGACCTGCGGCGCTTCGTCGACCTACCCGCACTGATCCCGGAAGTCGACAAGACCGTGGGATTCGAGCTGTACTACATGGACGACAACGGCATCGATCGCGACGTGCTGCTTGACCCGGACAAAGCCGGCTTGTATTGGCAGCGCGCCGACGACATCGCCTACTCCATCAAGCGCATGCTCGATGCCGGACCCGCGAATGCTGCAGCAGGCGCGGCGGCGCCTGCCGAGCCGATTGCGGTCTACCTTGCCCGCACCTCGAGCGACATGAAGATGGCGCGCGAGTCGCTGCAACGCGAGCTCGAGGACCGCGGCTACCGCGTGCTGCCCGAAACGGAACTCCCGGAGGACGCCGAAGCTTATGCCGAGGCGGTGCGCGCAGATCTGCGCTTGGCAAGGCTGTCGGTGCACCTGATAGGCGCGCGTTATGGTTCGATCCCCGAGGGTGCCACCAAGTCGGGCGTGGTGCTGCAAACCGAACAGGCGCTGGCGCAAGGCGACAAGTCACTGCGCAGTGTCCTCTGGTCTCCACCGGAGATTACGCCCGAGAGCATTGCCGAATCGCGCCAACGCGAGTTCGTCGAAACGCTCGAACAGGCCGCATTCGAGCGCGACCGTGCCGAGT
This sequence comes from Burkholderiales bacterium, assembly GCA_014860355.1. Classification (GTDB taxonomy): domain Bacteria; phylum Pseudomonadota; class Gammaproteobacteria; order Burkholderiales; family SG8-39; genus 2-12-FULL-64-23. The sequence goes on along the minus strand of JACZJV010000094.1, from coordinate 16,668 downwards.
TTGTGCGCTCATCGATCGAGCAGCTGAAGTCGCTCGTGATTGAAAGGTTGCGCACGCAGCGTACGCCGGCACCAGCTGGGGCCGCGCCGCCCGAAGCCGGCAAAACGATTTATCTGGTATGCGATCCGATCGACCGCGTGGACGCCAAACCGCTGCAGACGGCGCTGACCCAACTGGGCTTTTTCGTCACGCGTGCGTCGATCGAGGGCACAGTCGAGGAACTGCTGGAGGAGAACAAGGCCATTCTGGTGAGTTGCGATGTGGTGGTGGTGGTGTGGGGTCACGCACGTGAGGCTTGGGTGCGCAGCAAGTTGCGCGAGTCCCAGCAGGCGCCGGGCTGGGGGCGCACGCGTGCATTCGGTGGCAAGTTCGTCGTCATCGCGCCGCCGGACAGCCCCGCCAAGCTTGACTTTGGTGCCCCGCCCGGCGTCGTTGTCATGCGCGGTCCGGAGTCGATAGAGCAACTCCAACGGCTGCTGCAGTAACGGCAGTCCGGAGTTGACATGACTGTGAGCCCGCCGCTGCTCAACCCGTTTCCGGGGCTGCGGCCTTTCGAGGTCGGCGAAACACATCTATTTTTCGGACGCGACGGTCAGTCCAGCGAAATCGTCGCACGGCTGGAACGGCGACGCTTTGTGGCGGTTGTCGGCACCTCCGGCAGCGGCAAGTCCTCGCTGGTTCGTGCGGGCCTGCTGCCCATGATCGAAGGCGGCTTCATGGCCAGCGCCGGCTCATTCTGGCGCTTTGCCGTGATGCGCCCCGGCAACAATGCCATCCGCAGCCTGGCATCGGCGCTCGCCGTTGCGGCTGCTCCTAGCGGCGTGTCGTGCGCTTCCGGCGCGCGCGCACCGCTGATCGAGGCTGTTTTGCGTCGCAGCGGGCTGGGCCTGATCGACGTATTCAAACAATCCGGTCCGGCACCGAACGAGAATCTGCTGGTCGTGGTCGACCAGTTCGAGGAGTTGTTCCGCTTCAGCCAATTGGGCCATGTCGGTGATCCTGCGGACGACAGCGCTGCATTTGTCAATCTGCTCCTGGAGGCTGCACGCAGCCGCGAACAACGGATCTACATCGTGCTGACGATGCGCTCGGACTTTCTCGGCGATTGCGCCCGTTTCCGCGATCTGCCCGAGATGCTCAACGACGCCCAGTACCTGATTCCGCGTCTGACGCGGGATCAGCACCGTGCCACCATCGAGGGGCCTGCTGCCGTCAGCGGCGCGACTATTGCGCCGCGGCTGACGCAGCGCCTGCTGAACGATGCCGGCGACGATCCCGACTTGCTCCCCATCCTGCAGCACGCGCTGATGCGCACCTGGGACGCCTGGAACGTGGCGGGCGCATGGGAGCGCCCGATCGATCTCGAGCATTACCTCGGCATTGGAGGGATGGCGCAAGCGCTATCGCTGCACGCCGAACAAGCGTATGGGGAACTTGCAGCTACACCAGACGCCCAGGCGGTGGCGCAGAGTCTGTTCCGCAGCTTGTGCGAGCGCGGTGCGGATTACCGCGAAACGCGGCGCCCGACGAGCTTGAGCGATCTGATCAAGGTTGCCGGTACCGATGCCGCGACCATGACCCTAGTCATCGACGCCTTCCGCCGCGAAGGCCGCACTTTCATCATGCCCGGCTGGCCCGCGAAACTCGAACCGGACACGGTGATCGACATCTCGCACGAATCGCTGATCCGGCAATGGCATACGCTGCGCGAATGGGTGCGGAGCGAGGCGCGCTCGGAGGCGTTTTACCAGCGCTTGCGGCAGACGGCGCAGTTGTGGCCGCAAAACGCGGCGTTGTGGCGAAATCCCGATCTCGATCGGGCTCTGTTATGGGAGCGGGAAGAGAGGCCTAGCCCGGCATGGGCGCTGCGTTACGGCACGCGGGAAGAGTTCACCCGCGCGATCGAATTCCTGCGCGCCAGCGAGGCAGCCTGGCGCGAGGAAATCGAACGCATCGCGGAGTCGGATCGTGCGGCCACTGAACGCGAACTCGCAATGCGCACGCAGCGCGAACGCGAGGCCAGGCTGCAGGCCGAGGTGCGCGAATTGCAGTCACGCAAGCGCTTATTGCAGGCGGTAGTGGTGCTGGTACCGGCGCTGATCGCCGGACTGGGCTGGGCGTTGTACAACCGCAGCGACGCCATAATGCAGTCCGAAATTGCGCTCGCGCAGGCACAGCGTGCTCAACGGGCTGCCGATCTAGCGCGCGCCGAGACGCTCAAAGCACAACAGGCCCGCGAACGATCGGAGCAGTTGCTCGAGCGCCTGACCAATTCCAACCGGCTGAAGCAGGCTTTCCTTACTGGTGATATTGCAACTATCCAGCGTATCGCGGCTGGTACGAAGCCGGATCCCGCGCTGCACTTCGCCACCAGCCGCACGGCCTTGAACTGGAAAACGCGGGACAATAAGTCGGTCTATCGCTGGGACCTGTTTCCTACACCCGAGAGCCTGAAAGGACCGCTCGAGTCCGCATCTCAAATCAGCTACTACATGAACCACCCGACGTTCAACGTCAAGCTTCTTTCCGCGGGCGCAGGCAGCGGATTCAGGGCATCCTACAATGGCTGGGGCTGCCTGAGCATAGTCTACGTTCTGATCGAATACAACGATACGTACACGCCTCCGCGTCTGACCCAGTTCGACCAGTGCGACGCGATCCAGTAGCAGGACGGCATGGAGCCGGCAAGCTCACCGGCATCGCAATCGGCCGGCCGCACGAGATGAGGCAGGATTGCATTTCCTATAGTTTTCTCTGAACCGATGTCCACGACCATAGTGCTGACAGGTTTATTGCCGTTCGTGGTTCTGGCGGCGGCGCTACTCGCGTTTCCCGTCTGCTTTGTATTGTTGCGCCTCTACCGCAATTCCGTAAGCAGAGGCATGGCGAGAGTCGGCGGCAGCGACACGGCGAGCCTGGAGTCCGGAGCCGGCATCCGGACCCCGGCAGCGCGGCTTGAATTCCGCTATCTTGATGCAGACACGAAAGACAGCCGCAATCAAGCGGGCGATCTGTCCTACCAGCGTGCAGTGCGCGGGCCATGGCGCGCATCCATCGTCTATGCGGCAGGCGGACTATGCTATTCATTGCTGATGACGGCAGGCTGGCTGCTGGCGACGCGCGATAAAGAGATCGTCTGGAGCAAGTTGCTGATTCTCTCCTGGACATATTTCTGGCCCGTCATCCTGACGATCTTGCTGATCGCTGCCTACGACAGCACTCGCCGTTGGCAGCTATTTGGTGCCTACTTCGCCATGCTCGCGGTGCTCATTGCGATTGCGGTGGCAAGGAACCCGGAGATGGGCGTCGGCAGCCTGCCGCTTTACTGGGTCATCACGAACGGTCCTGCAACGGTTCTTTTATTTACCTTCCTGATTCGCCCCATACGTGCCGTCGGGCCGCTGGTACTGGTCTTTCTGCTCGCGCTCGCGGCCGGCTCGCAATCGGTGTTATCCGTTGCAGGCGCGAATGAAGGTCTGCTGCGCGCGATTACGGGCATTGGTCTTGAACTCGGCCTGGGCGCGCACGGTATATTCATCGCCATGATACTCGTCGGGATGGCTGCGTTTGCCTTCTTCGGATGGCCCCTGCTCCGGCTTCTCGGCAAGCGCTATGAGCAAAAGAAATTCAGCGAGCAATCGATCATGCTGGATGCGCTCTGGCTGTTGTTCGGCGTCGTCCAGTCCATCGGATTCGCGTTCGAAGGCGCCGCGTGGATTCTGACTGGGCCTGTCGCGTTTATCGGCTACAAGCTGGTTTCCAGTCTAGGTCTGCGCTGGACGACGAAAGCGCCAACCGACAATGCCCCGAAGACGCTGCTGTTGCTGCGCGTATTCGCGCTCGCCAAGCGCAGCGAGCAGCTATTCGACAAATTGCGCAAACACTGGCAGTACGCCGGCAGCATATCCATGATAGCGGGACCGGATCTGGTGACGACCACCATCGAACCACACGAATTTCTGGATTTCGTCAGCGGCCGCCTGGGACGGCAGTTTGTCAGCGACGGGCAGGATCTGGAGCGGCGCGTCAAGGCCATCGACCCTGCCCCGGATCCGGACGGCCGCTACCGTATCAACGAATTCTTCTGCCACAACGACACCTGGCAGATAACCATGGAGCGACTGGCCGCAATGAGCGACGCCTTGCTCATGGACCTGCGCAGCTTTTCACCAGCCAATCAGGGGTGCATCTTCGAACTGGGGCGCCTGATTAACAGCGTGGACTTGAACCGCGTCGTGTTCTTGGTGGACCACACCACCGATAGGGCATTCCTGGAATCCACGCTTTTAGGCCTATGGCAAACAATGAGCGCCGATTCGCCCAATCAGTCCGCCGGCGCGCCGCCGATCAAGCTGTTCCGGATCGAGCGGCAGTCCGGGAGCGAGCTGAAAACGCTGCTGCGTTTTCTCCTGGGCGCGCCTTCAAGGACTACGCCGGCATAATGTTCATCGTGTCGGGCGCTTTGTCGCCGTTCGCCGTGTAGTCAGTCGAAGAATGGCCTTCATCGCATGGCGACGCCACTCATTCGCGCCGTCCTGGTCGAAACTTTTCCCTCCAGTTAGATTTGTGGATTCGGCCTAACTAGGGCGCCGGACGGTACATGCTCTAACATTTCGCCTTGCTCACACAGTAGCCGTCTATCCCGGCGCGGCCATTGGAGACAATGTAGTCACACCCACGAAACTCAGCTTCAATCGGATAACTACGACCGGCTCGCGCTTCCTGTTACGGTATGTGCAGCGCATCGAAGGGTTCAGGCGGAAAGATCGAAGCGCGATGGGAAGTGCTCCGTCTTGATGTCACGCGCGGCGAGCAGCGTGCCAAGCCGGTGCAGCGTCGGCATGTTCTCGGGCACATCCATCTTGCTCAGGTCTTCCAATCGTTTGGTATTGTCGGCCAGTGCGGGATCCAGGTCGTGCATCCCCTCGCGTGTGAATTGGGCGTTGTAGCGCAGGTAGGTTATTAGTGGAGCCGGCGCCAGCAGGTCGTTCTTTAGGTCGCCGATCTCGCGGTCGAAGACGCGGGCTGTGGGGCTGGCCGACACCCATTGCAGCAGGGTTTCCTGGAGCACGGCGGAGTCCTCCATCAGGTTGCCGAGCGCGCCGATGCCGTGTTTGACCGCGATTGCGCTGTGCTTCACCACGGGATCCGCCATGCCTGTGCCTAGCGACACCAGCATCAGCCTGTCAGCGCCTGTTGGCCAGCCGATGCGATAGCCGTCCAGGGTCGCGTACATCAGGGCCTGCAGCGAGGGATTGTTGAACGGGCTCACGCCGCCATCGATGAATTCGCCGGTTACGTCTTTTTTCCCGGCCGCAGTGGCGATGGTGATCGCCTGCGAGTCGAAAAAGGTCGGCGCCGCCGTGGAGGCACGAACCACCTGCCACAACGGATATGCGCCATTGCCAATAACTCCATTCGGGCGGTCGACGAAGTACTTGCCGCGGGGATTGTTGCCTATCGGCCACGGGCTGCCCGAATCGATGCGTTTGGTCACGATCATCAGCCCGGTGTGTAGCTCCGGGCCTCCTAGCAGCGTCTTATCCCCGTAGATATTTTTTAGTTCGGCAATCAATTTAGACTCATCGTACTTGGCGCGAAGCACGCCCCAGCCGCTGAGGAGATCGCTTTCGAAGACTTTCTTGCCGAGCGTATCGTATTGCACCTTGATGTCGTCCGCCTTCCAACCTATGGCCAGCGCGGCAGCGATGATGGCACCCGTGGAAGTGCCCGCGATCAGGTCGAAGTAGTCGCACAGCCTGAACGCCGGGTCCCCGCCGTGGCGGTCCCGCAGCAGCGCCTCGATGTTCTGCAGCAGGCCCATGGTGAAGATGCCCCGCAGTCCCCCACCGTCTAGCGCGAGTATGCGCTTGGGCTGTCCATCGTTAGCAAAATGTTCGTCCCTGCTTCTCTTGCGAAATCCCATGATTCCCCCTTTTTTTGACCTTGGGCAAGAACCGTTGGCGGAGTCACCTGCGGCTCTCCGGTCCAAACTATTTGAAATCCAAATCTGCGACCTATCGCGCATCGGCCTGTTCGCGGCGCTTTCTGCTCCAACTTATTTATGCCACCGGGCAATGCTTACAGAAGATATTGCGCCCTCGCCGGGCTGTTTGCAATACTGCCTGGCGCAAGACGATGCGAAGCGAGATTCGCGTGCTCATTTCACAGCGGACAAGACAGGGAAAGGACCGCGCCTCGAATGGAATGCTGCAGCGATAGCCGAAGGCGAATTGAAGCTGAATGTCCGCGTGCCCCGGATTGGCCATTGACTCATTCAACCATGACGAGAGGTTTCGCGCGGGTGTCGACCTTTTGATCCCCACGCGCGTGAAATCGCTGATTGACTTCGCCCGCACGCTAGGCACATACTTCGCGAAAATTAGGGGACGCCATGGAATTTCCCGTCGTTATGAAAGATCCGGCGTGGCGGCGGCTTATCGATATGATATGCGACGGCATGGTAGTTCCGGTTGTCGGCCCGCGCCTGTTGCTGGACGGCGACGGCAGCACATCGCTTCAGGTACGCGTGGCGACGCAACTGTTGGCCGACTACGGCGTTGACATTGGCGACGAACAATTGCCGCCGTTCCGCGAACTCAACGACGCCGTAACCCGGTTGAAGGGCGTGGTCGAAAATCCCCAAGACCTCTATGGCGACATCGACAGCGCGCTGCGCAAACTCAAGGCCGAGGGGCTGCCAATTCCAAAACCCCTGCAGCAACTCGCGCGGATCAGCGACTTCCGGTTGATTGTGACACTAACGCCTGACGATTTGCTGGCGCAGGCGCTTATGGCCGAAAACCGCGCGGTCAACGAGGTTGTGCATTCCCCCAAGCTGCCCACTAGTGAAGGCGCAGATCTTCCCACCGATTGGCAGCGGCCCGGTGGCCCGGTGCAGCTGTTGTACCTGTTCGGCAAGGCGCGTCCGACGCCACTGTTCTCGATCCACGACGAAGATGTACTCGAGTACGCGCACAACGTAATCGCACGCGGCAGTCATGCTCCAACAGCGTTTCTGGGCGCGCTGCAGGACCGCAACCTGCTGCTGATCGGCTGCAACTTTCCCGACTGGTTAAGCCGATTCATGCTGCGCGCGACGCGCAAGGGGCGGCTCGCAGACCAAAAAGGCGGGCGCGAATGGTTGATCGAACCAATGGGCAAGGAAGACCCGTTCATCGGCTTCCTCGGTAAGTACAGCCCCGAAACAGAGGCGCTAACCAATGTAGATCCAGTTCAATTTGTCGACGAGTTGTACCGACGCTGGATGACTGCCCATACACCCTCCGGAAATGGCGATATCGCGCCGAAAAATGAACAGCCAGGCACGCCGGAGAGTGCGATGTTCTTTCTGAGCTACTCGCGTACAACCGATTTGGCTCGTGCAGAAAAGCTGCAGCAGTCGCTACGCAGCCTGGGCGTTGCAGAAAACGAGGTCTGGTTCGACCGCCAGACACTCGAACCCGGCGATGTATACACACAACGTATCCTCGATGGCATCCGCAACTGCCGCTACTTCGTACCGCTGATCTCGCGCGCAGCTACCGAGCGGCCAAAAGCCTTCGTCTTCCGCGAATGGGACGAAGCGACTCGCCAGCTTCCCGAGATGAACCGCAAATTCCTTGTGCCGCTGGTGGTAGACGCACAAAACCAGCCCGAGTCCTACAATCAACCCTCGGTAGTAGCGTGGCGCGAACGAAACATCAACTTTGGCCATGCGCCGGAAGGGAACCCTGACGAGATAACTACCAAGCTCTTGAAGGACTTGGTGCGCGAGGCCCGCACGAGAATCTGACAATGGACGATGCCTCGACCGCGTTGCTCCTCGATGACGACAATCCCTGGCCGGGTCTAGCCGCCTACAACGAGGCCTCGCAGCGCTTCTTTCATGGCCGCGAGGAGATTAGCGCGGAACTGCTGCGACTGATCCGGCTCGCACCCTTTGTCGCACTGTATGGCAAGTCCGGCCTGGGCAAGAGCTCCATGCTCAATGCCGGACTGTTCCCGAAGCTGCGCGCTGCGCGCTTCCTGCCAGTGCACCTGCGGCTCGACTATTCCGAACGGGCTGCACAGCTTCCTCTGGCTCAGGCCGCCTTAAGGCTACGACAGGAGATTGACGCCGCCGGGGCGGACGCCTCGCCGCTGAGCGAAGGTGAAAGCCTATGGGCCTACCTGCAACGCCAGGAGCGGCCAATTTGGACTGCCGACAACTACCCACTGACGCCAGTGTTGGTTTTCGACCAATTCGAGGAGGTGTTTTCGCATGGCGGATCGACCGAACACGTCAATGCTACGCTTAACAGTTTGGCTGATCTTGTCGGCGACCGGCTGACAGCCGAACTTGTCGAGGACCGCGACGCTGGTCGAAGGCTGAACCTGCAGTCGCAGCAATACCGCGTGGTTCTGTCTTTCCGCTCGGACTTCCTCGCCGATGTCGAGAGCTGGGAGAAACAGGCCAATCTGCCCAAGCGCGAATCGCTGCACCTGAAAGCGATGTCGCGCGAGCGCGCAATCGAGGCTGTCGCGCGCGCAGGCGCGTCCGTGTTAGAGCCTGGCGTCGCCGCCCAGATCGTGGATTTTATTCTCGATCGCGACAGCATCGCCGCATCGGAACAGGCTGCCGAGGTGGAGCCGGTGCTGTTGAGTCTATGCTGCTATCAGCTCAACAGCCGCCGCGAACGTCCCGCAAGGATAAATGGGGCACTACTGCAGAGCGCCGGCGAGGACATCCTGGAGGATTTCTACCACGACGCGCTGAAAGGAATGGGTCCGAAGGTTTCGGTGTTTATTGAAGAAAATTTGATCCAGGGTGGCCGCTACCGCAGTAGTTACCCGCGCGACGAAGCACTGAGCAGCGGCGACCTGACGCCGGAAGAGCTGGATACGTTGATGCAGAGGCGCCTGCTGCGCATCGAACCGCAGGGCGACGTACCGCGCATCGAACTGATTCATGACCGTCTGGTCAGTGTAGTACGCGCAGAGCGTGACGCGCGATTGGCGCGCGAACAGCAGCAGCGGCAACATGAGGAAGCCGAACGGCGGGCACATGCCGAGCGCGAACGCGAGCGCGCCGAACAGGCCGAACGCGAGCAGGCGCGTATGACGCATTCGCGCAACGTGCTCGCTGGCTTGTCAATCCTGCTGGTGGTTGCCGTCCTCTCGCTGATCTACTTTGCGAGGGATTCCTACCAAGAGCGCGACCAGGCGGTGCTCGCCAGCCGACGCGCCGAAGCGCTGCGCTTGATGGTCAAGTCCCAGGCCATGCTCAGCAGTGCTTCGGGGGACAGCGACGTGCGCGCGTTCCAGCAGCTACTTGCCGCGCGCCAACTGCAACTTGGTTCCGAAATCGAAGGCAGCATGCTCGATGCACTGATGGCGCGCCGGCATTTGCGCCGTTTCATGCCGGTCGTCGTTACCGACCCGAGCAACATGCTGGCGGTGGCATTCAGCCCCGACGGGCAACTGATAGCCAGCGGCCATGAAGACGGCAGCGTCGCCCTGCGCACGCCCGACAATCCACAAAAGGTGCTTGCGCGCGCGCGCCGGCACACCGATATAGTGCAACTGGTTTCGTTCAGCGATGATGGCCGTCAATTGTTGTCGTCCAGCGACGACGGAACCGTGCGCCAATGGCGCGTCGACGGCGGGCTCGCGCCATTAGGGGAGCCGCTGCGTGCGCACGCTGGACACGCGTATGGGATCGCCTACAATCATGATGCGACATTGATCGTCTCTGGCCACGACGATGGCACCGTCCGGCTCTGGAATGCGAGCAGCGGTCAACCCGTTCGCGAGCCGGCGCAGCTCAATGCTGGCCCAGTCTGGGGCGTGGCGTTCAGCCGCGATGGCGGGAGCATCGCCGTGGCCACTGGCTCGCGCAAAGACAACTCGACCCAGGTCGCGGCGAGCGTATCGAATTTGATTATGCTTGACGCCGCTACACTGCGCGAAAAATTTCCGCCTATGTATGCCCACGCCGAGTCCACATACGCCCTGGCGTTCAGTCCCAGCGGGCATTACATCGTCACTGGCGGCAAGGACGGGACGCTGCGCGTGCGCAATCTCGACAATAAGGCACAAAGCGTGCGTATCGGCGGACACCGGGCCCCTGTGCAGAGCGTCGCATTCAGCCCTGACGGACACATCATCGCCTCGGGCAGCCAGGACGGGAGCGTGCGACTGTGGCTCGCAGCGAACGGGGAGCCACTCGCCCTGCCGGAAAACCACCACGTCGGCGGAGTGACGAGTGTGGCGTTCAGCCCCGACGGCAGTTGGTTAGCCTCCGGCGGTGAGGACAAGACACTGTTGCTATGGTCCCTCGATCGATCCTGGGCCGCACCCGATGGGCAGCTTGATTTTAAACAGGGACTGCCTGGAAGGGTGCCTCCTCCGAAAATCGAAAGCGTTGCAATTAGTGCGGATGGCATGCAAACGGTATACGGCCGTAGCGATGGCAGTTTGCTTCTGCGCAGCAGAAAATTGCCATCGGGTCAGATATTGATCGATGAGCGCGGAGCCTCGTGGCCGTCTCGTGCGTCGTGCGATAAAGCAGCGCCCGACTCCCGGGCAAAGCGCGGCAGCGCAGGTAGGCGCGGCATCGAGCAGAGCGCCAGCCCGTCCGTCCCCAACCCGCAGGCGGCGTCAAGCGTGACCTTCAGCGCCGACGGCCGCGGTATCTTTTCCGGCCACCGGGACGGCAGTTTGCACCGCTGGGACGCAGGCACCGGCAATCCAGTCGGTACGCCTATCATCGCCAGTAACTGCCCTGTTACGGCACTGGCCTGGAGCGCTGATGGCCAGTACCTGGCGGCCGCGAGCGACAAGCACGTCCTGCTGTTCGACATCACCAGAGGCGCACTGCTGCGCAAGCTGCCACTCAACCAACATGGCACCGTTAGCGCGCTGGCACTTAGCGACGACAGAAACTGGCTCGCTATTGCCGGATCCGATGCCACCTTATTCCTGCGCGGCACCCAGGAGGACGTGGGCGCGGAAACACGCGTCCCCGGTTTGCCAGACGTCGTGCATAGTCTGGCATTCAGCCCCGACGGCGAGTACGTAGTTAGCGGCGATGCGGGAGGCGCAGTGCAACTGTGGAATCGCAGCGGTCGCCCGCTAGGCAGAGCACTCGATGCATATCGCGGTTCGGTCCTAGCATTGGCATTTATGACCGATGGCCTGCGCTTTCTTTCCAGCGACCGAAGCGGCGTCATCCGCGCATGGCCGGCGCCGCAGACTTGGCCGGGACTGATGTGCGCCAAGCTCGTGTCCAATCTCAGCCGGAAGGCGTGGGGGGAAACTGTGCTTGGTGATATCGAATACCGCTGCCAGTGCCCGGGTCTTCCCATATCCCCCGACGACCCCGCGTCGAAGCGTCCGCCAGAGATGTGTCAGTCCGCGGGCTAAACCGTCGCTGATTCGCGCGCGCTGGTGCTACACATTTACCGAATTCAAACCTATCCCAGGATCACGCAGCCACTGACAAGATCCCTGCATGCACCGCGCTGCCCTTCGGTACAAGGCCGGAGGCGACGTCCAGGCGAGCCGCCCTAATCGCCATCGCACCGCGCTATTGTTCCAGCAACTTCCGCGCATCGAGGTCAATCGGCTTGAATCCCCACTTCTGCGCCGTTTTGACGAGATAAGCCGTGCCACCTGGGCCATCGGATTCGCGTTCTGAGTTATACAGTGCGATCAGCGTGAGGTGCTTAGCGTCGAACGCCAGCGCATTGAACATCATCCACTTATTGTTGCGTTGCCATATGTCGTAGCCGCGCTTGTCGGCGAGCCAGCGAGGTAGCGCCTTATCTTCCTGCAATACGCGTGGCGGATTGCGCTCGCAGAGCAAGCGGTAACGCTCCACCCAATCGGGGCCAGCGTGCTGCACCGACTCCACTTGGAATTGATTCTGCGGCAGAGCCAGGTATAGATGGGTGGGGATACCCAAGGAGGCGCAGACTTCGTGGAACAGGATGTCGGCGCCGCAGGCGCCACCGGCGATGCCGAGTGAAACGCCTTCTTGCTCCGCCATTTCGTCACGCAGCGCCTGTTCGATCATGGCGCGTGCCTTAGCCTCGGCCTTGTCGGTCCGCGGAAACCGCATCTTGTCCGGTGGCCGGTCCTGCCGGTCGACCATGTGGCCGGTGAAGAGCACCACCCGCGCCGGCCGTTCCTGCGCCGGAATCTTGTCGGCTGCGGCTAGCGCTTCGTCGATAACACCGAGTGCCGCCTTCACCTTGTCCGGGATCAGGTCCAGCGACTCGAAAATCTCGATATTTCGGCGCGCGGCGGAAATGGCGAAAAGATCGTTTCTGACGCCTGCAAGCGCCTTTTTGTATTCGTTTTGGATACGCAGGGGCTTGTCTATCGTCAAAAACAAAACGTCGGCGCGGGTGATTGCGGCCCACGAATCGCTTTGGTCCTGTTTGACCTTCAGGACGGGATCGATTCCTAAAGTCAGATTCAGAGCCGATGTGATGCGCTGCGCACAGACGTCGCGATCCCTGAGCGCGTCTCCGGCCTTGTCGGCATCGTCGAAAGCGGCTTCCCAGGAATCGGGCGCCCTCTGAGCGAGGTAGCCCTGGATATTGAGCAGGGCAAGCGCGTTGGCACCGGGATAGTAGCGGGTCAGGTCTTCTGCATAGGCACTCAGGTAGGACTCGAGCGCATCGGCAAGGTATGCGGAGCCGAGAGCTACTCTGCTGCGCGCGTCGGCCGCAACGTCGCGCCAGTCGTCTAGCCAACGGGTCTTGGCATTACTTCCGAGCAACGAGAACGCCTCGGCGCGGTCCGCGGGCGCAGCGGCGCCCGCAAGCGCGCTGCGGATTGCCACGTCGGAGCGGGTGAGCAGATCTTCCCTGTCCGTCGCTGAACCTTTCGCCGCAAGCTTTTGATAGATCGAGCCGAGTCGGAGATTCGCATGCAGGTCGTCTGGAATCGCTTTTCGCAATGCCTCGAACGTTTTTTTGGCACCCAGGAACGCCTTGAGTTTGAACTGAGCGTCGCCGACCAGGCGCAACCCCTCCGTTTCCCATTCGAATCCTTGTGCTTCATGGGCCAGCAAGCGCAGGTCGCCACGCCTGCCGCCGCTCTGCGCCCGCGTGACTTCCTCCTGAAAATCGAGTGGCACTGGCATCAGCACGGCGCGATCGTGGGGCCTGAGATTCGGCAGCAGTTGAAAGACTGGACTGTCCTTGTATTTTGGATCGACACTCAGCGTCGAGCGTAGTGCGGCGGCGAGTCCTTCGACGCTACCCTCCAGGTCCGCGTAGTCGTAGGCGAAATAGCGGTCGGTCTGCAGGTCGAATGGGTACTTCGCTTCGGTACCCTTCGCCCGCAGAAGGAAGGTGTGCTGCTGACGCAAGCCGTGGCGGATGCCAAGCTCGTAAAAGGCGTTCGGGTTGTAGATCGACACATCGGCAACGACGAGGTCGGCCGTGACCAGCAAGCGGAACATGTCCTCGCGTATGTTTCCCTGGCGAATGAATTCGCCGGTCGTTCCCCCGTCGATGTCGAGGCCGTACTGGGTACGCAAGCGCGCGAGCGCCGGCAGGATCAGTACGTTTTCGACTTGCTCAAAATCGATTCCTTCTTTTACGCCGAAAGGTCGAATGAAGAACGCGCGCATAGAACTTCCTCCAGAGTGACTTGCGCCGTCTGCGAACGGCGCAAATGCCTCACCGCAGAGCCACCGTAGCTGATATTAGACGAACTGGCGGTTCAATGCGCGCGGTAGCGATCGCTAAACGGCGCAGCCGACACCCTGCGCGGCTTGGGGTCGCCCACCTGGATCGCGGTATAGCGTCCCGGACGCCAGATGCCTTCCCGCAGGTCGCGCTCTAGGCGCAGCACCTCAGGTGCGAGATTGGCCAGAAACGCAGCCACCCCTGCTTGCGCCGCTTGCCCTCGGCCGCGCGCCGCGCCGCCTCGACCAGGCTGGAGAAGCTGGCGACCCGCGCGAACAGGTTCGCTTGAGCTACCTCTTATACGACCACACCATCACCGTGACTGCCTGCGGCGGGATTTGCCTGCAGAACAAAAAGATCAACCTCAGTTAGGTGTTCGCCGGTCAGCGTGTGGGGTCAAGGATGAAGAGGACAAGATCTGGCTGGTCAGCTTCATGAACCACGAAATCGGCTACGTTGACCTGGAATCGTGCCGTGTAGAACCGTTGGATAATCCATTCGGCCCTAAAGTGTTAAGCATGTCTCCGGTATAAAATGTAAAGCATGTGTCCGGTATGCACCAAAAATAACTGGTGGCCAAGGGTGGAATTGAACCACCGACACACGGATTTTCAGTCCGTTGCTCTACAAACTGGGTTATCGCGGTTTTGAAGCGGCGCGAAATCTATCCTTGCAATATGGAACGCGTTGCATGGTGCCGCGAGGCGAACCTTTATGAGAACGTAGCTGACCATAGGACGGGAGTCGGTTCCAGCCATTCAGTACAACAAAGAAATGACCGCGCGCCAATGCCCTTGAATCATTCGGTCTGGCGTCCCGGGTGCTCTTCATATTCCGCCCTATGGTTGCATTGATTCGCGGAAAACCGATGCTGGCCGGTGGAATCGTGGGCTCGAGGAAGCCACGATTCGACTTGAAATCGACCCCTGCTTCTGCTTCGCAGCCAGCGGATTGATGCTGAGTTCAGTCCATGTTACCGACCGCCCGATCTGCGCGTGTAAGAGAGGGGCCGCACGCATCGGACCGTCGTGGATGACCGCAACAATCCTAGCGTCAGCGGTCACGGCCGTCCTTGGGTAACGCCCCCCGGTTTTCCGGCCGTCAAGCGTTCTTGTGGCCTCATCGAGACTCCGATTCGGGCCGACAACGCCCGTCCGGCATGGAAAGATCCCGCCATCTTCCACTACCAGCGGCGAGGTGACGATCATGGCGCAGACTATCCAGCGGGAACCTGCATTTCTTCGACGCAAGCAGGTCGAAACACGTACGGGACTTTCGCGCAGCACGATCTACCAGTACATCAAAGACGGCGTCTTCCCGAAGCCAGTTCTGCTCGGTCCGCGCGCGGTCGGGTGGCTCGAGTCGGAGGTGAGCGATTGGATCGCCGAGCGGGTGAAGATTGCCCGGGGCGGCAGCCGGCAGCATGCGCAATGAGCAAACATAGCTGCCGTCACAATTGCATCTTCTTGGCAATCGACTCTGGCAACAGTGCGCACCAACGCCGAGGTCATTGACCGGTTTCGGGCGGTGCTCGCCGCGCACGACATTCTTCCGCCCGCTTGATTCGCATGGAATGGTTCAAGCTGCAGTCTCGCAGCAATTCACGCCGTATTATTCTTGATGCTGACCACCTTCCCGGCCTTGGCCGTACGACAGGCCGCGGCCCAGTCCTCCATCATCTGACGTCGTTTATCAAGCATGTCATCGCGCCGGTACGCCGCTTCGGCCTTGTTGCCGATGGTGTGCGCCAGAGCTGTTTCGGCCATCTCGTTGGGGTAGTGTGTGACCTCGGCGGCCCAGTCGCGGAATGTGCTGCGGAATCCGTGGGGGACAACCTCTTCGCGAGCCTCATCAAGCCAACGAGGGCCGTCCTCGCCCTCGTTCATTCTACGGACCACCGCGGACAAAGACATGTCCGATAGGGGCCGGCTGTCGCGGGAACCAGGGAACACCAAGTCATTGCCGGCGATGCGGGGTAGCGCGCGCAGCAGCACAACTGCATCCCCCGATAGCGGAATACGGTGCCTCTTCTTCGCCTTCATGCGCGAAGCGGGAATGCTCCACATCTTCGCATCGAGATCGATCTCTCCCCATTTGGCGCCGCGCACCTCGCCCGATCTTGCAGCGGTAAGGATCGCGAACTCGAGCGCTCGAGCGGCAGTGCCCTCGCGCTGGCGCAGCGCGGCCATGAACGCCGGCATCCTATCCCGGGGCAGCGCGGGATGATGTCGCACGCTCTTGATCCTGGACGGCGTGGCCAGGGTCGACTGGAGTCTTCCACGCCACCTGGCGGGGTTCTCACCCGCGCGCCAGCCGCGGCCTATAGCGTAGTCGATCACGAGCTCGATTCTCGATCTAACCCGCGTAGCGGTTTCTGTCTTTGTCGTCCAGATCGGCGTGAGGATCTGCCATATGTGCTCGCTAGTGACGTCGGCCACCGGCAAATCGCCTATGATCGGCACGGCGTAGGTATCGAGCGTGTTCTGCCACTGTTGTGCATGCTTTGCGCTCGCCCACTCGCTCGACTTCATGTCGATGTATTCCTCGGCAACGACGGCGAACGTATGTGACGACTTATCTGCCTCGGACTTTTGCTCAGCTTGTTTCGCGGCTGCTGCTGCGTGCTCTTTGCGCCGCTGCTCGATCGGGTCGATACCCTTGCTGGCGAGGCTCTTTAATTCCGCGGCCTTCGCCCGCGCCGCACTTGGCGGCACGGTGTCGACCGCGCCGAGGCCCATCTCGCGGCGCTTGCCGTTTATCTGGTACCGATAAATCCAGGATTTGGTGCCGGACTTACTGACCTGCAGGTACAGGCCGTTGCCATCAATGTAGTTTCCGGGCTTTGCGTGTTTGATCTCCATTGCTGTCAGCGCCATTGCCTGAAACCCTCCGCCAAACTGGTCTACCCGCCACTCTACCCGCCACTATATGCACGGATTATAGCAAACCGTTTTGGACAGCGCTGGACGACATTTTGGTGGAA